>JAYQPQ010000023.1:0-24848 GCA_038145405.1 Porticoccaceae bacterium | reverse complement strand
AACCTGGGGCGTCTGGTGTTTGGCATCGGCGTCGGCGCGCTGGTGTTTATAATTCGCGCCTGGGGCAATTACCCGGACGCTGTGGCCTTTGCTGTGCTGCTGATGAATTTCGCCGCTCCCTTTATCGACTACTACACCCAACCGCGCACCTATGGCCACGACAAGCGCCGCCGCGCGCGCTTCTCCGGAGGCGAAGACTGATGTCCACCTCCTCTCCTCTGCAAGCCGCCGGTCGCAATGCCCTGCGCCTGGGTATTTTTGCTCTGGCTACCGCCCTGGCTCTGGGCCTGACCTATGCACTGACCCGCGAGGATATTGCTGCAGCCCAGCGCGAAGTGGAGGCCCGCACCCTGATCGAAGTAATCGAGGGCATCCCGCACGATAACGATGTGCTGGAGGACAGTCTGCCGCTACCCGAGGATGGCCGCGACATTCTGCATGTGCGTGATCAACTGATCCATGTGGTGCGTCAGAACGACGAAGCGGTCGCCTTTATCCTGCCCAGCGTGGCGCCCGACGGCTATTCCGGCAGCATCGCCATGCTGGTGGGTATTGCTCTGGACGGCAGCCTGACCGGCGTGCGCGTCACCGTGCATGGAGAAACTCCCGGCTTGGGTGACAAGGTCGAGCTGCGCAAAAGCGACTGGATTCGAGGTTTTACGGGCCTGTCGCTGCGCCAACCAGCGGCAGCGCGCTGGGCCGTGCGCAAGGACGGGGGCGATTTCGACGCCTTTACTGGCGCCACCATTACGCCGCGCGCGGTAGTGGGCCAGATCAGCCGCACCCTGGCCTGGTTTGAGGCCAATCGCGAACGGTTGGTTGACATGAGCCAGACGCCGCTCCCTAATGCCCCCGAGGTGGAATAAATGTCGAGCTACCAAGCCATAGTCAAAGACGGCCTCTGGACCAGAAATCCGGCACTGGTGCAGCTACTCGGCCTGTGTCCCCTACTGGCCGTGACCGGCAGCGTGGTCAATGCACTGGGCCTCGGTCTGGCCACCCTGCTGGTGCTGGCCGGCTCAAACCTGGCGGTGTCGTTGATTCGCAATCACGTCTCGGACGTGATCCGCCTGCCCGCCTTTGTCATGATCATCGCTACTTTTACCACCTGCACCGAACTGCTGATGAAAGCCTTCACCTATGAGCTCTACCTCATTCTAGGCATCTTCATTCCGCTTATCGTAACCAACTGCACCATCCTCGGCCGTGCCGAAGCCTTTGCCAGCAAGAATCCACCGCTGGCTTCAACGCTCGACGGTCTGATGATGGGCTCCGGCTTTGGTGCCGTCCTGCTGGCGCTGGGCGCCGTCCGCGAGATCATCGGCAGTGGCACCCTCTTTGCCAATATGGAATTACTGCTGGGCCCCACCGCAGCCAACTGGAAAATTCAGGTGCTGCCCTTTGAGTCGGGCCTACTGGTCGCCGTATTGCCGCCCGGAGCCTTTTTGATCGCCGGCCTGCTCATCGCCTTGAAAAACTGGATTGATCGCCGCCTGGAAGAGCGCCGCCGCGCGGTGCAGCCCCTGGCGGTCACCGGCAGCAAGCGCGTCCGCACGACCGGAGATATCAGCTGATGAGCGATAAGCTGTCGCGCGATCTCGCGGGCGAGCGGCGCGAATATGCGCGCGGCAACCTGCTGGAGTCCGACCTGCAAGCCGATCCCATGTTCCAGTTCGATCTCTGGTATCAGGACGCCACACAGCAGTGCCGCTACTTCCCCAACACCATGACGCTGGCCACGGTCGAGGACGGCGCGCCCTATCAGCGCGTGGTGTTACTCAAGGGTTACGACAGTGAAGGTTTTGTTTTTTACACCAACCAGACTTCGCGCAAGGCGCGCCAGATCGCTGCTAATGGCCAGGTCGCCCTCACCCTATTCTGGGAAGAGCTCGAACGTCAGGTGAATATTCGCGGCTCGATCGCCGCGGTCCCCGAGACAGACGCCGATGCCTATTGGGCCACCCGCCCGCGCGGCAGTCAGCTCGGCGCCTGGGCTTCGCAGCAAAGCAAGCCAGTGGCCTCGCGCAAAGAACTGACAGACGCACTGCAGCACTACACCAAGACCTACGAAGGCGAGAATGTGCCACGTCCACCGCACTGGGGTGGCTACCGGGTGGTGCCGCAAAGCATCGAATTCTGGCAGGGACAACCTGATCGTTTGCACGACCGTTTTATCTATACGCGGTCCGGCGCTGGCTGGTCACATCAGCGGCTGTCGCCCTGACACACTTCGTCGTCTCTACTCCAGGCCGGAGCAGAATCCGGCAGTTCGCTACGAGCTCCATATGAAACTTTTGATCCGTAATCTGTCGCGCAACACTACCGAAGCCGAACTGCGCAGCCTGTTTGAATCTCACGGGCGGGTGCAGTACTGCAATCTGATTCTGGACAAGCAGTCCGGCAAGTCCAAGGGCTTTGCCTTTGTCGAGATGCCGAAGGTCGGCGAAGCCAAGCTGGCCATGAAATCTCTTAACGGCCAGATGCTGCAGGGCAACAAGATTCGGGTGAAAAGGGCCGAAGACGGGACCACCGCGGTCGCAATCGGTCCGAGTGAAGATGACTGAGACCAATGTACCTGGCGGTGATCCGTTGCACGGCATCACCTTGGCCATAATCGTGGAGCGACTGGAGCGGCGCTATGGCTGGGATGAACTGGCACGACGCGTCCGGATCAATTGCTTCGCGCGCGATCCCAGCATCAAATCCACCCTTACATTTTTGCGCCGCACCCCCTGGGCGCGCGCCAAGGTCGAGCAACTTTATCGGGATACCGATTGGACGAATGCCGCACCCTGAAAGGTGAGATCAACCATCCGTAAGCTCCATGCGGAGCACGTCAAAGGCTGGTTCCTCATAGGGATGCGCCAGACGCAGCGCCGCCAATACCAGCTTGAGCTGCTCATCGGGTACCACCATCTCGACGCGCCACTCATCGACGGTTTCCACCTTACCCTCCTCTCCCAAAAAAGGAATGCTGCCATCCAACGGTCGGAACTGGCCCTTGCCTGGCGTCTGCCAGGAGCAGCAATCGTAATTTCCGATGCGGCCTGCACCCGCCGCGAACACGGCCGACTTGACGGCTTCCAGGTGAGAGTCAGGTATGTAGATAACCAGTTTCAGCATGGCGCATCTCGACACGGGTTTTGTTCAGGATAACGCCCAGTAGTCCGCTCAGTAATCCTTCTGCACGATGGCCATGAGCTGATCCATGTAGGCCTGCTGAATTGCAGTGGGATGCCAGCCCTGGCGCGTGGTGAGACCGATCGGACGACTACAGAAATCCGGGCTCAAATGCAGGGTCGCCAGCTCGCCAGATTCTACTGAGGGTGCTACCTGTCGCTGTGACAGCAGCGTGATGCGATCCGATCGCAGCAGCAATCCGCGTATGGCGATCAGCGAACTGCACTCGAGCAGATGCTCTGGCTCCGGCACGCGGAAGTGAGTGAACAGCTGGGAAAAAATCGAACGAGTCGGGGTTCCCTGCCGCGGAGCAATCCAGCCGTAGCGATTGAGCTCGCCAAAATTTTCGGCCGCATCACCCAACTGCAATGCGGGGTGGCCGGCGCGCATGACCAGCACCAGCCGATCGTTGAACAGAAACTTCTGCACCACTTCGCTGGTAGGCGGCGGGCTGCGCAGAGCGCCCAAAATGAGATCGAGATCGCCGTGCAACAACGCATTCAGCTGCTCGTGATAGGGTCCATCCACCAGGCTGACAAAGGTGTTGGGGTGAGACTGCAGAAATCGGGTCACCGATTCAGGCACCAGATCTGTACGCACCATGGGCAGACAGCCAATAGTCAAGCGTGCTACGCGCAGACCGGACAGCATATTGACCTCATCCAGGCCCTGGTGAATTTCGGCATAGGCCAGGCTGGCTTCGCGCGCAAGGAAGCGCGCTTCCAATGTAGCCTCAACCCCCTTGGCCTTGCGTACAAACAGCTGGCGTCGCAGCATTGATTCCAGGCTTTTTGCGGTGCGATGCACGCTGGGCTCTGTAAGCCCCAAATAGGATGCGGCCAGGGTGTAACTGCCATGGCGCACCACAGCAACTAGACTGCGCAGCTGGGAATCCGTCAGATGGCGCACCACGTCCATACGCTCACCGTCGTTGCCACTGTACCGGTTAAAGGAAGACAGGTGCTGCAAGGCACGGCTGATACGTTGCGCCAGCAACATGCCCTCCTTGGTCAACTCACCCCCACCATGCCGCTCGAAAAGCGGCACACCAATTTCCGATTCGAGACGCCTTATGGCCTGGTAAATGGCGGGCTTGGAGAGGTGGACCCTGTCCGCAGCAAGCTGAATACTGCCAGTCTGCATCACATAGTGCAGAACAAAAAGGTGGCGAATATTCAGTTCGTTTGGATACATGGTGCCAGGTATGAAGGACGAGCCTTTGGGGTCATTGCCGAAGGCTCGCTCAATTCATGTCTTTAAAGGTGCCAGGACTAGTCTAACGAACGCGACCGCTTGTGATGAAAAAATCTTCTCCCATGTTTTATTGTTTTATGAAAGATAAATGTAATTTTAGAGAACTAAATCTAGCCTTACGAAAGTCGGGATTTGCGCCAACCAGACGAGCGCCCGGCTGGCATAGCCTCTTTTACTAACTAGTGTGCGGCGACCCAACTCAATACGGTTTCCACCACCAGCTCACGGCGCTCCTGGCGTGCGCGAGGAGATTCCAAATCCATCTCGAAAATCTTCGCGAAGCTGTATCGGTTGGAAACGAAGTGGAAGCCCAAAGCGCTGATGGTCAGGTGTAAATGTTTGGGGTCAATGCCGGACCGGAAACTGCCTTCCATACTGCCACGCTGCAGAATATCGGCGAGGATATCGATGATAGCCCGGTTTCCCTCGGCCTGATGCTCATCAATATGGTTGGCATGATGAATATTTTCATTCATGACGAGGCGCACGAACATCTCGTGGTCACAATGGTAGTCGAAGCTCTGACGCACGATGGAACGCAGTGCATCGACCGAGTTCATGTGATCAACGTCGATGTTGGATTCGGCAAAGCGGATACCTCCATAGGCGCCTTCCAGTACCGTCTCATAGAGGCCGGTCTTGCTGCGGAAGTGGTAATACAGCATATGCTTACTGGTGCCCGCCTTGTTGGCGATGCGATCAACCCGCGCTCCGCTGAACCCCTTCTCGGCAAACTCTCGCAATGCTTCGTTGAGAATGCGCTCTCGACTGCCGCCATTTTTCTTGGTACTGGCCCGTTCTCGGGGAGCATTTTTCAACACGCCTCTCCTTTTTCAATCATTTTTATGTAACTACCTGGGCAGAGTAATATCATCCAGGCCTGCGGGAAAGCGCCAGCATAACCGGCCAGAGCAATTTCCACATCCCAAGAAATACTCAAACTGCAGCCTAAAAGTATATTTTGGGGTATACAAAATCATAGTGAGCAAAAGAAAACCCGCACAGGGCGGGTTTTGCTTAAACCGCGGAGCTACTCCGCTTACCGGGAAGGGGCTCGGCTCTGATTCCTTACAGCAATCATCAAAGCCGAGGCGTTACGACTCCCCTTAGCGACCCAGGTAGCGCTGATATTCCTCAGTCATGAGCGTTGCCGCCGCAGCGCAGTGATAGGCAACGGTCAAATAATTCTGTACAGACTCGGCGCCCACTACATAGGGGTTGGGATCGCCGGGCTGACGGAATTTGAATAGCGGCAGCTTAACATCAGAATTGTCGATCTGAGGATGTGTTGACAGGATTACATCGGCGCCGGCAGCCGTGACAATGTCACGAAATCGCGCTGCAGACTCGCTGTACACAGCGGCGCTGCCCTGCATGCCCGTTCCACCCCACAACGCTGCTACATGTGGCGTGCCGTTATCCGTGACCGGAATCAACATGGATACCGTGCCCGGCGTATGACCCGGCGTCAGAAACAGCTTGACGGTGGTGTCGCCCAGGGTGACTTCCTGACCGTCGACCACAGAGACACCTGGTAGCGGCATAGCCGCACTATTTCTCGGACTGCTTGCCATTGCCTCCCAGTCAGGGCCACCCATGTATACCTCCGCTCCATAGGTCTCCTGCAGGTATTTAGCACCGCCCGTATGATCAGCATGCCCGTGAGCAATCAGAATAATTTTAATATCTGCTGGATCCAGCCCCAGCTTCTCGAGACCGCCGATAATCTGGGAGGGCATGGAATCCGCGTACAATGCGTCGATCAGAATAATGCCTTCCGAAGTGGTAATCGCCCAAGAAGACGGCGTGGCGCCCCACTGCATCTTTTCGCCAAGGTAGTAAAGGTTGTCAAATACCTTTACAGGGTCCATCTGGAAGTTAGCAGGATCGCGATCATTGGCCGGTCGAGCAATTCGACCAAAGGGTAAATCTGCCCCCACCACCAGACGCGCGCAGGTGTGATCAAAAAATACTGCATTGTGATACCCAGCAGCCTGTCTGGCTGCCTCAATATGCGCCCAGCCCTGTTCGCGCTCCGTTTGTGCGAAGGTGGAGGCACCCACTGCACAGAGACCAGCAGCAACAAGAATTTTGTGAATCGACTTTCTCATTTATATTTCCCCAAAAAGTTATAACACGAGCCAGCCAAGCTGGCCCAATGAACCTATGAAACCTCGAAACCAGCCTTACGCATTCCTGCTTTATAGAACTGCACGTCGCGAGCCAACAGCGAAACGTAGTAGTCTCGAGGCACCTCAAGTTGCCACTCGCCATAATTTCTGCCGAGCATGTTGATGCGCTCGTTTGAACCCGGTATCGGCGCCGAGTACTCGTGGTACACCTCCATGGGGCCGGCAAAACCGGTATCGTGAAAAAAGGCAAAAAAAGTATCCCAGTCGACCATCCCCTGACCCGGGGGCACAAAGGTTCTGGTCCAGGGCCAGGCTCCCTCGCGGGGATTCTCCACCCGCTGCCAGGCGAGCACATCCTTAAGCGAGAGGGACTGAATGTGTTGGCGTGCAGCATGGGCAATGTCGCGCCAACCCACCGCTGTTCTCGCCACGATGTGACCAATATCGAAGTTGATACCAATATAGCGCGGGTCGAGATCTCTCATTGTCATCCACAGATCCCAGCCCACACCGCCGATACTTCCGGTATTGGAATGCGTATGAAAACAGGCTGTTGTGCCGTACTTGGCGTTCAGCTCCTGCAGTGCTTCCATTTCCCGATGCAGCTCATCGTACTGAGCGGCAAAATCTCGCGAATAATCATAGCCTCCCGACCCGGCGCGGTACCGGGTAATGCCCAGGCCAGCAAAGGTATCCAGCATCGCTTCTGCGTGAGGCGCATCGGGTGAAATGCTGGCGATAATCATCGGCACTTCGAGTCCTGCAGCACGCGTGGCCTCAACAATAGGCGGCAAATCTCTCGCCACATTTTCTGGAAGCACGTGAGCACCACCACGAACTGTCCAGACAATTCCCGGGTACCCCGCCTCCATAGCAACGTCCAATCCGCCGCGCCAATCGGTAAACTGAAGGTGTCTGGAAACGACAGCCAGGGTCGGCCCTTGCACCGTGCGCTGCTGTGCCTGGGTGCCGGCGACCGCCATGGCTGCCGGCGCTGCAGCCATAGCCTTCAGCACAGCTCGCCTGGAAATGCCGGAGCTCTGGGCGCTACCATCGGTATTAAACAGCATCTCACTTGCGCCGCTAATCTCACTTTTCATGATCATCCCCCCTTATTCGTTGCGCAAAAAAAATCCCCTGATATCAAAGCTCTCAGAGGATTTTTTTCACTAGATAAAAATTGCCATAGAAGCGCTGGAATTTTTTACCTTTCAGGCATATTTGGGTAATTCAATTCGTACTCGGTAGCGCCCAGGGCCCACTTGATGGCTTCCGTCATGAGCTCACGCATACGCGGGTCGTCCCACATCTGCTCGCGATGACCCAGGGCGTTATGGAATACACGCCCGGCACCGTAATACTTGGCATAGACCTGGGGAAAATCCTGGTCGGCGCGACGCGCCAACTGCTGCTCGGTTAGGCCAGCAGGATCCAGACGCAGGATCACTTCCGCGTCATCGCTGGAGAAGTGCTCCTGCCAGACGGCGGGCTGATCCTGGAACATAAAGGTTTCCGGGAACGCGGTGGCGCCGGGGAAGGTCGAGGACTCGCGAATATAGGCGGTATCGGCGTTGAACTCGCTCGCCATAAAGGAGCCGATCATTTCGAAGTATTCCGGCCACTCGTACCAGCCCACGCTGGCGGCGTGCCCCAGAAGAATGCCCTTGCCATCATCATGCACAAAGGACAGCAGAGAAGCTTTCTGCTCGTCGGTCAAGGTGCCGGCGCCGCTGGTAAGAATAAAAATACCGTCGAAATAATCCAGGTTGCGTGCGTTGACACCGCGACCCTCATAGCGGGTGCCCTGACCGACGATGGGCTCCTTGGTAATCAACTGGGAATCGGTACGAATAAAGGTTACCCAGGCGCCGGATTCACGGCCCAGCTGCTCAATCACACCCATGGCGTGGTTAATGGAATCGTGGTGGAAACCGGTTTGCACATCGGCGATTACCAGCAGCTTTTTCATGTCCGGCCAGGGATCGCCACCGCCGCCGGGGCCCTGAGCCTGCACCGAGCCGGTAGCTACCAACATCATGGCGAGGCTCACTGCCAAAGATTTAAAATTTAACATCAAACGTTCCTCCTCAAAGTAGCCTGACCCTGCTGCCACAAGGAATCGGCCTAATGTGTTGTTTTAAATAGCAGGTCCCCACTCTATCAGAGGCACAGGCCGTCCAACAAAGAAGGGGAAAACCGGCATCTCGTGTCAAATCGTAAAGCCCGCACTACGTAACGCGCCTTTATAAAAATCCACGTCGCGCTTGAGTAGAGACACAAAGTAATCGCGCGACACTTCCAGCTCCCAGCTCCCATAATTTCTGCCAAGCATATTGATTTGCCTGTCCGTTCCAGGAATGGGCGCACTGTACTCGTGATAGATACCGATGGGGCCGGTGTAATCTGTTGCCTTGAGAAAGCCAAAGACGCCAGCCCAATCGACCATACCCTGGCCCGGAGGAACAAACACGCGTTCCCAAGCCCACTGGCCGGATGGAGCATTCTCCCGCGGCAGCCACGAACGGACATCTTTAATGGTGAGCGACTGAATGTAGGGTCTGGCAGCGTGAGCCGCAGCCTGCCATCCGCTTCCATTTCTTGCCACAATATGTCCCACATCAAAGTTGATGCCCACATAGCGCGGATCGAAGTCTTTCGCTAATAGCCAGAGATCCCACAAAGCGCCCCCGACACTATTTGCACCAGACTGGGTATGCAAGCACGCCGTCACGCCGTAACGGGCATTCAGATTCTGGAGCCCATCCATACGTCTCCGGAACTCTTCGGCTTGCGACGCATAGTCTCTGGAAAAATCATAGCTTCCTGCCCCTGTGCGGTAACGCGTGATGCCCAGAGAGCGGAATGTATCCAGCATGCTTTCAACATGCGGCGTGTCGGGCCCGCCGATGTTGGCAATGATCAGGGGAACCTCCATTCCGGCCGCGCGGGTTGCTGCCACGATGGGAGGCAAGTCCCGGGCAACATTCTCGGGCTCCACATGCGCTCCCCCTCGCACCGACCAGTAGATGCCGGGGTATCCCGCTTCAATCGCGGCTTCCAGACCACCCTGCCAGCTGGTCCACTGAACATGCCGTGAGACCAGCGACAGAATGGGGCCTTGGCTGGCAGATTGTGCCTGTAATCCAGGCATCGCTGCGGCGGCCGGAGCTAGCGCCATCGTCTGCAGCAGATGGCGTCGGGTAAAACCGGAATTCAGATGAGCGCCCTCTACCAGCCTATCGGCGGTGCTGACTTCGCCATCTATTCTTTGTTTATCCATCTCATCTACCCTCCGACAATTTTGAAATTCTTTCGGCCCGCATCTTGTTTCTGGATGCTCGTGGCCCAATGACCTGAATGAAAAGCGATCTTCCAGGAAATCAGGCCACGCCGTAGCCGAAAGGTTCGCTAGTCAGGCAAGCGGAAAGCTACTACCGAATCCGACATGCGCCCTGCTTCCGGTGCACGTCCAATGGAAGTGCCGCCAGCACCGACTATCACAATGTATTGCTTGCCATCGGCGCCCAGATAGCTGATCGGCGTGGCGTGGCCGCTGGCCGGCAAATCTGTTTCCCACAGCTGCTCGCCGGAGCGGGCATCGAAGGCACGGAAACGGCCATCGTTGGTAGCGCCGATAAACACCAGGCCAGACGCCGTGACGATATTGCCACCCAGGTTGCGTGCGCCGGCTTCTTCGCCCAGCTCACCCAGAGATTTGGTATCGCCCAGCGGAGCGCGCCAGGCCACTTCCAGCTTATTCACATCCACTGCCACCAGCTCACCCCAGGGCGTGGGCGTACAGGGCAGACGAACACCTTCGTAAGTGTAGGTAAAGGAGAAGCCACCACCACCGCCACCGCCACCGCCGCCACCGCCGCCGCTACCGCCACCGCCTTGGCCTTGTGAGCGGGTAGCGAAGTTGCCCAGCGGTGCGCCGGGGAGGGACAGGCTCAACTCATTTTTGGTGTTGATGATAAAGAGGCCCAGTTCGGGGTGATAGGAACCGCCACCCCAGTTTGGCCCGCCGGTAGCCGTCGGGCCGCGAATAACTGCGCGATCCGACATGGCCAGCGAATAGAGCCCCAGGGACTGCGGGTTCACTTCATCCCACAGCGCCTCGCAATGCTCCTTCATGCCCGGCACCAGATCCGGAATCTCGTCCCGGGTCATGCCGGTGCGCGTGATGGGGCCCGGCGCGGTGGGGAAAGGCTGAGTCGGCCAGAAATCCACACCCGGATAATCGGTGGGCATCACCGGACGCTCTTCGAATCCGTTCAACGGCTCGCCATTCAACCGATTAAAGATAAATACCAGTCCGTGTTTGGCGGTATAGAGCACTGCTGGCACGGTCGATCCGTTGACCTGATGGTCGAACAGAATCATGGGGGTCGGCGAATCCCAGTCCCACATATCCTTGTGCACAATCTGGCGATACCAGATCAATTCGCCGGTTGAGGCGTTCAGCGCAACAATGCCGCCAGAAAAGAGTTCGGGGCCGGTCACGCGGGCATTGAGGTCACCCAGCGGTGCATAGACGATCCCATTGACCGGATCCAGCGACATGGTCGACCAGGCGTTGGCGCCGCTCAGATCGTAGTATTCCTCCGGATTCGGAATCAGATCCGCGTGCGGCTCACCGGGCTGAGGGGCCGTATGGAAAGTCCACACCAGGCGCCCGTTCTGGGCATCGAAAGCGCGAATATCGCCGCGCGGTCCGGGCGGGCCGCCTTCACCGGGTCGTGCACCGGTAATCACCAGGTCGCCATAAATGGTGACCGGATTGGGAATGGTATAGCTGCTGCGTCGGCTCTCGCCGACGATTTCGGAGGCCACGCCGACATAGGCGTCAATTACACCGTTTAGGCCAAAGTCCGGCGCCAGAGTGCCGGTGGTGACATCCACTGCCATCAGATAGCCATCGTCCGTGCCGAAAATGATACGTGGCGCTGTGTCTGCGTCGCCCGGCCAGTAGGCAATGCCGCGGCCGTGAATATTAAAGGGCGACTCGAATTTCCAGATCAGTTCCCCGGTCTCCGGCTTCAAAGCCGTGATGGTTGCCGGCACATCGGGAGCATTGGGAGAAGCAGGCGTGGAGAGGTACATAATGCCGCCGATCAACAGGGGCGTTACCTCAAAACGGTAATCGATGCCGAGATCACCCAGGTCGTGCTCGCCCGTACCGGAGCGATAGGTCCAGGCCACTTCCAGATCAGCCACGTTGTCTGGGGTAATCTGGGTCAGGGGCGAGAAATTCTGGTTATAGGGGCCGCCACCGTAGGCGGGCCAGTAATCGTAGCCACTGGGAACCTGATAGCGCGCTTCGCTATCCAAGGCCACACTGGCCATGGCCTGGCTCAGGTTGGCTGCACCGGAAGCCGGGAAGGCGGTGGCCAAATAGCCGTGAATGGCGGCACGCTGGGCATCGGTCAACGCCGCACCCATGCCGCTCATGCGCTCGATCATCTCGTCCCATTGTTCCGCTGTACGGCCAGTAGCTGCAACCAGTCCCAAGGCGTGACAGACGCCGCAACTGTTCATGGTTTCGGTTCGACCTTCGCCTTCGGGAAAGAGCGTATCAAGGCTCAGTTGCTGGGCATAGGCTTGGGGTGCCAGCGCCAGCGCAAGGCTCCAGAGCCCGGTTTTCCAGGCAGAATCGAGGTGGCGGACAAATTTCAATGATTTGGATGTATTAAAGGACTTCACTCTTCATAACCCTCAAAAATATCGATAACTCAATTAACTATTGTCAGTTTGCCGCTCAGGGAACATCGGGCAGTGCAAAGGCCACCAGGCTGTCCGACATATGCGGCGCATCGGCACGTCCGACCGAGGTGCCCCCACCGGCGGCGATCACCACATACTGCTTGCCGTCAGCACCCATGTAGCTGATCGGGGTGGCGTGTCCGCCGGCCGGCAGCGTTGCGCTCCAAAGCACCTCACCCGTGCTGGCGTCATAGGCCCAGAAGCGGCGATCGTTACTGGCGGCAATAAAGACCAGGCCCGAGGCCGTGCTGATGTTGCCACCCAGATTGGACGTGCCGAGGTTTAGGCCTGCCTCGCCCAGTTCCGGAATGGTGCCCAGCGGCACTTTCCAGGCGATTTCAAAATTATGCAGGTCGACGGCCACCAGGGTACCCCAGGGCGTAGGGCTGCAATTCAGGGTGCGATCGATGCCTTCCGGGGAAAAGTTGAACGCACCGCCTTCGTTACCCGGCAGCGGCGGTCCGTTGATGCTGAGCCGCTCCTGGGTGTTGATAAAGTAAAGGCCCAGCTGCGGGTTATAGGAACCACCCCCCCAATTGGGCCCGCCGGTGGAGGCCGGCCCGCGAATCACCGCTCGGTTGGTCTGTGGCAGCGCATAAAGTCCGGGGGTAAGCGGATCGTACTGGTCCCAGATGGACTCGCAGTATTCCTTCATGCCCGGCACCACATCCGGAATCTCGTCGCGCGTCATGCTGTTGCGCGCCACCGTTCCGGGTGAGTTCGGGAAAGGCTGCTGCGGCCAGTAATCGTACGCCGGGTCGTCCGTGGTCGGCGCATCGCGCATTTCATAACCATTGAGCGGCTGGCCGGTCAGGCGATTGAAGACGAATACCAGGCCATGCTTGTTGGTGTAGAGAATGGCCGGCACGGTATCGCCCTCGTGCTCCAGATCCATCAGCACCGTCGGCGTCGGCGAATCCCAGTCCCACAGATCCTTGAAGGTGGTCTTGCGATACCAAATCAGTTCGCCGTTATCAGCATTCAGCGCCAGCAGCGTGTTGGCAAAGGGCTCCGGGCCGGACACCGGTGTGCCGCGACGCGGCCCATTAATGTCGCCGGTGGTGGCATAGAGGATGCCGTGGTCGGGATCCAGTGTCATGGTCGACCAGACATTGGCGCCGGTCAGATCCGGCACATCCACCGCAGCCAGCTCGCTGGGGTTGTACTCTCCCGGACCGGGCAGCACGTGGAAAGTCCACTGCAGACGACCGGTGCGCGCACTGAAAGCACGAATGTCGCCACGCGGCCCGGGTGGGCCGGCTTCGCCCGGTCGAGCGCCAGTGATGATCAAATCCTTGTAGATGGTCACCGGGTTCGGCACGGTAAAGGTATCGCGGCGCGTGTTGCCCACCACTTCCGAGGCCACGCCGATATAGACGTCGATGACGCCATTGCGACCAAAGCCTTCCGCCAGCTGGCCGGTGGCCACATCCACCGCTTTGAGCAGGCCGCCATCAGTGGCAAAGAAGATGCGCGGACCGGTATTGGCATCACCCGGCCAGAAGGCAATGCCACGTCCATGTATGTTGTCTTCCGACTCATACTTCCAAAGCAGCTCACCGGTCTCAGGAACCAGGGCCGATATGGTCGCAGGAACTTCCGGTGCATTGGGTGAGCTGGGCGTCGACAGATACATGACACCGCCGACGATCAGCGGTGTCACCTCAAAGCGAAAGTCCAGACCCAGATCGCCCAGATCGTGTTCGCCGGTACCATAGTTGTGCACCCAGGCGACTTCGAGGTTGGCTACGTTGTCGGGCGTGATCTGGGTCAGGGGCGAGAAGTTCTGGTTGTAGGGTCCACCGCCGTAGGTCGGCCACTGGCCTTCCGGTATGCCCAGTGTCGTCCAGTCCTGCATTTCAGGCTCGGCACTGCATGCCGCCAGCAGAAGGCCAGCAGCAATCAGAGCCACACCATCTCTTCCCGCCTTGCTCAAACACTTCACCATGGTCACTCCGTTCTATTCAATTGATGGTCATAAAGCCCAATCGGCTTACAGACTCCTAGGGCAGCTTGAAGGCCACCAGACTGTCTGACATCAACGGCTCAGCCGCTGCACGCCCGACCGAGGTGCCACCACCTGCAGCAATCACAACATACTGATTGCCGTCTGCGCCCATGTAGGTAATGGGCGTAGAGTTGCCGCTTGCCGGCAGAACGGTATCCCACAACAAGGCGCCATTGTCGGCGTCGAAGGCCCGGAAGTGGCGCTCATTGGTGGCGCCAATAAACACCAGCCCACCCGCCGTGACGATGTTGCCACCCAGATTGGGTGCTCCCGCCTGCAGGCCCAGCTCACCCAGTTCGGGATCCACGCCCAGGGGCACTTTCCAGGCAATTTCGAGATTATTCAGGTTCAGGGCAACCAGAGCACCGCTGGGGATACCCACACAGCTGAGTGTCACACCGTCCGGGGTGGTAAAGGTAAAGGAAGGCGCCGTGGCACCAAAGCCACCACCACCGCCACCACCGCCGCCGATGGAAATGCGCTGCTGCATGTTCAGGTAGAAGTAGCGTGATTCCGGATCATAGGAACCGCCACCCCAGTTCGGACCGCCCGTTGAACCCGGCACGCGAATAGAGGGACGCCCACTCACTGGCGCACCGTAAATGCCGCGGTTGACCGGATTCAATTGATCCCACTGTTGTTCGCAGGCCTCTTTCTGGCCGGGAACCAGGTCGGCAATGTCCTCGCGGCTCATGCCGGTCACCGACAGCGGGCCCGGAGCGCTGGGCCAGGGTTGCACTGGCCAGTAGCTCTCATCCGGCGCTTCCGCTTCGCGCAGCTCGTAGCCATTGAGTGATTCACCGGTCAGCCGATTGAACAGGAATACCAGGCTTTGCTTGCCGGTGTAGAGGATGGCGGGCACGGTTTCACCTTCATGCTCCAGGTCCATCAAAACAGTCGGCGTCGGAGAATCCCAGTCCCAGTTATCCTTGAACACCATCTTGCGGTACCAGAGCAACTCGCCGGTATCAGCGTTCAGGGCCACCAGGCTATTGGCAAAGGGTTCCGGGCCCGCGACGTCGACGCCGCGACCGTTCACATCGCCGGTAGTGGCGTAGAGAATGCCGTGATCCGGATCCAAGGTCATGGTCGACCAGACGTTACCGCCGGTCAGATCGGGAACATTGACTGGCGCCAATTCGCTGGGGTTGGCTTCGCCCGGTCCGGGCAGTACGTGGAAGGTCCACTGCAGGCGTCCGGTTCGGGTACTGAAGGCGCGAATGTCACCGCGCGGTCCGGGCGGGCCGGCTTCACCCGGACGGGCACCGGTGATGATCATATCCTTGTAAATGGTCACCGGGTTGGGAATGGTAAAGGTGCTGCGTCGCGAGTCGCCGACGATCTCGGAAACGACGCCGACATAGGCGTCGACTACGCCCTGCAGGCCGAAATCTGTTGCCAGCTCACCGGTGGTGGCATTGACCGCCATGATGTAGCCGCCATCGGTGGCAAAAATAATGCGCGGTGCCGTCTCTGCATCTCCCGGCCAGTAGGCAATGCCACGGCCGTGGATATTGCGGGGGGACTCATAGCGCCACAGCACTTCGCCGGTTTCCGGTATCAGCGCCGTGATGGTAGCCGGCACGCCCTCGGCTTGCGGATGGCTCGGCGTGGACAGGTACATCACGCCACCGATCAGCAGTGGCGTGACCTCAAAACGGTAATCCAGCCCGGCGTCGCCCATCTCATGCTGACCGGTCCCGTAATTAAAGGTCCAGGCCACTTGCAGATTGGCTACGTTGTCCTTGTTGATTTGGGTCAGGGGGGAGTAGTTCTGATTGTAGGGACCTCCGCCATAGGTCGGCCACTGTCCGTCGGGAATGCCCAGTTCAACCCAGGGCACGTCGGCGGCGGCTGGCATCGTGGCGACTTCGGTTGCTTCACGGCTGCATGCCGCAAGAGCAACACTACCTGCCACTAGCAGAGAATAACCGACCAATCGACTATAAGATTTTCTGTCCCGCTGGGACACATTTGTGTAAAGCATGACTACGCTCCCCCTACTGTTTATGTTTGCCAGCCAAAAACCAACCAGTTAGTACCAATGCACATACATATTAGCGTCGAATCGAAGCCAGAGTAGTCGTATTACAAAAATTAACTCCAGCCCCGCGTCACCAATCTAAGCGATGCTAAACCCCGCCTTACGGGCGGCGTTTTTATAGAAATCCACATCACGTTTCAGCAGGGACACAAAGTAATCCCGCGGTACTTCCAGGTTCCAATTCCCGTAATTCGTGCCCAGCATATTAAAGGTGCTATCAGTACCCGGAATCGGCGCACGGTACTCGTGGTAGACCTCCATCGGGCCGGTGAAATTGGTGTCGTGGAAGAAGGCAAAGAGGGTATCCCAGTCCACCATGCCCTCGCCCGGCGGCACAAAGGTTCGATCCCAAGGCCAGGTGCCTTCGCGAGCATTCTCCACCCGTTGCCAGGCGACCACATCTTTCAACGACAGCGACTGGATGTGCTGACGCGCAGCATGGGCGATATCGCGCCAACCCACTGCCGTTCTAGCCACGATATGGCCTATATCAAAGTTGATGCCGATATAGCGCGGATCGAGATCTTTCATGGTCATCCAGAGATCCCAGCCCACCCCACCGAGACTGCCGGTGCTGGAATGGGTGTGGAAGCAAGCGGTCGTGCCGTACTTGGCATTCACCTCCTGCAGTGCCTCCATATCGCGTCGGAATTCGTCGTATTGCGAAGCGAAATCCCGGTTGTAGTCATAGCGACCTGCGCCAGCGCGGTAGCGCGTAATGCCAAGGCTGGCAAAGGTATCCAGCATGGCTTCCAGATTGGGTGTATTGGCATCGCCAATGCGGGTGATGATCATGGGAACGCCAAGGCCCGCTGCGCGCGTGGTCTCGACAATTTCCGGCAGATCGCGCGCGACGTTTTCTTCCTCTACATGCGCGCCGCCGCGGACACTCCAGATAATGCCGGGATAGCCGGCTTCGACAGCCGCCTCCAGGCCACCGCGCCAATCCGTCCACTGCAAATGTCGCGATACGATGGCAATGGTTGGACCCTGGGCTGGCGACTGCTGAGCCTGCAAACCCGGTATCGCTGCCGCAGCTGGCGACAGCGCCATGGCTTTAAGCAGATTTCGTCGTGATACACCGGCTTCGGACGGGCCAGATGCGCCCTCGTATGCCACCCCAACTGTCGGATCGACTCTGTTACCCATACGCACTCCCACCTCTTTTATTTTCGCCAGTCAAACTGGCGGCGACATAGTATTAAAGGCCGTGACAAAGAAGAATCATTCGCTCAAATATCAACACAACCTCATCAGCAAAATTTATTCGGCGGCTACCGCGGGCTTTTCATTCGCCTGAGGATCAGGAACTCACGCCAGAATTTCTCCACGCCTGATCCCCAATCGGTATCAACCCCCAGGGTAGCGTGCCCCGAGGCAGGCCCGCTGCTTTGTTTAGGGCACAGACCGCTGGAGTCATCCGAGACTGGATCAGGCTGCCTTGGCCTGGCTCAGTCTCTTGGCAACCATCTCTACCACAAACGGATATCCGCGAAATCCTAATCCCGCCACAATGGCGTGCGAAGCCGACGATACGTAGGACAAATGCCGGAAGGTTTCGCGCATATGCGGGTTGGATATATGCAGCTCCACCTTGATCCCCTCGAAGGCCTTAAGCGCATCGTGAATAGCGACTGAGGTATGGGTATAGGCACCTGCGTTTATGACAATGGCCTGGGCCTTTTCGCGGGCCTCCTGTATCCAGTCGACCATTTTGCCTTCGTAGTTGGACTGCCGAAAATCAATCTCGACACCTGAGGGGGCAGCCGCGTCGCGACACAGCTTTTCGACGTCCGCGAGAGTGGTGTGCCCGTAAATATGCGGCTCCCGCTTGCCGAGCAAATTCAAATTGGGGCCATTTAAAACAAAGATGCAAGGAGTCATGTTGCTACTACCTAAATTTCCTGCCGGTTCAAGCGTTACTTACTCTGGAGTTTTTCAGCCAGCGAACGAATCGCCAGCAAATAGCCATCCACACCCAACCCGGCAATAAAGCCCATCGCCCCGCCAGGCTTGTGATGCGGCCTTGGGAACTGAGCGTCGTGGCTGCCGTAGATATTGGACAGGTGCACTTCGATGATGGCCTGCTGCGCTTGCGCCAACTGGTAGATGGCCTCGCAGTAGGCATCAAAATCCACAACTTCAGCCCGCGCAGCAGTGGCGGGATTCACCACCAGAGCATCGGCTTGTTTACTGCCCTTCGCCAACCAGCCAAGCATCTCCTGGGAATCCTCCGTCTGGCGAAAATCCAGCTTGATTCCGAGGTCATCGCAGAGCGCCTGACAAGCGCTGCGAATGGCTGCAAGGGTGACACCCTCGTGGAGATCGGAAACCTGCCCACCCAAATCGGTGAACCCTGGGCCGTTGATGACAAGAATCGACTTTTGCAAAACTCAAAACCTCTTCAATTCAAAACGCTCATTATCGCTCGAAACATCCACCTCAACGGTGAAAACTGCAGCCACTCAGGAATTTTTCCGCCGCTTCTCTCGCTCGCAGACAAAAGGTCTCGACACCCAGCTCCTTCATCAGCTGGTGATTGGGAAGTTCCAGCGAGTAAGGCACCTTGGGTATGCGCTCGACGATAGCTTTCAGATCGATATCCCCGTGACCGGGGAACTCACGCCCGGCACGGGCGGTAAATATGAGTTCATCCAGGGTGTCTGGTATGGGATGGGGGGCATCGCAAAGATGGACAAAATTAAACCACTCGGCAGGTAGTTCCGCCAACTGATCGAGACTGGAACGCGAGCGGTCAAAATGCAGGGCATCGACCAGAATCCCGGCATTGGGCCGATCAACTTCGCGAAGGATCCGGGCTGCACTATCTAAATCCGGCGTTTCCGTCCAGGAGGGGAACTCCAGATCGACCTTCAGACCGAACGGCACGGCCATATCGCAGAGTTCCGCAAAGCGATCGGCGGCGCGGCTTCGATCCGCATCCGGCAACTGTGAGATCACTGAGCGCGCGCCCAACTCCGCGCCAACTTCCAGCATGCGCTGATAAGCGCTGGGTTCGATATCGGGGGGCATGCGCGCCAACTCAACATCGTGAACCTTCATCCCTTCGCGGGCCAGAGCGGCCTTGGTGATGCGCAGATTTTCGGGCGTATCCAGCAGATCAAACAGTTGCTCCGTCGGGGTGACCTTGGTCATGCGCAAACTGACATACTGGTACCCGGTCTTGGCCGCGACCTCGATCATCTCCGGTGGCGAGAGTTGCAACACGGTGAGGTGGGCAAGTGATATTTCAAAAGCCATTTCCTATTCCCTCTCTTTCATTCTAGTTTCTAGTTTTTCCGTGAGCCCCAACTGCGGCGACGGCTGGCAAGTCTTCGACAAACAAACTCTCCATTGATTGCCAAGCCGCTGTTGCAACTGCAAAGGGGTCCTGCTTTTTATACTGATCATTAAACACTTCGACGCTGTAATAGCCGTCGTAACCGCGCGACTCCAAATGCGCCACTACCTCAGGAACCGGCCACTCCCCATCGTCGGGAAACCGTCGATGGTGGCGTGCGATGTCGATGGTTGGCAGTGGCATGCTCACGGCATTGCTGAGCTGCACAAGAAACAGCCCATCCAAGGCAATCCGGCCCAATATGTCGAGTGAAGTACGACAGCTAAACAGGTGAAATACATCCAGCACCAACCCGAAGCCGGGACGGTTTACCGCCTCGACACAGGCATTCGCTTGTTCGTAATCCTTTATCCAGCAACTCCATGGCAGGGGTTCAAAGCCGACCCGCAGTCCACGCGACTGGGCCAGGTCAGCCAATCTTCGCAAATCCCTGATTTGCTCCATCTGATCAGATGAACTTTGCGGATCGGCGTTCGCACACATCAGCAAAGTCGATGCGCCGATCTCGACCATGTCATCCATCAGCGCTTCAGCCTGCTCCAGACGCTCGGGAAGCTTGGTACCGCTGCCTTCATAGTCGCGCAGCAATGAATAGGTAGGCGCATCCACCCCGACAACTTGCAGCAACTTTGCTGCGGCTTTTGCGCCACCCTCCACGGCTCCAATATTCGGAGCCCGAACATCCAAACTACAAAATCCAGCGGCCTTTACTGCATCAATCACCAACTCAAGCGGTGCATCGAAAGGCGCGGTATCCATCGATACCAGTCTTGATGCACGCATCAGTTTGAAAGCGCCTTCTTGTCAGAATCCAGGCGTACCAGGTAGGCGCAGATCCCGCCCAGTACGGTCGGCACAGCGAAGATCAGAAAGATAATGGACAGTGGCAGGCCCGCCTCGATAAGAAAGCCGCCAACCAAAGGTCCAAGCACTGCTCCTGCCCTGCCAACTCCCGTCATCCAGCCGACTCCGGTGCTGCGCACCTCAGCTGGATACAGCTGGGTGCCAAGCGGGTAGATACCGTTAAATCCGCCCATCTGCAGAAAGCCGATAACACAGGCCAGCAGCATGATGACTGGCAAACTGAAGGAAGAGCTGAAGAATCCAAACAGCACCATGGCCACGGCGGCAGCGAATAAAAAGGTCATTACCGTTGGCTGCAGCCTCATACGTACGGCGATCAGGCCAAGAACGATAGTTCCAACAAAGGCGCCTGCGTTGAATATCGCGCCAACATACCTGGCATTGGTGACGTCCAGTCCCGCCATCGTGGCAAGCTGAGGAATCCAGGCGATGGTGAACCAGAGGGACGCAAAGCCGAAGATCATGGCACCCCAGAGCAGCGCCGTGCTCAGGGCGCGGCCGTCCGACCAAAGTCCAGCTACTCCCACCTTGCTGGGAGGTTCATCCGGCAGCGGCAACTCCGAAACGGCAGCGTGGCCCAATCGCGCAAAGATCGCATTGAGTTTGTCCAGCGCACCTGGGGGCTTGCGCTTGGTCAGGAACTGCATCGATTCGGGCAGGTAAACCCACATAAAAGGCAGTTGAATGAAGGTCAGAACGCCAGCGCCGACCAGCGTCGCCTGCCAGCCGTAGGTCGGAATGGTCCAAGCAGAGACAAAGCCGGTCAAAATGGAACCCAGCGGCCACCCTGCGTAAAGCACACCTACGGCAAGGTTGCGATACTTCAACGGAGCATACTCCGCGATCAATGCGGCCATGCAGGGCAAGGCCGTACCAATGCCAACACCGATAAAGAACCGCAGAATCATCAACTGCGTCACATTGGTGACCAGGCCGCACAACATCGTCGCAATGGATGAAAGGGTCAAGGCCGTAATAACAACCTTACGGCGCCCCAGGTAATCCGCAATCGGGGATAAGCCTATTCCACCGATCGCCATGCCGAGTAAGCTGACGCTGAATACAATGCCCATCTCGTCGGCGCCGATGCCCCACTCACCCATGATGGTCGGCGCGATATAGGACATGATGACCACGTCCATACCATCGTTGATGTTGGCGATGAAGCACAGCAGCATCACCACCAACTGAGTTGGTGACCTTTTATCCAGACGGTCCGGCAGCCGCTGCGGCGCAGCGACTGCCGGGTTGTCATGGCCCATTCCGGCAATTTCTATTGAAGCCATGCGTCATTATTCCTTGATGTAACCCTGGATTTCGATCAGACGGAATTCGGTAACACCACTACCGATCTCCAAGCCGACAAAGCCGCCCTCTTCCAGGTTGGAAATATTGTCGCCCTCGGAGATAAGAATGCCGTTCAGAGTCACCTTGTAGCGCGTGCCATCCACTTCGACCAGCATTTCGTGCCACTCACCGGTGCCACGCCAGGCTTCCAGCACGGCGCCTGTATCCACATAGGTTCGACCGCCAACGGTTCCACGGCTGAGCAGGGTACCGATCCAGCGAGGATCACCAGCCGCTGCAGTCGGCGGCGGCACATTCTGGCGCACCAATCGCACGACATCGGTATTGTCGGACCAGCCCATTTCAGGATTGGGCTCAGTAGTCCAGTTATCCACGCCGGACTCGCCTTCCCCAGCACGCAGATAGACGCCGCCGTTGGCGTTGTTAGTCATCATGCGGAACTGCAGACGCAGGTTGTAGCTGGTGTATTTCTCATCTGTTTTGAGCCAGCCGCCAGGGCCTTCAAGCCGTAGCAGGCCGTTCTCGATGCGTACATTATGGGCAAAGGCCGAATCGGATATCGCCATACCGTTGAGCACGCCATCCTTAAACAGCGGCACGATGGTGTTTGGTGTCCAGGTATCGGCCGTGTGCTCCATGATGCGAATGTTGCGTAGCTCGGTAATGCCGTCCTCGATCTGGAAGCCCACATGGCCATCCGGATGAGCCACATCATAGGCCGTGCTCAGCCACTCGCCGTTCTGCCAGGTCCAGACGCGGTTACCGTGGGCGATCACCTTGACTGAGTTCCAGGTGCCGGTGGGACGATAAGAGCGCTGAGCAGCGCCGATATCAAAGAAAAACTTGACCAGAGGAGCCCCGGCTTGCAGCCCCAGTATGGTTCCATCCTTGGCAAATCCAGTCGGTCTTTGACTTTGATCCCACAGCTCCATTTCAAAACCGCGACCCGGCCAACCGCGGCCGGAAATGGATATCTCGGGGCTGCGCAGAATCAGCCCGTTATTTGCAGCTGGGCCGCCGCCGTACCGAACATCATTGGGAACGTAGCGGATATCAAAGCTGATGGTGAAATCGCTGTACTTGCGATCGGTACGGAGCCAGCCACCTTCACTGGAGCCCAAAATGCGAATGACGCCGTCCTGGATGGAGACAAACTCACCCTGCGGAGCCGGATCCACGACTAGACCATCCATGGCGCGGCCATCAAATAAGTTACGCCATTCACCTGGCGCCACTTCCTGCCCAACAACCGGGCCGGTCATGGCTGCAAAAGCGACACAAATACCGGCGACATAGCCTCTTGCCTGTAAAAACGGAGTAGCAAAAGATTGAAATTTGCCGCCAGCGGCAGCAGCTTGTTGTTCCATCACGGTTCCCTCTATATAGAATTGTTTGATGAGCCGAAGGCTCAATGCAGCTCGTTTTAGCCTAGGCACCATATTAATAGTACCTACCGGTTAGTTCAAAAGTTTCTGGCCCCTAATTGGCTTGCGGCGCAGCGGCGAATTTGCCTTGCTGCGCCGCATCCAAACTACTCTTCGCGGATATAAATATTGCGGTACTCGACCGTCTCCCTTTCACACTGCAGGCCAAAAATACCTTCCAGCGGCTGAACATCCTCTGCCTTGCCGACCAGAACACCGTTAACCCAGCTGGTAATACGGCCACCCTTGGCCTGAACTTCGTAATTTACCCAGTCTTTGGTCCAATCCGGCGTGGCGGTATAGGCCAGTTCAGCGGCACGATAATCAAAGACGGTATAGCCCTGATGACCGCCAGCGGCGCGCATCAATATGCCATTCCACGGCAGTAGCTTGTCCTGCATGGCGCGCGTCTCGATCTGGTTCCAGCCACCCTGCATGCCAGGCTCAGGACTACGCAGGAAAAAGCCCCCTACGGAGCCATTGGTCTCAAATCGCGCCTGATAGCGCAGCGTAAAGTCACCGTAGGCCTGCTCTGTCCAGATACTACCGTTACAGGTTGGTGCAGTAGAATCTGCAGCGGCTGAGCGTCCGCGCACGACGATGGCACCATCGACGACATCAAATCCCGCCGAATCGGGGTTTTGCTTTTTCCAACCGTTCAGGGTTTGGCCGTCAAAGAGCGGCACGAAGCCGTCCATATTCGTAGCAACCAGGTTCTGGTTGCCTTCGTTAATCTGGATAGAGCGGAATTCGATGGCGCCGGTCTCGGCTTGCAGACCGATATAGCCGCGCGCATTGCCGCCGGCAGAGCCGTAGCCGAGATAATTGCCATTCAGAGTCACATGAATAGCGTCGCCAATCGCCTGAATCTCCAGGGTCTGCCAATCACCGGTCTGGCCGTAGGATTGCAGCGCTAGATCAGTGTCAAAGCTGGTCGGACCACCCGGGTTGCCGTGGCGAAGTATCGCCCCACCCCAACGCGCATCGCCGGGAATGGCCGGTCGGCCCCCTTGACGGTTGGCCAACTGCACTTCAAGGCTGTTGTCCGGCCAACTGGCGCCGAAGGGCGACTCCGCCGTGGTGGTAGCCTCAGCAGGAGTGCGCAGGAATACACCGCTCACACCGACTCGACCACCGCCCGGATCTTCAGTCAAATAGCGAAATTCCATCCGCAGGGTAAAGTCGTCATACTGATTTACCGAACGCAACCAGCCGCCCTCGCCCTCGATGTGCAACAACCCCTCGCGCACGGAAAAATGATCGGCGTACTGTCCGTCGTCCACCGTCCAGCCATTTAGGGTACGGCCGTTAAACAACTCGACAAACCCCTGGCTGCCAGACGTTTGCGCCTGACATCCCGCCGTGTACAAAGTCGCCACAAAAACCAAACCGCAAAGCTTATTCATAAAATATCCCCCAAAATTTAGTCCCCAGAAAAACGCCGCCCCGAAGGGCGGCTAAGTATCTACCTACTGAGAGGAGGAAAAGAAGGGTAGGTAGACCGATCTTT
>JAYQPQ010000022.1:0-25105 GCA_038145405.1 Porticoccaceae bacterium | reverse complement strand
CGCCTCCTTTGCCGGACAGGGCGTGGTCATGGAAACCTTCCAGATGTCGCAGACCCGCGCCTATAAGGTCGGCGGCACCATCCACGTGGTGATTAATAACCAGGTCGGCTTTACTACCAGTCGTCAGGACGATGCCCGCTCGGCGGAATACTGTACGGAAGTCGCCAAGATGGTACAGGCGCCGATCTATCACGTGAACGCGGATGATCCCGCTGCCGTCTACTTCGTCGCCCAACTGGCCATGCAGTATCGTTATAAGTATCACAAGGATGTGGTGATCGATCTGGTGTGTTACCGCCGTCGCGGGCACAACGAGACCGACGAGCCCTCGACCACGCAGCCGCTGATGTACAAGCAGATCAGGAAGCAGCCGAGCACCCGCATGCTCTATGCCGAACAGCTGATCAAAAAGGGCCTGCTGTCTGCCGAGCAAAGCGACGACATGATGAAAACCTACCGCAATCGTCTGGATCGCGGCGAGGTGGTTGCTCGTGCCATGGTGCAAGAGCCGAACATGTCCCTGTTCGTCGACTGGAATCCCTATCTCAATCACGACTGGACGGTGCCGGCTGTCACCGGTGCAGATATCGAATACCTCAAGGAAATGGGCCGCGCCATCGCCACCATTCCAGCTAGCGTCAATGTGCAGCGTCAGGTTGCCAAGCTCTACGAAGAGCGCATGCAAATGGCCAAAGGCGAATTACCTTTGAACTGGGGTATGGCGGAGCTGCTGGCCTTTGCCACCCTGGCCGATCAGGGTTTCCGGCTGCGCATGTCAGGACAGGATTCGCGCCGCGGCACTTTCTCGCATCGTCAGGCGGCGATCCACGACCAGGAAACCGGCGAAGTCTATGTGCCGCTGGAAAAGATCAGCAGCAAGCAGCGCCCGGTAGAAATTTTTGACTCGCTGCTCTCGGAAGAGGGCGTGCTGGCGTTCGAATATGGCTATGCAACCACCACGCCCAACGCGCTGGTGATCTGGGAAGCCCAGTTTGGTGATTTTGCCAACGGCGCCCAGGTGGTGATCGATCAATTTATTACCAGCGGCGAGCACAAGTGGCAGCGCCTCTGCGGACTGACACTGCTGTTACCCCACGGCTACGAAGGGCAGGGTGCCGAGCACTCTTCCGCACGTCTGGAACGCTTTCTGCAACAGTGCGCTGAACACAACATTCAGGTCTGTTTACCAACCACGCCGGCGCAAATTTTCCACGTCCTGCGCCGCCAGGCCATTCGTCCCATGCGCCGCCCGCTGATCATTATGAGTCCGAAGTGGATTCTGCGTCACAAACTGGCGGTCTCTTCGCTCGACGAACTGGCGAATGGCAGTTTCCGCAATGTAATCGGCGACGATTTGGTCGATCCGGGCAAAGTACGCAAGGTCGTGATGTGTGCCGGCAAGGTCTATTATCATCTGTTGGAAGCGCGCCAGGAGCGCGGCATCGAAGATGTTGCGCTGGTGCGCATTGAACAGCTCTATCCCTTCCCCGAAGCAGAACTGCTTGGCGCGCTGAAGCCCTTTGCCAAGGCGGAGCGTGTGGCCTGGTGTCAGGAAGAGCCCATTAATCAGGGCGCCTGGTATTGCAGCCAGCACCACATGCGCCGCGTGCTGCATCAGTTCAAAGAGGGCATCTATCTGGAGTTTGCCGGGCGCGAAGCCTCTTCAGCGCCCGCGGTCGGATACATGTCCCGCCACCTGGAAGAGCAAAACGCTCTGATTGACCAAGCCTTGAGTTAAACAGGAATAGATTCATGTCCATTGAGATCAAGTCACCTACCTTCCCTGAGTCCGTTCCGGACGGCACCATCGCTGCCTGGCATGTGGCCGAAGGCGAAGCGGTGCGACGCGACCAGCCCTTGGTCGACATTGAAACGGACAAGGTCGTGTTGGAAGTGGTTGCCCCTGCCGACGGCGTGCTGGAGGAAATTCTGGCACCGGAGGGAGAGACGGTAGCAGGCAATCAACTTATTGGCAGGATCTCTGAAGGCGCTGTAGCAGATAAGGCCGCTAAAAGCGCCACGACGGCATCTCCGGCAGCTACAGACAAAGCCAAGGCCGAGACAAAGTCGGCCGAGAGCGCCGCCGCCAAGGTCAACCCGGCCGCCAAGCGCATCATCGAAGGCAAAGGTCTCGATAGCGGCGCAATTGCGGGTACCGGCAAGGCCGGTCGCATCACCAAGGGCGACGTGATCAACCATCTAGAATCCGACCCCAAGCCGTCGACCAAGGCGGCACGGGCAGCGGTGACGGCGGAACCTTCCGCCAGCGGTCGCGAGGAGAAGCGCGTGCCGATGTCGCGTTTGCGCGCCCGCATTGCCGAGCGACTGCTGCAGGCGAGCCAGACCACGGCCATGTTGACCACCTTCAACGAGGTCAACATGCAGCCGCTCATGGATTTGCGCGCACGTTATAAGGACAATTTTGAGAAGGCGCATGGCGTGCGACTCGGCTTTATGTCGCTGTTTGTGCGCGTCAGCGCAGAAGCCCTGAAGCGCTTCCCGGCCGTGAATGCTTCCATCGATGGCAACGACATTGTCTACCATGGCTATCAGGACATTGGCGTCGCGGTTTCATCCGACCGCGGTCTGGTTGTTCCTATATTGCGCGACGCCGGGTACCTGTCGCTGGCTAACATCGAAAGCAAGATCAATGAATATGGACAGAAGGCCAAAAATGGACAGCTGACGCTGGAGGAAATGACCGGCGGTACCTTTACCATTTCCAATGGCGGCGTCTTTGGTTCCATGATGTCCACGCCCATTCTCAATCCACCGCAAACCGCCATTCTGGGCATGCATGCCATCAAGGAGCGCCCGGTAGCCGAAAACGGCCAGGTGGTGATTCGGCCCATGATGTATCTGGCGCTCTCCTATGACCATCGCCTCATCGATGGCAAGGAAGCTGTGCAGTTCCTGGTAGCCGTCAAAGAGATGGTGGAAGACCCCGCTCGCATTTTGCTCGAGCTTTAATTCGCCCCTAGGGGAGCATTTTCATGGCAAAAGATTTTGACCTGATCGTCATTGGCTCCGGCCCGGCCGGCTACGTCGCCGCCATTCGTGCGGCGCAGCTCGGCTTGAAGACAGCCTGTGTGGAAAAGTGGACCGATGCTGACGGCAAAGTAGTCAACGGCGGTACCTGCCTGAACGTGGGTTGTATCCCGTCCAAGGCATTGCTCGATAGCTCCCACAAATACCACATGGCACAGCATGAGTTCGCCAGCCACGGTATCGGCGCCAAGTCGGTGAGCATCGACGTGCCGGCCATGATCGCGCGCAAGGCCAAGGTCGTGAAGCAGATGGCCACTGGCATTACGGGTCTGTTCAAGGTCAATGGCGTCACCTCCATTCAAGGCACAGGAAAGTTGCTCAAAGACAAGCAGGTAGAGGTTTCCGGCGCTGATGGCAAGAAAATTTATAGTGCCGAACATGTGATTTTGGCTGCGGGCAGCCTTCCCATAGATATTCCGCCGGCTCGCGTCGACCAGAAACTGATCGTCGATTCCACCGGCGCGCTGGAATTTGATGCCGTACCGAAACGCCTGGGTGTGATTGGCGCCGGCGTCATCGGCCTCGAACTGGGCAGCGTCTGGTCGCGCCTGGGTTCGGAAGTCGTTGTCATAGAAGCACTCAAGGATTTCCTGCCGGCCATGGATGTGCAGGTGGCCAAAGAGGCTCTGAAGCTATTTGGCAAGCAGGGCTTGGATATTCGCATGGGCTGCAAGGTCACGGCTTCTGAAGTCAAGGCCAAGCAGGTCGTGGTCAGCTATCAGGACGGCGAAGGTAAAACCCAGACCGAAACCTTCGACAAGCTGATTGTGTGCGTCGGTCGTCGCCCTGCAACCAGGGATTTGCTCGCCGCCGACTGCGATTTGGGCCTGGATGAGAGCGGCTTTGTGCCGGTAGATGACTTCTGTGCGACAAAGGTGCCCGGCGTTTATGCCGTCGGCGATATCGTGCGCGGACCTATGCTGGCGCACAAGGGTTCGGAAGAGGGCGTGATGGTAGCCGAACGCATTGCCGGCCATAAGGCGCAGATGAATTACAACCTGGTGCCGAGCGTGATCTATACCCATCCCGAGATCGCTGCAGTCGGCAAAACTGAACAGCAGTTGAAAGAAGCAGCGGTCGAATTCAACGTCGGCGTCTTCCCCTTTGTCGCCAGTGGTCGTGCCGTAGCAGCAAGCGACAGCGATGGTTTTGTCAAAATATTGGCGGATGCCCGCACCGATCAGGTGTTGGGCGGCCATGCCATCGGTCCGGCAGCCGCCGAACTGGTGCAGCAAATCGCCATCGCCATGGAATTCGGCACCAGTGCCGAAGATCTGGGCTGCATGGTGTTCTCGCACCCGACCATGTCAGAAGCGGTGCACGAGGCGGCTCTGGCTGTAAACGGCCATGCCATTCATATTCAGAATCGAAAGAAAAGAAAGTAATTTCAATAGTTTAATCGCTTTTATTCTAGCAAAACATTAGGTAATTGAGAGGAACAATCAGCATGAACCTGCACGAATACCAGGCCAAAGAGATTTTTGCTCAGTATGGCCTGCCTGTATCCCGGGGTATTGCCGCAGCCACGGCAAATGAGGCGGTCGCCGCCCTCAGCGAAATCCCGGGAAACAAATGGGTGGTAAAGGCCCAGGTACCCGCCGGCGGGCGCGGCAAGGCCGGTGGCGTAAAGCTGGTTTCCAGCAGGGAGGAGGTTGATGCTTTCGCCCGCAAATGGCTGGGCAATCGCCTGGTGACCTATCAGACCGACGAAAAAGGTCAGCCTGTCAGCCGTATTTTGGTCGACGCCTGTACCGATATTGCCGATGAACTCTATCTAGGTGCCGTGCTGGATCGCGGCAGCCGTCGTATCGTGGTCATGGCCTCTACCGAGGGTGGCGTGGAAATCGAAAAAGTCGCCCACGAGACTCCCGAGAAAATCCTCAAGGCGGCCATTGATCCGTTGACCGGTCCCATGCCTTACCAAGGCCGCGAGATCGCTTTCCAGCTGGGCCTCAAGGACAAGCAAATCAAGCAGTTCACCGATATCTTCATGAATCTGGTGCGCATGTTTATCGAGAAGGATCTTGCGCTGGTGGAAGTCAACCCGCTGGTCATCACGCCCGAAGGCAATCTGCACTGTCTGGACGCCAAATTGGTGGTGGATGGCAATGCCCTCTATCGTCAGAAGCAGATTCATGACATGGACGACCCCTCGCAGACCGATCCGCGCGAAGCCCATGCGGCGCAATGGAGCCTCAACTACGTGGCTCTTGACGGCAATATCGGCTGCATGGTGAATGGCGCCGGCCTGGCAATGGGCACCATGGACATCGTCAACCTACACGGCGGTGCGCCGGCCAACTTCCTCGATGTAGGGGGCGGCGCGACCAAAGAGCGCGTGGCGGAAGCGTTCAAAATCATCCTGTCGGACGACAAGGTGAAGGCAGTACTGGTCAACATCTTTGGCGGCATCGTGCGCTGCGACATGATCGCCGAGGGCATTATCGGCGCGGTCAAGGAAGTGGGAGTGAAAATCCCTGTCGTGGTGCGCCTGGAAGGTACCAACGCGGCCAAGGGCTCGGAAATCCTGGCCAACAGCGGCCTCAATATCCAGGCTCCCAAATCACTCTCTGAAGCGGCCGAAATGGTCGTCGCCGCAGCCAAGTAATTAAGGTAAGAACATGAGCGTATTGATCAATAAAAGCACCAAGGTCATCTGCCAGGGCTTTACTGGTTCTCAAGGCACGTTTCACTCGGAACAGGCGATTGCCTATGGCACCCAGATGGTGGGTGGCGTCACACCAGGCAAGGGCGGCCAGACCCATTTGGGCCTGCCGGTATTCGATACGGTAAAGGATGCCGTCGCAACGACCGGCGCTACCGCCTCCGTGATCTATGTTCCGGCGCCTTTCTGCAAAGACTCCATTCTGGAAGCAGCCCATGCCGGGATCGAGTTGATTGTCTGCATTACGGAAGGCGTACCTACCCTGGACATGCTGCAGGTTAAGGTGAAGTGCGACGAACTGGGTGTGCGTCTGATCGGTCCCAACTGCCCCGGCGTTATTACGCCCGGCGAGTGCAAGATCGGCATTATGCCCGGCCATATCCACAAGCCCGGAAAGGTCGGTATCGTGTCGCGCTCCGGCACCCTGACCTACGAAGCGGTCAAGCAGACCACCGATGCCGGCTTCGGTCAGTCCACCTGCGTCGGCATTGGCGGCGACCCCATTCCGGGTTCCAACTTTATCGACATTCTCAAACTGTTCAAGGATGACCCGCAGACCGAAGCCATCGTCATGATCGGTGAGATCGGCGGTAGCGCAGAAGAAGAGGCTGCGGAGTACATCAAGGCCAACATCAAGAAGCCAGTCGTGTCCTACATCGCTGGTGTGACTGCGCCTGCAGGCAAGCGCATGGGCCACGCCGGTGCCATCATTTCCGGCGGCAAGGGTACGGCGGACGAGAAATTCGCTGCACTGGAAGCAGCCGGTGTCAAAACCGTGCGCAGCTTGGCCAAAATTGGCGATGCACTGAAGGAAATCACCGGCTGGTAAGGCAGACGGTGATGTAAGGGAAGGGGAGCTGTTGCTCCCCTTTTTTAAGTCCACATCACATTGAGAAGACTTCCATGAGCAGACAACTCATTTCCAGCAGCTCGGAATTTGAAGCCAAGATCGGCTACTCCCGCGCCGTCGTCGAAGGCGACTACATCTTCGTGTCCGGCACCACCGGCTATGACTACCAGGCCAAGACGCTGAGCGACAAGGTCGAAGAGCAGGCCAACCAGGCTTTCGTGAATATCGACAACGCGCTGAAGCAGGCCGGTTCGTCAGTCAAGGATATCGTGCGCGTGACCTACATCCTGCCAAATCGCGACCACTTCGAACCCTGCTGGCCGGTGCTGGCCAAGTGGCTGGGCGATGTGCGCCCCGCATGCACCGTGTTTGAAGCGCGGCTGCTAGACGACGCCATGAAAATCGAGATTCAGGTGACCGCCAGAAAATCCGCCTGAACTTTTCGCCAGCCATAGAAAAGGGGAGCGTCGGCTCCCCTTTTTGTTACTCAGCGTGCAGGCCCAGGTTAGATAAAGAATCCGCCGTGGCCGAATCCCACCATGCTCATCAGCATGGGAACAGACAGCAGGGTATTGGTGCGAGAGGCCAATAGGGCCACGGTTTTGGCCTTGGCAATTTCTTCCGGCGTGGCGGAAACCAGGCCCAGCACCTTTTTCTGATTTGGCCAGATCAGCACCCACACATTGAACAGCATGATGGTGCCCAGCCAGGCGCCGATGCCGATGGTGGCAGCACCGCTGCGCAGCAGGAAGGCGTCATCCAGAAGGCCAATATGACCCAGGTAGGCAGCACCCGTCAGCCAGGTCACCACCGCGCCCCAGCGGAACCAGAGCAGAGCGCGGGGAGCCACGTACTTACTGATACCGGCAGCGCCTGGGCCGCCAGTATCGGCGGCAGCAGCAGCCATGGCCGGCACCTGCACAAAGTTGAAGTAATAAAGCAGGCCAATCCAGGTAATGCCTGCAAGAACATGCAGCCAGATAATAAAGCTGGCTACGTTAAAGGCGACACCGCTGGTAGCCAGGCCGATAACAACTGCCAGGATCACACCAGAAGCTATGGTGCCTTTGATGCTTTTCAATGGATTCATAGAAGCCCCTCTCCGCTAATTTGCAATGGGTGGCGACTATTCTGCGCCGGAATGGGAATCCGGTGCAAATGTCAGGGTGCTGGAAAAAGCCACCCTAGCTGGAATAAGAGAAAAACCATCCTCTGTCAGGGAAGTTGTCATTGCGACAATATCCGCTTTGAAGTGTCGACCCTGAGGTTCCATTTGCCAAGACAGGGAATATCCGGCGCCGATGCATGAAGCACCTCCATAGTGCCGGGCGGACTGGAGGACGGCGTCTTGAGCATGGTGGTGTCTGGACAACTGATTCCACTGTTTAGGAAAAATAAAACCACTCAAGCTGTTTGATAGTGGCCAGAACTATGTGATCAGGAAACCCTGGGCAGCACCAGAATGGGCTGCTGTGCCTGATCGGGCTCTTCGCGGTCGCTTTTTACACTTTGACGCGCTTCGCTCCAGTGCAGTATTTCGAGCCAGCCATCACTGTTCTCCACCAGTGCGGTACAGCTTTCGGTCCAGTCGCCGTCATTGCAATAGAGTACACCGTCGATCTTGCGAATCTCGGGCTGGTGAATATGGCCGCAGATCACCCCGTCTAATCCCCGGCGGCGCGCTTCGGCGGCAGCCTCCTGTTCGAAGATCTCGATGGTGCGACGGGCCGTGTCGACGCGGTTCTTGATATAGGTCGCCAGCGACCAGTAGGGCATGCCAAACCAGGCGCGAACGCGATTGCCCCAGCGATTGAGCCAGAGCAGCAGATCGTAGCTAAAGTCGCCAACCAGGCGATTCAGTCGGGAGTGACGAATAGCGTTTTCAAATTCGTCGCCGTGGCAGAGCAGGAAGCGGCGGCCATCGGAACATTGGTGAATAAAATTGCGGTGGAGCTCCACGCCGAGCAGGGTGTTGCCGACCAGATCGCGGCAGGGTTCGTCGTGGTTGCCGGGGATATAGATCACCCGGGTCTTGCCTTTCTGCGCGATTTTGACGATTTTTTTCAGGACTTCATGATGCGTCTTGGGCCAATGGAAGCCTCGCTTCATGGCCCACATGTCGATGACATCGCCGACCAGATAGAGCACATCCGAGCGCGTCGACTTGAGAAAATCCAGTAAGTATTCCGCCTTGCACTGGCGGTAACCCAGATGCATATCGGATAGCCAGATGGCCGGGTAATAACGCTTGGCAGGGCGATCAGTCTTGCCCAACTTTGCGGCCTCCCTTGCGGCCGACAATCTTGCCTGGGAGTTTGGGCACGTCCTGAATGTAATGTGCCGTCGTAGCAGGGAAGCTCACCTGCTTCCACAGCCGACGCGATAGCTCGATAAGAGGCTCAGTGGCGCCATTGGCCAGCCATTCACCGACCGCCTGGGCGGTGTTGGGATAGCCGACCTTGATGCGCTCACCCAGTTCCAGCCATTGGGCCACCGCCTCCCGATTGAGGCTGTTCATGGTGGCACCAAAGCCCAACTGCGCCAGCGCCAGGGCATTGGATTGTTGTTCGGGTTGGGCATCCATGGGTTTAACCAGCAGCTTCATGCCCAGTTGCAGCGCTTCGCAAGGCAATTCAAAGCCGGCGTTGCAAATCACCCCCTCGGCGCGCAGCAGGTCCTGCTGAAAGCCCGAGCGGCTGGGGGCCTTCCATTCCAGGTTGCCCTTGCCATAGTCGAGGGCATCGGGGTGATAGAGCACGAAGTGATAATCGCGGAATTTCTTCAGCAACTGGGTGATATCGCTGCGCGATTCAAATGGCAGATACACCAGAATGCGTCGACTCTCCGGCGCGTACTGATCGGCTTCGACGGGCGCGATGGGTGGCAGGATGGGCGCGCCGAAATGGTGCCAGTGCAGGCCAAGGTCGATATCGGCCGGTGCGAAATTCTGCAGGATAAACTGATCGACTACTGTGCCGCGCACACGTGGAATGGGGTAGTTGAAGGCGTATTGGTGGCCGAGCCCAATCACTTCTTTCTCCGCCAAACGCGCCGCCCAGGCAGTGACCGGCTCGTAGTCGGTGATGATGAGGTCGTAGCTGCGCACATCGAGGGAGGCAACTTCCTGAGTCAGCCGCAGCATGTTGTTGCGCAGCAAAGTGTCGCCGAGCTGCACCTTGCCCTTGCGACTGAAAAAGGTCAGGCCGGTGCTGGTTCGGTAGTCGCCAAAGGGTTCCATATCAAAGTAGTGGGACTTCTTGCGGCCGGAAAACAGGTAGTCAGTCTGGATGCCCAGATCGCGCAACACCGGCGCCAGGGCCCGCGCTCGGGTAATGTGACCATTACCGGTACCCTGGATGCCAAGCAAGAGTTTCATGGTGTACCTTTCGACAGAAAGCAGATTGGCATGGATAGGCTAGGGCCTCGAAGCATTGGCATGACGGCAATCTAGGTCAGTTTTCTGACCCCACGATGACAAGAAGATGTCGCCATTGTGACAGGCGCTGGCGTCTTGAAATATGGGCCGACGCACCCAAATTCTGTGCATTCGTTAGATGAGAGGCAAGTATGACCCAGTCCCACCCGTCCGAAGTGTTCGAGTTCCAGGCCGAAGCCAAACAACTCCTGCACCTCATGACCCACTCACTCTACAGCAACCGCGAGATATTCCTGCGCGAGTTGATTTCCAATGCATCCGATGCCTGCGACAAGTTGCGCTTCGAGGCGCTCGACCATCCGGAATATTATGAGTCGGACGCGCAGGCACGGGTGCGTATCGATATCGATAAGAAGAAAAAGACATTGACGATCACCGACAACGGTATCGGCATGAGCCGGCAGGAGGTGATCGACAACCTGGGCACTATTGCCCGGTCGGGCACCGCCAAATTTCTCGACCAGCTGTCCGGTGACCAGAAGAAGGACGCCGCGCTGATCGGACAGTTTGGTGTCGGTTTCTATTCCGCCTTTATTGTCGCTGACGAGGTTGAGGTTTATACGCGTCGAGTTGGGCTGAGCGCCGATGATGGCGTCCACTGGCGCTGCAAGGGCGAAGCGAGTTATGAGATAGAGCCGGCAACCCTGGCAGAGCGCGGTACCCGCGTGGTTCTGCATCTGAACAAGGAGGCGCAAAGCTTCCTGGACGAGTGGACGGTGCGCGGCCTGATCAAGAAATACTCGGACCACATCACCATTCCAGTCGAGATGAAAAAAATCGACGGCAAGGACCAGGACGGGGGCTACGAGCCCGTAAACTCGGTACAGGCGCTCTGGACACGCTCCCGTTCCGAAATCACCGATGAGGAATACCAGGTCTTTTACAAGCACATCGCCCACGACTACCAAGAACCACTGCTATGGAGTCACAACAGCGTCGAGGGCAAGTTGACCTACACTAGCCTGCTTTACCTGCCCAAGCACCCCCTGTTTGAACTCTGGCAACGCGACAGCGCCAAGGGGCTTAAGCTCTACGTGCGTCGAACCTTTATTCTGGACGACGCCGAGCAATTCCTGCCGCTCTACCTGCGCTTTGTGAAGGGCGTTGTCGACAGCAACGACCTGCCCCTGAATGTTTCGCGTGAAATCCTGCAGGATTCACCGGCCGTCGAAAAAATCAAGACAGCCCTGACCAAGCGCGTGCTGGATATGCTCAAAAAGCTAAGCAAGAACGGAGCGGAATATCAAAGCTTCTGGAAGTCCTTCGGTGCCGTACTCAAGGAAGGGCCGGTTGAAGACAATGCTAATCGCGAGAAGCTTGCAGAGTTGTTGCGCTTTGCCTCGACCCATGATGCCGATGCAGGCGAGGTGGTATCTCTGGATCTCTATCTGGAGCGCATGCAGCCGGAACAGAAGAAGATCTACTACCTGGTCGGCGATACGCATGCCGCTGTGGCGCGCAGCCCGCTATTGGAATCCTTCCGCAAAAAGGGCATTGAAGTTCTGCTGCTCAGCGACCGCATCGACGATTGGCTGATGACTTACATGACCGAGTACAAGGACAAGGCCTTCCAGAATATTGCCCGCGGTAAACTCGACGAGATCGAGGCCGCCGCCGACAAGCCCGCCAAGCCCGAGGCACAGGATGCAGTAATCCTGCGTGTTGCCGACTACCTGGGTGATCGTGCTGCCGAGGTGCGGGCCTCTCAGCGTCTGGTGGATTCGCCGTCCTGTCTGGTGCTGAACGACTATGAAATGGGCGCGCAGATGCGCAAGATTATGCAAGCAGCGGGGCAGGAGGTACCGGAGTCGGCGCCGACCTTCGAGCTCAACCTGGAACATCCGCTGATTCGCAAGCTGGCAGCCGAACAGGACGCCGGCCGCTTTGCCGATCTGGTGGAACTGGTATTTGATCAGGCGCACCTGGCGTCGGGTGAAGACCTGGCCGATCCGGTGGCCTTCGTCAACCGCGTGAACAAGCTGTTGCTGGCGGCAAATTGATCTGATGCGGGCTCCGGGAGCCCGCTATAATGCCGCCCATGGAAGCTTCCTCTCTACGCTACGCCGTGCTCGGTGCCGGCAGTTTCGGCACCGTGCTGGCCAACCTGATTGCCGAGAACGGCTTTCAATGCACCCTCTGGATGCGGGATACCGAGGAATGCAGCCTGGTGCGCTCCACCCGGGTGAACGCGCGCTACCTGCCAGGTTACCAACTGGCGGAAAATCTCAAGTTTACCTGCGACCTCGAGGCGGCCGTGTACCAGGCCGACCTGCTTATCGTGACTGTTCCCAGTCAGGCCGTGCGCCAGCTCGCCAAGCAGATTGCCCCGCTGTTCAAGCCCGATGTCATGATTGTTAGCGGAACCAAGGGGATGGAACCGGATACCTCTGATCTGATGAGCCAGATTTTGCACGAGGAACTGCCGCAAAGTCGGATTGGCGTGCTCAGCGGCCCCAATCTGGCACAGGAGATTGCCCAGCGCCAGATCACTGGCACCGTGATCGCCAGCCCGGACGAAGAGGTCCGCGAACTGACCCGGGAAGTGCTCAGTTCACCTTATTTCCGGGTCTATGCCAACGAAGACATGGTCGGTGTAGAGCTGGCCGGCGCCCTGAAAAACATCTACGCCATTCTGTCGGGAATCGCTGCGGGTGCCGGCTATGGCGCCAACTCGTTGGCGATGCTGGTGACGCGCGGCTTGGCAGAGATGAGCCGCTATGCGGCCCGGTTTGGCGCCAACCCGGCTTCCTACCTGGGCTTGAGCGGGGTGGGTGATCTGATGGCAACCTGCAGTTCGCCGCTGAGTCGCAATTACCAGATCGGCCTGCGCATTGGTCAGGGTATGACGCTGGATCAGGCCGTGGCCGACCTGAACCAGACGGCCGAAGGCGTAAACACGGTCAAGGTCATCAAGGCCTCGGCAGAACAGCTGGGGATCGACATGCCGCTGGCGCAGGCGCTCTACCAGATTCTTTTTGAAGGCCGTACTATGTCAGCTGTGATCAAGGAACTGATGGATCGCGACTCGAAGCAAGATGTGGAATACAAGGTGATTTGCAATGGATAACCAGTTAAAAACTAACCTGTTGAACCTGGATACTTGGCTGCGCTTGGTATACATGGTGATTTTCTGGGTGTTGCTCTACGTCGTAGGCACGGTGCTGGCCATCCTGGTGGTGTTGCAGTTTTTCTTTGTGCTGGTTGCCGGCGAACGCAATGCCAACCTGATGCGGCTCGGTATCATGCTGGGCACCTATGTAACCCAGATCATCGACTTTCTCACGTTCAGCTCCTCGTTCAAGCCCTTTCCCTTTGCTGACTTCCCCGACGATTCCCGCGAACCCGAGGACGAAGACTAGGGCTCTGGCCGGTGCGGCTTTTCGTCCTTCGTCACGGTAAGGCGGGCGAGGGCTATCCGGACGCTATTCGCGAGCTAACCGAGCACGGCCGCAATGAAGTGGCCGATGTTATGGCGTTGCGTGCCGATGAGCTGGGCGAGCTGGGCTTGGTACTGCACAGCCCACTGGTGCGTGCCAGGCAGACGGCAGACTTGGTGCTGGCTTCGCTAGACACCCAACCGGAAGTGCGTGAATGCGACTTGATCAAGCCGGAAAGTTCAGCCGAGGTCTTTTGTGATTTTCTGGCGGCCGAATTTCAGGATGTGCTGATCTGCTCGCACAATCCCTTCGTGGCTGATCTGGTCAGCTATCTGACCGGCCATCTCACCGCCATGCCGACTGCCGCTCTGGCCGCGCTCGAGTACGAGACTCCCATGCAGGGTGCGGCGCGACTACTTTGGCTAGAAACCCCCTGAGGTTCCCAGCGGCCTGATCAGGTCGAGAAATTCCTCGCGAGTAGCCTGATTGGAGCGAAAACTGCCCAGCATGGACGAGGTGCGCATCAGCGAATTCTGCTTCTCCACGCCGCGCATCATCATGCACAGATGCTTGGCTTCAACTACCACGCCCACGCCTTCGGCGCCGGTAATTTCCTGCATGGTCTTCGCAATTTGCGCCGTCAGATTCTCCTGAATCTGCAAGCGACGCGCGAATAGGTCGACGATGCGCGCTACCTTCGACAGGCCGAGCACCTTGCCATTGGGGACATAACCGACGTGCGCCTTGCCGATAAAGGGCAAGAGGTGGTGCTCACAGAGCGAATAGAGCTCGATGTCCTTGACCACTACCATGTCGTGATTGTCGCTGGGGAACAGGGCATTGTTGACGATTTCGTCGAGCTTGGCCTGATAGCCCTGGGTGAGAAATTCCATGGCTCGCGCCGCGCGCTGCGGCGTGTCGACCAGCCCGGGACGATCCAAATCTTCGCCCACCGCGCGAATAATGGCGGCATAATGCTCGTGCATGCGAAAGCCCTGCTCGATGAATGGGATTTGCATGTTACTGACTGATCCACCCGCTGTGAAATGAAACCTTGGTAAAGTCCCGGTGACCACCCTGCAACCTCTGATCGGCGATGTCCTGAATCGGGCCGCCGACCGCATGAACGCAGCTGACCTCTATTTTGGGCACGGTACCGATAATGCCTGGGACGAGGCCTGCCTGCTGTTATTCGAGGTATTGCAGCTGCCGCCGGATAGCGACGAAAGCATTGCCGCCGAACACTTTCCTGCCGAAGCCCTGGGCCGCTTTGAAGCGCTGGTGAGTCGACGCATCAGCGAGCGCGTTCCCGCTGCCTATCTGATCGGCAAGGCCTGGTATGGCGGCTATGCCTTCAACGTCACGGCAGACGTGCTAGTGCCACGTTCACCCCTGGCGGAGCTGATCGATGCCGGCTTTGCACCCTGGTATCGCGGTGCACCGCGGGCCATCCTCGACCTTTGTGCCGGCAGCGGTTGCCTGGGCATTCTCTGCGGTCACCGTTTTCCGGCAGCAGAAGTGACTCTGGCCGAGCTCTCTCCGGCAGCTGCCGAGGTGGCGCGCAGCAATATCGCCCTGCATGATTTGGCGGAGCGCGTGAAACTCTATGAGGGAGACCTGTTTGTCCCAGTCCCGGTACAGAAATTTGACGTCATTCTGAGCAATCCGCCCTATGTCGACGCCGAGGATATGGCGTCCCTGCCGGCGGAATTTCATCACGAACCCGCACTCGGGCTGGGTTCTGGTCGCGATGGTCTGGATATCACCCGGCGCATTCTGACTCAGGCCGCCGACTGGCTGAGCCCGGACGGGATACTGCTTGTCGAGGTCGGCAATTCTTGGCCTGCGCTGGAGGCGGCTTATCCCAACATCCCCTTTACCTGGATCGAGCTGGAACGGGGCGGGCAGGGCATATTTTTGCTCAGCGCCGCGGAGCTGCGGCAATTTAGCAAATCCCTGCAAGGCGCGTATAATCGCGGCGCGGATTAACAGGGGCAGGGCATGTCGGGTAATAGTTTTGGAACACTTTTCACGCTGACCACCTGTGGCGAAAGCCACGGCCCCGCCCTGGCCGGCATTCTGGATGGCTGTCCGCCCGGCATAACCCTGGATGAATCGATGCTGCAGAAAGATTTGGATCGCCGCCGTCCCGGCCAGTCGAAATTCACCACGCAGCGGCGCGAGGAAGACCAAGTTCGCATCATTTCCGGCCTGTTTGAGGGCCGTACTACGGGGACACCGATTGGTCTGTTGATAGAGAACACCGACCAGCGCTCCAAGGATTACTCGGACATCAAGGATTTGTTCCGTCCGGCGCATGCCGACTACAGCTATCAGCACAAATACGGCATCCGTGACTATCGCGGCGGTGGTCGTTCGTCCGCACGCGAAACCTCTATTCGCGTAGCGGGCGGCGCAATCGCCAAGCGCGTTCTCGAGGAACTGGCAGGTATTCGCATTAGAGGCTACCTCAGCCAGATGGGACCCCTGGTCATCGATGCGGTGGACCTGGATGCCGTGGAGCAGAATCCTTTCTTTGCGCCGGATCCTTCCCGCGTGCCCGAGCTCGAAGCCATGATTGAAAATCTGCGTCGTGATGGCGACTCGGTCGGTGCCAAAGTCACCGTGCTCGCCGACGGCGTGCCGCCGGGCTGGGGTGAGCCGGTTTTCGATCGCCTTGATGCCGATATTGCCAAGACCCTGATGAGCATCAATGCGGTCAAGGCCGTGGCGCTGGGTGCCGGCTTTGATGCCGTTGCGCAAAAGGGCAGCGAGCATCGCGACGAAATGACCCCCGAAGGTTTTCTCAGCAATAATGCCGGTGGCGTCCTCGGCGGCATCAGTAGTGGTCAGCAGATCATTGCTCACCTGGCGCTGAAGCCGACCTCGAGCATACGCATTCCCGGGCGCAGCATCGATGTGCAGGGAAAGCCCGTTGAAGTGGTCACGACCGGGCGCCACGATCCCTGCGTCGGCATTCGCGCAGTGCCCATCGCCGAGGCCATGCTGGCACTAGTGTTGGCCGATCATTTTCTGCGCCATCGCGGTCAAGTCGGCAAGGTTTCCGTTGCTACGCCAGTGATACCGGCACAGAAACCTTAGTTCCGTGACCGGCCAGCCCCTGCCTTACTGGCGCCTGTCAGCCTTTTATTTTTTCTATTACGCCTGCCTGGGATCCTGGATTCCCTACTGGCCGTTGTACTTGCAGCATATAGGTCACGGTGCGGTGGTCATCGGGATAACAGGTGCGGTGTTTCACGCCACCCGGGTGATAGCCCCCAACATTTGGGCCTATCTAGCCGATCGCACCCAGCGTCGCCTGCGCATCATTCGACTCGGCTGCTTCTTTGCCTTTATCGCTATCCTGGGCATGTTGCTCGGTGACGAAATCTGGTGGTTGACACTGGTGCTGTTGGTGTTCAGTTTTTTCTGGAGCGCTGTGCTGCCGCAGTTTGAAGTGCTGACGCTGTCTTTTTTGGGGGCACGCCACCAGGACTATGGGCGCATCCGGCTCTGGGGCAGCTGGGGCTACATTGCCGCGCTACTCGCCATTGGCGGCTTCTTCAGTCTTTACTCGCTCAATTATTTTCCGCTGTTGGTGGCTGCCATTTTGCTGCTGCTCTGGATATCGAGCATTGCCGTGCCGGCGCAGGAAGAAATCCATCACGATGAACAGCAGAGCTTTGCGGCAACGCTGTTGCAGCCAGAGGTGCTGGGATTTCTGCTCTGTGTGGTGCTGGTGCAGGTGAGTTTCGGCCCCTATTACGCCTTCTTCAGTATTCACCTGAGCGAGCTGGGCTTTGGCGCCTTGACCATCGGTGCGATCTGGAGTCTGGCCGTGCTATCGGAAATCGTGCTGATGTTTTCGGTGCGCCACTTGCTCGCCGGCCTGGGGGTCTATCGCCTGCTGCTTTTTACATTGGCGCTCACGACATTGCGCTGGTTAATTTTGTGGCAAGCCGGCGACGCCATGTTGTGGATTATTGTCATTCAATTGCTGCACGCTTTCAGTTTTGGCGCCTTTCACGCTTGTGTGATCGAACAGGTGCGCAGCCACTTCAAGGGGCGTAACCATGGACGCGGACAGGCCCTGTTCAGTTCCTTTGGCTATGGCCTGGGTGCGGTATTTGGGGCCGCCATGGCGGGCCTGGTGTGGGATCAACTGGGTGAGCGCATATTCCTCATCAGCGCCGGATTCTCCCTGCTGGCACTGTTGCTGCTGGTTTTGCTGCGGCTGGCAAGCCGCACTGCAGATGGTCTATCCCACCTGCGTTCGTAGCAAGCCGAACAAGGCATCGGCAGCACGACTCAGGGTTCGTTGGTGATGGTGAATCACGCCCAGTTCTCGCTGTAACGGCGATTTGATATCCAGCACGCAGAGCTGGGGGGTCAGCAGGGTCCTGGGCAACACGCTCCAGCCCAGGCCGATTTCGGTCATCTTGGCCAGAGTCTCCAGATAGTTGGTTGTCATGACCGGGTGCAGTGCCAGTCCGCGCTGGTCAAACTGCTGCTTGATGATGCGTCCGGTGTAGGTCGCCAGCGAGGGCAACAGGCAGCCGCAGGTACTGAGATCCAGCAAGGTCGGCCGTTTCAGATCGGCCAACGCGTGCTTGGTGCTGCAGACATAGTACAGCGGGTCAGTCCAGAGCTTATGAGCGCTGACATTGACCTGCGATTCGGGCGCCAGGGTGATAACGGCAATATCCACATTGCCCTGGATCACGGCTTCGTAAGCGCGCTCGGAGTCGACAAAGCGCACGTCGAGCACGACATCGGGATACAGGCTGACGTATTCCTGCAGCAGCGGCGGAAAGCGGTGTAAGCCGAGGTGATGGGATATGGCCAGAGCCAGACTGCCGCTGGGTTTTCGCTGTAGCGAATTGAGCGCCGAGCGCGTCACTTCCAGTTCGTGAATCAGCGAGCGCGCCCGCGACTGGAAGATGCGACCCGCCTCGGTCAGGCCAACCTTGCGCGAAATGCGATCGAACAGCCGGACGCCAAGCTCCTGCTCGAGATTGGCAATGCGTTTACTGACCGCGGGCTGGGTCAGATGCACGTGTTCGGCTGCAATGGAAAAGCTGCCGTGCTCGGCCACGCTCAGAAAGATGCGAAGGTCTTCGGTATCCATTTAGGTATTCCAAACGCTTATGTAATAGATAATAAATATAAATTTGAATTATGAAAATACGGGCGCGAAAATGGCCGCCTCAACACGAGTAGGCTGGATAGCAGCATGATCGCAAGAACCCTGTATGACAAAATTTGGGATAGCCACCTGGTGGATGCGGCCGACGATGGGTCGGCCCTGATCTATATTGATCGGCACCTGATTCACGAGGTCACTTCACCCCAGGCCTTCGAAGGCTTGCGTCTGGCTGGTCGCAAACCCTGGCGTCGCGACGCCAATATCGCTATGCCGGATCACAATGTCTCGACCGACGCGCAGGAGCGTCGCGGTGGCTACGCCGCGCTGAAGGATGAGACCTCGCGCATTCAATTGCAGGCGCTGGACGATAACTGCGACGACTTCGGCATTGCCGAATTTCGGTTGAATGACCTGCGCCAGGGCATCGTTCACATCGTCGGTCCGGAAACCGGTGCGGTATTGCCTGGCATGACGGTGGTCTGTGGCGACTCTCACACCTCGACGCACGGCGCCCTGGGTGTGCTGGCCATGGGCATCGGCACCAGCGAGGTCGAACACGTACTGGCTACCCAGTGTTTGTCGACGCAGAAAATGAAAAACATGCGTATTCGCGTCGAGGGCGACTTGGGACCGGGCGTTACCCCCAAGGATGTGATCCTGTACATCATCGGCCAGATCGGCACGGCCGGGGGAACCGGTTGCGCCATCGAGTTTGCCGGCCAGGCATTTCGCGATATGTCGGTAGAGGGCCGCATGACGGTCTGCAACATGGCGATCGAGGCGGGCGCCCGCGTTGGCCTGGTCGGGGTGGACAGCAAAACCATCGCCTACGTCAAAGGACGCCATTTCGCACCCAAAGGCGCGCAGTGGGACATGGCGGTGGCAGCCTGGCGGGAGTTGCACAGCGACCCCGCGGCACATTTTGATCGCGAAATTCTGATCCAGGCAGCAGATATTGCGCCCCAGGTGACCTGGGGTACTTCGCCGGAAATGGTCGCGTCCGTAACTGGGCGGATTCCGCGCACCGAGGACATGGCCGACGAGAGTGGCAGAAAGGGTCTGGCACGTGCGCTGGAATATATGAGTCTGGCCGCGGGTGCCAATATCCAGAGCATCGCGCTGGACAAGATCTTTATCGGCAGCTGCACCAATGCGCGCATAGAAGATCTGCGGGCTGCCGCCGCCGTGGTGCGTGGTTACCGCAAAGCCGATGGCGTCAAACTGGCCATGGTGGTGCCGGGCTCAGGCCAGGTGCGCGCGCAGGCCGAAGCCGAAGGCCTGGATCGAATTTTTTTGGACGCCGGTTTCGAGTGGCGGGCACCGGGCTGCTCCATGTGCCTGGCGATGAATGCAGACAAACTGGGTGTAGGTGAACACTGCGCCTCCACTTCGAATCGTAATTTTGAAGGACGGCAAGGCTTTGGCGGATGTACCCATCTGGTCAGCCCGGCTATGGCAGCCGCAGCTGGCATCGCCGGCCATTTCGTCGACATTCGCGACTGGGAGTATCGCTCATGAAAGCGCTGGTTCAACATCGCGGGCGGGTCGCGCCCATGGATCGTGCCAATGTAGATACCGATTTGATTATCCCCAAGCAGTATCTGAAGAGCATCAAGCGAAGCGGTTTCGGCATCTATCTGTTTGACGAATTGCGTTTTAGCGATGAAGGCTGGCCGGGCAAGGCGCTGGATCAACGTACTGTGCGGCCGGAGTTTGCGCTGAACCAGCCGCGTTATGCGGGCAGCTCCATCCTGCTGAGTCGGGAGAATTTCGGCTGCGGTTCGAGCCGTGAACACGCACCCTGGGCACTAGAAGACTATGGCTTTCGGGTGATTATCGCGCCGAGCTTTGCCGATATTTTCTACAACAACAGCTTCAAGAACGGCATTTTGCCAGTGGTACTGGAGAAGGACATCGTGCAAGGCTTGTTCGACGCGCTTTATGCCGCTAATGACGACTACCAATTGGAAGTCGATCTTCCGGCGCAATGTGTGCGCACCCCGGACGGTAGGGTAATTTCCTTTGCTGTCGACGCCTTTCGTAAGAACTGTTTGTTGCAGGGTTTGGATGAGATTGGCTTTACGCTCGAGTCGGCATACAAGATTCGTGCCTTTGAGGAGCGGCAGCGACAATCTGCGCCCTGGCTTTACGATGTTATTAATCGGGAGATGCTCTGATGTCGGCCAAGGTATTGATTATTGAAGGCGATGGCATCGGCGTCGAAATTATCGCGCAGGCGCGCGCCGTGCTCGAGCTGGTTAATCAGCAGGACAGCCTTGGCCTAACTTTTTCTGAGGCCATGTTGGGCGGTCGCGCCTACGACCGATACGGCAAACCTTACCCCGACGAGACCCTGGCGCTGGCGCATGAGGCCGACGCCATTCTGTTCGGCGCCCTGGGTGGCCCGCAGTGGGACAAGGTCGACCGCCATCTGCGACCCGAACAGGGTTTGCTCGACATTCGCTCGGATCTGCAGCTTTTTGCCAATCTGCGCCCGGCTATTCTCTACCCGCAGCTAGCTTCAGCCTCTTCGCTGAAGCCGGAGTTGGTGGCCGGCTTGGACATTCTGATCGTGCGCGAGCTGACCGGAGGCATCTATTTTGGCCAACCGCGCGGTATTCGCACTCTAGAGAACGGGGAGCGGCAGGGCTATAACACGGATGTCTACTCCGAGTCGGAGATTCGTCGCATCGCCAATCTGGCCTTCCAACTGGCTCGGCAACGCAACAGGCGTCTGTGCAGTGTGGACAAGGCCAACGTGCTCGAAGTAACGCTGCTTTGGCGCGAGGTGGTGCAAAGTATGGCGGCCGACTACCCAGATGTGCAGCTCAGCCATCTCTACGTCGATAACGCTGCCATGCAGCTCGTCCTGCGGCCCAAGCAGTTTGACGTCATTCTGACCGGCAATCTGTTTGGCGATATTTTGTCCGACGAGGCCGCCATGTTAACCGGGTCGATTGGCATGCTGCCGTCGGCGTCACTGGATGCCAAGGGCAAGGGCTTTTACGAGCCCTGCCACGGCTCGGCACCGGACATTGCCGGCCAGAATCTCGCCAACCCGCTGGCGACCATTCTGTCTGCCGCCATGATGCTGCGCTACAGCCTGGGTGCGCCTGCTACAGCTGACCGCATAGAGCAGGCTATAGGCAAGGTGCTCGACGCCGGGTTGCGCACTGCGGATATCCATACCGAGGGAGCCTCCAAGGTTTCTACTTCTACCATGGGCGTGGCAGTGATTAACGCCCTCAAGGCACAAGAGGCATAGAGCGATGTTACAACTTGGATTGATAGGATGGCGCGGCATGGTCGGCTCGGTGCTGATGGAGCGAATGCGCGCAGAAAATGACTTTGCTCTAGTGCAGAGCCATTTCTTTTCCACCTCCCAGGCCGGCCAGCCCGGACCCGATGTGGGGCAGGGCAGCTCGCCGCTGCTCGACGCCAACAACATCGAGGCGCTGGGCGCCATGGATGTCATCATTTCCTGTCAGGGTGGTGATTACACCAAGGCCATTCATCCCCAATTGCGCGCCAGCGGCTGGCAGGGATACTGGATCGACGCCGCATCAGCCCTGCGCATGAAGGATAAGGCCGTCATTATTCTTGACCCGGTTAATCAGCACTTGATCGATCAGGCTCTGGAGCGCGGCGTCAAGGATTACATCGGCGGCAATTGCACCGTAAGCCTGATGCTGATGGCTCTGGCTGGCCTGTTTCGCGAGAGTCTGGTGGAGTGGGCCAGTTCCATGACCTACCAGGCCGCTTCGGGAGCCGGCGCACAGAATATGAAGGAGCTATTGCAGCAAATGGGCAGCCTACACGCTGGCGTAGCCGGCGAAGTGGGTAATCCCGCGTCCGACATCATCGCTATCGATCGGCAGGTGGTGGCGACCATGCACGCCGACCATTTTCCGCGCAAGCATTTCGGCTTTCCGCTGGCGGGTAACCTGCTGCCCTGGATCGACACCGAGGTGGAGATGGGGCAGAGCCGCGAGGAGTGGAAGGGCAATGCGGAAACCAACAAGATTCTGGGGACGGGCGATCGTCCGGTGCCGGTGGATGGATTGTGTATTCGCGTCGGCTCCATGCGTTGTCACGCCCAGGCTTTGACCATCAAGCTGCGCAAGTCTGTGTCGCTGGTAGAAATCGAATCGATCATCGCCAACGCCAACGACTGGGTACGGGTGGTAGAGAACACCAAGGCGGCCAGCCTTTCACAACTGACGCCGGCGGCTACCAGCGGAACCCTATCCGTGCCCGTGGGGCGCTTGCGCAAGATGCGCATGGGCGATGATTTCCTTAGTGCCTTTACCGTTGGCGACCAATTACTTTGGGGTGCGGCAGAGCCACTTCGACGCATGTTGCGAATCCTGCTTGCGCTTTAAAAACAATCGCTTAGCGGTAATTCGTCACCTAATGTTGAGAAAACGCTTACCTATCCCATTGCTTTGTGGCAATAATGCGAGAGATTTCAATCACAAGGACGGAAAGGATGGCAACCGGGCTCGTAAACTTCTTCCGCAACAGAATGCCGCAGCCGGCGCGCATTGCAGTCATCTTGGCGGTATTTTTGCTGCCCTGGCTCAAGGCACATGCGCTCGGTCTGGGTGCAGTCAATGTTTCCTCAGCCATTAACGAGCCTCTGGTTGCCGAAATTGAACTGCTTAATCTGCAGGGATTGCAGCAGTCTGAACTGATCGTTTCCCTAGGTGCAGCAGTCGATTATTCGCTGGCTGGTGTGCGCTACCATTTTTCCCACGCAGAACTGGAGTTCGAGCCGGATTTCTCCAATCCGGCGCGGCCCGTGGTTTGGGTGACTACGGCGCGGCCGATCACCGAGCCATACATGAATTTTGTCGTGCAAGCACGTTGGCCTGCCGGACGCATCCTGCGCGAATACACCCTGTTGCTGGATTTGCCCGTGTTTAGCGGCGAGCGGGCGCAGACAACCCCTGCGGTTGCCCCTGCTTCGCGTCCGTCGACGACGGTGCCTGCTCCAGCCCCCGTATCGCGGCCCAGTGTGATGCAGCCAGTTCAGGTAACATCCAGCTCCTCGGCATCCGCACCAGCGGCACCCGCAGCACCCGCAGGCACCTACCGGGTGCAGTTTGGCGATACGCTTTGGAAAATCGCCCAGATTGTGGCGAATCAGGCGGGTATTACCCAAGCCCAGGCGATGCTTGCCCTGCGCGATCTGAATCCAGCAGCCTTTATGGATGGCAACTTGAACCGCTTGATGAGCGGTTCGCTGTTGCGTATTCCCACCAGTTCACAGGTCACCGTGCGCGACGCTGAGCAGGCGCGTGCCCAGATCGCCAGCGAACTGGGATTGGATGGCTCGCCTGTGCAATCCGGCTTCACTTCCCAGGCCAACACCTCTAGCAGCAGCGCTGGCGGACAATTCCGGCTCGCGGGCTCCAGCATTGAGGGTGCCGCGACCAGTGAAGGCAATGCCGATACGGCACAACTGCTGTCGGAAAACGCCGTGCTCAAGGAAGAACTGGATGCTGCCGAGCTGGAAAATGCCAATCTGCGCGAGCGCCTGGCCCAACTGGAAGAACAGATCAGCGTTTTGGAGCGCTTGGTCGAAGTGGAAGATGCCGATCTGGCCCAGGCGCAGAATCTGACTAACGAGCAGTCTGCGCCGGCGCAACTGCTGACCCCTCAGGTTTCTCTGTTCGATCGTCTGATGGGATGGATCCAGTGGATCGGTATTGGCCTCCTGGGCTTGCTGGTTGCTGTCTACATGGTGATCAAGCGCCGCAAAGATAACGCCGAGGAACTGGAAACTTCCACCGCCGACGATGACTTTGATCTGACCGATGCGCAAGATGACGAGGAAGAGCTGTTCTCCGCAAACTCCACAGATAAGCAAGACGAGTACGAATTTGATGCCGATGCGACGCTCGTTTTGAGCGCAGCAGCTGGCCATTCAGCGCCTCGCGCCGACTACACTAGCGAATTCGAGCTGCCGGCGGATGCGGCGCCGGAGTTTGAAGCGGCTGAAGAAGAGGACGATACCGACTTTGATGACCTGGATGCCTTTTTCAGCGACCTGGAGGACAAGGGCGGCAATGCTGCAGCAGATGATTTTGACACCGACGAACTGACCCAGGACGAAAAGCCAACGGCTGGCGAACCCTTATCATCCGACATGGATTTCGATCTGGGCGATGAATTAGATGAAGCCGCTGAAAAACCCAACACGCAGGTCGAACCGCTTACGGATGACTCGGCTGAAGCCGGCCTCGACTTCAGCCTGGGTGCGGTTGAGGAGCCGAGCGAAGACGATCGCGCGCCAAGCGGCTCTCCAGCATCCGCCGCTGCAGATGACAACGGTCTCGACTTTAATCTGGGTGGCTTTAGCCTGGGTGATGAATCGGAGGAGTCATTAGCGCAGCAAACCGACCAGGAACCAGATGCTGACAATGCTGAAGACATAGCCGAGCCGATATTGGATTCCGACGATACGGGCATGGACTTCGACATCGCTCTGGACGCAGCACCTGAACTTGCATCAGATCCAGGCCTGCCGACTGGAGACGACATGAAAACTGCCGCAGACGCCGCTGGCATGGATTTCACT
>JAYQPQ010000021.1:0-25127 GCA_038145405.1 Porticoccaceae bacterium | reverse complement strand
GTATCACCACCATCATCAGCAGGCTGCCGGTATCGTACTTGCTGATATCGGGGAAGCTGGTGCGATCGAAGCGCTTGCGATGGTTGCCGGCGAGCAGTGCCAGTACTTGCTGTTCGTCGTTGCTGAAGCCGGGCAGTTCGGTATGCGCCAGGATATAGGCCGAGTGGCGCTGAATGCCCTGGCGATTGATGTGCAATCCAATCTCATGCAACAGGCCCGCCCAGCGCAGCAGTACATGCAGGTCCTGGCGTTGGCGCTTGGGGAATGCTTCGCTCAGACCATTAAAGAGAATATCCACCTGCTTGAGCACGCGATGGGCTTGGGCCAGGTCGATGTCATAGCGAATCACCAGGCTGTTAACCGTGCGCTCGCGAATGTCGTGATGCTCCATGCGCTCAGTCAGTTCATAGAGCACGCCTTCGCGCAGCGCGGCCTCGGAAACCGCAATCTGGTTCAGGTTAAATTCGTGGAAGATCGCCAGCAGAATAGCCAGGCCGGCAGAGGCTATGGGCTTGCGCGCGTCCTCCATACCCTGCAGATTTTGTGGCGCACCGGCGTCGATAAATTTCTTGCGCAGCAGTTTCAGTGTGTCGTGGGTCAGCACGCTGTCCTGCGCCAGCTGCTGCGACTGGGCGCAGGCTAATAGGGCGCGCACTGTGCCGGAACAGCCGATGGCCGTTTGCCAGCCAGTATTTACAAAGCGCGGCGCGATAATTTCCAGCCGCTGGCGCGCGAAGAGTTCGGCCTGGCGAAACTGCTCCTTGGTAATTTTCTTGTTGGCAAAAAAGCGCTTGGTATAGCTCAGCGAACCCATGGGCAGACTGGATAACTGCTGCACCTCGAAATGCTCGCCGATGGCGAACTCGCTGCTACCGCCGCCAATGTCGATGACCAGGCGGCGACCTTCGTGCGGCGTGGTATGGGCCACGCCCTGGTAGATCAGGCGGGCTTCTTCGTCGCCGGAAATAATCTCAATAGGGTAATCAAACAGCTCGCGCGCCTTGCGCAGAAAGGTATTGCGGTTCTTGGCGCGGCGCAGGGTAAAGGTGCCCACCACCCGCACATTGCCGGGTCGGATGGTGCTGATTACGGTACCGAAAGCTTTCAACACCGCCAGGCCGCGATCGATCGCCGCGTCTGACAACTGGTTGCGTCCATCCAGGCCATCGGCCAGGCGTACCATCTGCTTGTCTTTCACCAGCGGTTGCAAGGTGCCGTTGCTGATGCGCGCAATAATCAGGTGAAAGGAGTTGGAGCCGAGGTCGACTGCAGCGATAAGGTCCGGGCTGGATTCCGGCAGGTAAATGGTTTCGACAGCCAGGGCGGGTGTACTCATGAGGCGAGCAGTGTTCTCAGCGTGGCTTTTCCTGCTGGGCCAGCAGTTGGTAAATCATCTCCTGGGAGTTTACACGCTTTTGGTTGCCGCGCGGCACGTAGGCATTGCGCTGGTCGGCGTCGACCAGGCGCGCCTTGACGGTGTCCTGAAGTTGCAGCTCAAAGGCCTCGCGAATCTGATCTTTCAGCGCTTCATCGAAGATGGGTGTGGTGACCTCGACGCGATCGTCCAGGTTGCGGCTCATCCAGTCTGCTGAGGAGATATAGACCTCTTCGTAGCCATTGTTGTGGAACAGCATGACGCGTGCGTGTTCGAGAAAGCGACCGACGATGCTGGTCACCCGAATGTTGGAGCTTTGCCCTGGCACACCGGCGCGCAGTCCGCACATGCCGCGCACGATCAAGTCGATCTTTACGCCGGACTCGCTGGCTTCGTACAGATCATTGATTAATTTCTCGTCGATCAGGTTGTTGAGCTTGGCCTTGATGGCGCCCTTGCGACCGGACTGCACGTTCTCGATCTCGCGACGAATCATGCGCTCGATAAATTCGCGCGTGTTGATGGGTGACACCACCAGATACTTGAGCTTGGGCTGCCGATAGCTGTAATCGATAAAGGTAAAGACGTCGCGCACTTCCTGGCCAATGCCCTGGTGCGAGGTGTACAGCGCGTAGTCGGTGTAGAGCTTGGCGGTCTTTTCGTTGAAGTTGCCGGTGCTGATCACCGTGTAGAGGCGCTCCTTGCCATCCACCTGGCGCGACACCACACAGAGCTTGGAGTGAATCTTCAGGTTGGGGATGCCAAAGGTGACGCGTATACCTTCGTCGACAAATTTTTCCGTCAGGTCGAGGTTGTGCTGCTCATCGAAGCGCGCGCGCAACTCCATGTTGACCGACACGTGCTTGCCGTTGCGCACGGCGTCAAACAGCGATTCGGCCACGCGCGAGTTGGGGGCGGCGCGGTAGATATTGATCTTGATAGCGCTGACCTTGGGATCAAAGGCCGCCTGGCGCACAAATTCCGTGAAGTGGCTGAAGCGGTGATAGGGGTAGTGCAGCAGGATGTCGCCTTCGTCGATGGCATCGAAGACATTGCGCTTGCGCATAAAGCGCTGGCTGACCAGCGCCGGCATTTTCGGGAATTCCAGTTCCGGACCACCCGGGTTGGGGAACTTGATGAAGTCGCGAAAATTACGGTAGCGACCACCGGGAATGATGCTGTCGAGATCCTCGAAGCCGAGCTTGCTGCACAGCAGCTGCACCATCTCGGGCGGCATGGTGCGGTCGTGGCTCAGGCGCATGGGCTCGCCGGTGAGGCGTTGCTTCATGCTGAGCGACAGCTTCTTCACCAGGCTGTGTTCGACGTTGTCGCCCAGGCGATATTCCGAGTCGCGCGAAAATTTCATCGACCAGGCGTTGAGGCTGTCGTATTCGAAAAAGCCGCCGAAAATTTCATCCAGACAGTGGCGAATTACCTCATCCATCAGCATGAAGTAATTGCGCGCCGTGCCGCGATCGGGCGGCACGTTGATAAAACGTGGCACGCGGTCGGGTACGTCGATCACGGCATAGCTGATGCGGTCGGTCTTCTTGATCTCCACGATCAGGTAGGAGACCTCAGCTTCCAGCACCTTCTCTAGGCTGGTGCTGTCCTCGATCAGAATGGGCACCACGTGGCGCAGTATCTTGATGCGGAAGTGTTCCTTCAGCCATTGGCTTTGTTTGGGGGAGAGATCCTGTTCCGCGACAAAGTAAATTTTGTGCTTCTTCAGCTCCAACATGACATCGGCGTAGATGCGGTCGAATTCGCGGCTGAGCGCGCGTACCTTGTCCTGGATTTCGTTGAGTAGTTTGCGCGCCGCCTTGGTGCCGGAGCGCTTTTCTTCCTGCATGGTAAAGCGGCGCAGGTCGGCCACCCGCACCTTGAAAAATTCATCCTGGTTGTTGGAGAAGATACCCATAAAGCGCACCCGCTCAATCACCGGGTTGCGCGGGTCGGCGGCCTCCTGCAGCACGCGCTCGTTAAAGGCCAGCCAACTGAGTTCCTTGGGGAAATATAGCGAGCGTGCTTCCAAATCCCAGCGCCTCCCCTTGGTGCCTGGATCAGCCGAGCTGGCTGACCTCAACGAGTTTGGATTGTAATCGCTCATGGGCTTCTCTTGTCTCCGCCAGCTTCTGTTGCTCTTTGGCAACCACATCAGCCGGCGCGTTGGCTACAAAACTGTCGTTTTCCAGTTTGCCTGCCAAACGTGACAATTCTCTTTCAAGACGAGCGATTTCCTTCTGCAGACGATCTTTTTCGGCGGTTACATCAATCAGACCAGCGAGTGGGATCAGCAACTCCATACTGCCCACCAGCGCGGTAGCGCAGGGCGGTGCCGTTTCCCCAGCAGAGAGCCAGGTAATGGATTCCAGCTTGGCCAGTTTCTGTAGCAGCACCCGGGTGTTCTCCAATGCCTGTTGGTCCTGGTTGGAACCGTTCTTCAGCAGCAGTGGCAATGCCTTGCCCGGTGCAATATTCATTTCACCGCGGATATTGCGCACGCCGGTGATGACGGCCTTGACCCATTCCACCGCAGTCACGGCCTCGGGGTCAATGCGTTCCGGCTGGGGCTGCGGGTAGGGCAGCAACATAATGGTGTCGCCCTCGACGCCGGCCAGGCCTTTCACCGACTGCCAGATTTCTTCCGTGATGAAGGGCATCAGGGGGTGCGCCAGGCGCAGTATGGCTTCCAGCACGCGAACCAGGGTGCGGCGCGTACCGCGCTTCTGGGCCTCACTGCTATCTTCTGACCAGAACACCGGCTTGGACAGCTCGACGTACCAGTCGCAGTAGTCGTTCCAGACAAATTCGTAAATCGCGCGTGCAGTCAGATCAAAGCGGTAGGACTGAATCGCCTCGTTGACCGTTTTCTCGGCTTCCTGCAGTCGGCTGATAATCCAGCGATCGGCCAGGCTGAGTTCGTAGTCCTCGGCATGCGGATCGAAGTCGACGTTTTCAAAATTCATCAGCACATAGCGGCCGGCGTTCCACAGCTTGTTGCAGAAGTTGCGGTAGCCTTCCAGGCGCTGCATGTCCCAGTTGATATCGCGGCCGGTGGAAGCCAGCGCCGCCAGGGTAAAGCGCAGGGCATCGGTTCCGTAGGCGGAAATGCCTTCCGGGAACTCCTTGCGGGTGGCCTTGGTGATTTTCTCGGCCAGCTGCGGTTGCATCATGTTGGCGGTGCGCTTGGCCACCAGCTCGTCGATGCCAATGCCATCGATCATGTCCAGCGGGTCGAGCACATTGCCCTTGGACTTGGACATTTTCTGGCCGTGCTCGTCGCGGATCAGTCCGGTGACGTAGACCGTCTTGAACGGCACTTCATCCAGAAAGTGCAGCGTCATCATGATCATCCGGGCCACCCAGAAGAAGATGATGTCGAAGCCGGTAACCAGCACATCCGTGGGGTGAAAGCGCTTGAGATCCTCGGTGTTATCCGGCCAGCCCAGGGTGGAGAACGTCCAGAGCGCGGAGCTGAACCAGGTGTCCAGTACGTCCTCGTCCTGCTTGAGGGCGATATGGCCCAAATCATATTTTTCGCGGACTTCGGCTTCCGAGCGGCCAACATAGACGTTGCCATTCTCGTCGTACCAGGCCGGAATGCGATGGCCCCACCAGAGTTGGCGGCTGATACACCAGTCCTGTACGTCGCGCATCCAGGCGAAATACATGTTCTCGTAGGATTTGGGCACAAACTGGATATCGCCCTTCTCAACGGCAGCCACAGCGCGTTGCGCCAGCGGCTTGACGCTGACGTACCACTGGTCGGTGAGAAAGGGTTCGATCACCACGCCCGAGCGGTCGCCATAGGGCACCTTGAGGGCGTGATCGTCGATTTTGTCGACCAGACCCAGGGCTTCGAGCTGCTCCATCACTATCTTGCGCGCGGCAAAGCGGTCCAGCCCGGCCAGATCTGCCGGCGCTTCGGCCGGGTAGGCCGTGCTAGCCTTGCCCTGAGTATCCAGCACGTCGAAACGGGCGAGCAGGGCGGCGTCGGCAGTAAAGATATTGATCATGGGCAGCTGATGACGCTGGCCCACCTCGTAGTCGTTGAAGTCGTGCGCCGGGGTAATCTTCACGCAGCCGGTGCCGAACTCGCGGTCGACATAGTCGTCGGCCAGGATCGGGATGCGGCGATTCACCAGCGGCAGCGCAATCTCTTTGCCGATCAGCGACTGATAGCGCTCGTCCTCAGGGTGCACGGCCACGGCGGTGTCGCCGAGCATGGTCTCTGGGCGGGTGGTGGCGACCACCAGATAATTCTTGCCGTCAGCTGTCGTGGCACCGTCTGCCAGCGGATAGCGCAGGTGCCAGAGGAAACCTTTCTGATCCTTGTTCTCCACTTCCAGATCGGAAATGGCGGTGTGCAGTTTGGGGTCCCAGTTGACCAGGCGTTTGCCGCGGTAAATCAGGCCATCCTGATGCAGGCGGATAAAGACTTCAGATACGGCATTGGACAGTCCCTCGTCCATGGTGAAGCGTTCGCGATCCCAATCCACCGAGTTGCCCAGGCGGCGCATCTGCGCCGTGATGGTGCCACCCGATTGGGCCTTCCACTCCCACACTTTGTCGATAAAGGCGTCGCGACCCAGGTCGTGCCGGGTCTGGCCGGTTTCGTTCTGCAGCTTACGTTCCACCAGCATCTGGGTGGCGATACCGGCGTGGTCGGTGCCCACCTGCCACAGGGTGCTCTTGCCCAGCATGCGGTTGTAGCGGATCAGCGCATCCATCAGGGTGTGCTGGAAAGCGTGGCCCATGTGCAGGCTGCCGGTCACATTGGGCGGCGGAATGGCGATGCTGTAGGTGTCGTCACCCTCGCTGGGTTTGAAATAGCCCTGCTTCTCCCAGGTGTCGTACCAATGGCGTTCGGCGGCAGCGGCGTCAAAAGTCTTCTGCATGATCTCGAATTTCAGGTGAAATGAGGGCGCAACTACACGCCGGAAAACCGCAATTATACAGGGCTAAGTGCTTATTTCTTGGGGGATTTAAGACGTGTCTTCAAACGAGCTCGGAGGAGGGTTTCAAAGCGCGGCATCAGCTCCTCGATCAACTCTTCAATCAGGGCGTCGAGCTGGGCGGCCTCGGCCGTGGCGGGGTCGGTGTCGTAGATGGAGGTCAGTACGGGTACAAAGGCGCTTTTGGCGGGCTTGTTGTCGGATTCGAACAATCCCCTTTGGTCTTCCTGCTCCTGCGGCAGCGGCAGCTCCTGCTGTAATTCCGGCCCCCCATTCAGCATATGCACCAGCTGATCGAGCTCGGCGACCAGGGCAGCGCTGGTTTGGGGGTTGGGTTTTTTCGACATAGCAGAGACCTCCGCAGAGCCCATTCTATCTGGGAATTCGAAACGGTGGCATAGCATTGCCGGAGGCATCGTCATCATGTGATGTTCGACTTATCCTAGGCAGATGCCCGACTTTGCCTTTCACATTATTCAGGTGGTGCATTCCATCCCGCGCGGTCGGGTAGCGACCTACGGGCAGGTGGCACGGTTGGCCGGCTTTACCGGCTATGCGCGTCAGGTTGGCGCGACCTTGAACCGCCTGCCGCGCGATACCCAGCTGCCCTGACATCGAGTGATCAACGCCCAGGGCAAGCTCGCCTTTCCTTCGGGTAGCGAAGCCTTTCTCGAGCAGCAAGCGCGGCTACAGGCGGAAGGGGTGCTGTTCAGCGGCGAAAAAATTTCCCTGCAGCGTTGCGGCTAGGAAACCTAGGAGGCCGTATGCGCATTCTGCTTTGCTATGCCACGCGCGAAGGCCAAACCGCCAAGATTGCCGAGCGCCTGACCGATCACCTGCGTGCGGACGGTGCTGAGGTGCGTCTGGTGAATGCTGCTGAGCCGCCGGATGCCACTGCACTGGCACAGGCTGACTTGCTGGTGTTTGGTACATCCATGCACGCCGGTGGCCTGGAAGCCGAGCTGGTCAACTGCATCAATGCGCAGCGCGACATTATTCAGCACAAACCGCGCGCCTTCTTTCTAGTGCTGCTGAGTGCCGCGACCAGGGATGCCGCGTTGCGCGAGAAATGGCTGGCCGATGCGCGCGCCAAAATGGACAGCTAGTTGGAAGTGTCCTTTGACCGCGTGGAGATGATTGCCGGCGCACTGATGTACTCGAAATACCCGGGCCCGCTGAAGTGGGTGATGCGCCGAATTGCCCGCCAGGCTGGCGAGGATACGGATATGTCGCACGACTGCGAATACACCAACTGGCAGCAGGTTGCGGACTATGCGCGCCGCTTACTGGGGAAATGACTCAGGGTTAGATCCTAACGCGCTCAAGAGCAAGGCCTGGTTTAGGCCCGCTCAATCAACCATTCGCATTGCACACCGCGCGCATCCGTTGCGCTGAGTTGGGGTGCCAGCGCGTTCAGCGCGGCAGTAATCTGACCGTCTAGCTGCCAGGGCGCATTGATGATCAGCATGCCGGATCCGATCATGCCGCTCTCGTGTTGGCGCGGACGCACCAACAGTTCGATCGCCAACAGATTGTCCGGTTGCGCCTCGAGCAGGCTGCGCTTGAGACGGGCGCTGCGATCCTTGTCGCCGTCCAGTATGGGATACCAGAGTGAGAGTACGCCTACCGCCCATTTGCGATGCAGGCCCGCCAGGGTGGCGGCGGCCATGGTGTAGTCGTCCTTCACTTCATAGGCCGGGTCAACCAGCGCCAACCCGCGTGCCGGTTTAGGTGGCGCCAGTGCCAGCAAACCTTCAAAGGCGTCGCGCTGGTGCAGGGCAACGCGCGGGTCGCGGCGGAAATTATCTTTGAGCAGCGGAAATTCGCTGCTGTGCAGTTCGATCAGGCTAGCGCGATCACTGTCGCGCATCAGGCCAAGAGCAATCGCCGGCGAGCCGGGGTAATAGCGCAGTTGGCCGTCCGGGTTGTGCTGGCGAATCTGTTGCAGGTAATCCTGCAGCAGTGGATTGTCTGCGGGGTTGTTCCAGAGCTTGCCGATGCCGTCGCGAAACTCGCCCAACTTACCAGCCTGAGCCGAGTGCAGGTCGTAGATGCCTGCGCCGGCGTGACTGTCGATATAACTGAAGGGCTTGTCCTTCTGTCGCAAGTGGCGCAGCAAGGCTACTAGTACCAGATGTTTGAGAACATCGGCGTGATTGCCTGCGTGAAAACTGTGGCGGTAACTCAGCATGGGCGATATCAGGTGGGTGGGTCGATGCGCTGGGCGGTCGAGGTGTTGACGCGAAACCAGCCGGCAATGGAATAGCGATCGGTGCGCGTGGGCAATACTTCGTGCGGGAAGTCCTCGCTGAGAAAGGTAGCCAGCGTGCCGAAACACGGCTCCACGCGAATCGGGTCGCGGCCCTCGGGGTAGAGCAGCATTTCGCCGCCGTCGCCCGGCTGCCAGGTCGGGTTGAGATAGAGCACCAGCGACAGCGCGCGATTGGCCTCGCCGCGAAAGGCATCGGTGTGCTGCTTGTAGAAGGCACCGGGCGGGTAGTGAGCAAAGTGACTCTCGAAGGAAAACAAACCCAGCAACAGGTGTCGGTTGAGGTAAGTCTGCAATTGTGCACACCAGTCGAGCCATGCACGTCCGGCGTCGGTGGAGCCGGTTATCCAGCAGACCTGATCCTTGCGGATGGCGCCGTTCAGCGTGTGACCGCGTTCGCGCCCAATACCGGCAGTGCTGAATTGTTCCGGGGCGGTGGCTCGAAGCTGATCGTGCAATTGATGCAACAGCGGTTGCGGCAGGCTGTTCGGCAGAATGCTGTAGCCCTGCTGGTAGATGCCGGCGGCGATCTGTGCATGGATAGCGGAGGCCTTGTCCAGGCTGGCGTTGTGCGGCGCCGGTGTTGGCATGCGATCAAATCCCGCCGGGGTGACTCCTGCTGCGCCCATCGCGCCAGGGTGTCGGCGCAGCTATTCTAGGCGCAAAAGGCATTTTGCCAAGTGGCGAGGGCGGGTATTCGATTTGCGCCGAAATCTTTACACTGAGGCAAAACAGCATAGTTGATCCGATGAGCCGACTTTCCGCACTGGACCGCAAAATCAACGCGCTGCGGATGATGCTGGCCGTTTCAATTGCCTTGCTCGGCGTCGCTGCGGTGGGTGGGCTGGATTTTCTGACGGGTTACGAGCTGTCTTTCTCGCTGTTCTATCTGGCGCCGGTAAGCTTCGCCAGTTGGTATATCAACCGGACGACGGGTGTGGTCATTGCACTCTTGCCCTGTCTCAGCTGGTACACCGCCGACCAGATCTCCGGACACATCTATTCCAACTTTGCCATTCCGGTATGGAACGCGCTGGTCAGGCTCGGTTACTTCCTGATCACTGGATTGCTGTTGTCCTCGCTGCGCCGCATTCTGTCAGAACAGGCGCGCCTGGCGCGCACCGATGCACTGACCGGCCTCTATGCACGACGTTCTTTCGACGACCGCTTGGTGCACGATCTGGCCTTGATCAAACGCAGTGCTCGTCCGCTCACCCTGGCCTATATCGATCTGGATAACTTCAAGCAGGTGAATGACACCCGCCGGCATCACACTGGTGACCAGTTGCTGCAAACAGTCGGCACCATTTTGCAGGAAAGCGTGCGCGGCTCCGACACGCCGGCGCGCTTGGGCGGCGACGAGTTTGCGCTGATATTGCCCGATACCGATGCCAAGGAGGCCCGCGATGTAATGGGCAAGATTCGTCAGCAACTTGCCTTGGCACTCGAGCAGGGCGGCTGGGGCGTAACCTGCAGTATTGGCGTGATCACGGCTACTGGCGTGGCATTGACGCCGCATCAGGTGCTACAAGCCGCCGATGAACTGATGTATCGCGTCAAGCTTGCCAGCAAAGACGCCATGGAATTTCGCGTTATGGATGCCGACCGGGATTAGAAGGGCTTCAGCACCGCCATGCTGACAGCGCCCAACGCCAGGCCCAGTGCGAGTGTGGCGCGCAGCCAGGCACGACGGGGTGACCTGGCACGGAAGGCCAGTATGCCCATCAGGATGTAGCCGATGATCAACACCAGCTTGATGGCGAACCAGGGCGCGGCCAGGGGCGACAGGCGAAGGCTGATGGCGAGCCAGAGGCCGCTGGCCAGAAGTAGCGTATCGATCAGGTGAGGTGCAATGCGCATCCAGCGACGCTGCATAATGGCGGCCTGCCTTTGGCGCGCAACGAAGCGAAAGCTGAAAAGGCCGATGGATAACAGGACGAGTCCGACGTGCAGGGTTTTTAACATCAACATGGACCAATCTTAGCGGATTTCGGGTCCACGCAGAGGGGGTAAGGTGGAGCTGGGTGGGTTTGCGCTGGAAATTCTACTGTTGTTGTTCCTGGCATCCTTGCTGGCCGGCTTTATCGACACGCTGGCCGGCGGCGGTGGGCTAATTACCCTGCCAGCTCTGCTGGCAGCAGGCGTGCCGCCGCTGATGGCGTTGGGAACCAACAAGCTGCAGGGTACAGCGGGCACGGCTACCGCCACGCTGATGATGCTGCGGGGTGGATTAATCCGACTTGCCGATGTGCTGCCGCTGATGGCGCTGTCCTTGTCGGGTGCCCTCGTCGGCACCTTGCTGGTTCAGCGCTTTCGCCCCGAGCTGCTATCTCTGGTGATTCCCCTGGTGCTGCTGGTGATCGCCATTTACTTTATTTTCTCGCCGCGCCTAGCAAAACGCCTCGACGACAACGCCATTCCGGAACCGCTGTTCCGTCGCTTGATCGTCCCGGCCATCGGCTTTTACGACGGCATGTTTGGGCCGGGCACCGGCTCCTTCTTCTCCATGGCCAGCATGCATTGCCGCGGACTGGATCTGATACGCGCCACAGCCTTGGCCAAGTCGCTGAACCTGGCATCCAATCTCGGCTCACTGCTGGCGTTCCTGGCATTTGCGCGCATTTACTGGGCGGCGGGTCTGACCATGATGCTGGGTCAATGGCTGGGCGCCTGGCTTGGCTCGCATACCCTGCTTCGTATTCCGCAAACATTGCTGCGCGCTGCCGTGGTCACCATCTGCATAGTCATGTTGCTGCGCTATTTCTGGACCCAATTTTCGGTGTAAAAAAGCCGGCACTTGGCCGGCTTTCTCTCAACGACTGCTTCCTGCAATATCAAATCGCTGCGATGCGCTGTTGACTGGCGCGCCCCCGTTCGACACGACCAGGTAGGTGGTGTGGATGTCGAGCGGGCCAACCAAGCCCTTTTCGGTATAGCGGAAGCTATCGCCAGCGCGGCACACCAGATCGATCCAGGCTTTGAGTGAGGCCGGTACCGAGAAGTTTTACATAGGAGTGCCGATCACCAGCGTGCGGGCCTGGCGCAATTCAGCCAAGAACTTGTCTGACTGGGCCAGACGCTGCTTCTGACGTTCGTTGCGTTGGGCCGCGGGCGTGTAAAAGGCCATGACCTGGTCGGCAGTCAGCAGCTCCAGTTCGCTGGCGGCAAGATCGCGCTCGATCAGGGAGTCGATCTCGCCCTTTTCTGCAGATGGCTAATCAGATCGTCGACCAATTTGCGGCTGATGGAGTTCTCATACTGCACGCTGGCAGTAAAGGCCAAGGCGGTGCGGTTCATAGACGAAACCCCTGAAAAATGTGTTAGTGCTTACTTACTTATGCGATCAGCAAAAACACGGTCCGCCGAGAATGCACCTGCGCCGGTAACAGCCAGCGACAGGCTCACAACCAATAGCGCCAGGCCATATTCATAGCCGCCGTTACTGAGGAAAAAGCCGCTGCTGAAGTGCACGGCAAAAATCGCTACGATCATGGTGAAGGCCAGTACCGCGGCCGCGGGACGAGTCAACAGGCCAACTATCAGCGCTAGGCCGCCGAAGAATTCCGCTGCGCCGGCAAGAAAAGCCAGCAACAGACCTGGTTCCAGGCCGATGGAGGTGAAAAAGCCCCCAGTGCCTTCCAGGCCGTAGCCGCCAAACCAGCCAAACAGCTTTTGTGCCCCATGTGCGGCGAAAATCACGCCAGAGCCTACGCGCAGCGGCAGGGCGCCCCAGGAGTCGTTGGTTGCCAGAACTCTTTGTACAATGCTGTTGCTCATCTCGATATCCTCAAATAACTAAAAGTGATTAATACGCCGGGTTTATTCGGCGACGTAAACGTAGCGAGCCAGCTGGCTGACCACCAGGGCGTCGGCGTATTTACCCATTTCGCTGTTGAACTCATCCATGTTCTCGTAGGGTTTGTACTCGTTGAATTCGCGCAGCCAACGGGCAGTCATGCCCGGGATGGTCATAAAGTCCTCGTCGGAGGCAGAGTTCAGATCTAGGGGCACAAAGACGAATTTCTCCAGCGCGGCGACGCCAGCGGCGTCGGTGTACTTGGCCATCTCGCGACGGAACTCTTCCAGATTTTCGTAGGGGGGGTATTGATTGAACTCGCGCCCCCAGCGGTTGGTCATGCCCGGCATCAGCTGCAATTCTTCGTTGGTAAAGTTGTTCAGGTTGATGGCCAGAAACAACTCGGAGTAGAGCGCGGTTTTCTGTTCGGCGTTCAGGGCGCTGCCAATGGCGGCATTGAGTGCCAGATTATCGGCCAGGGGGCGGGCGTCGATCACGGCCTGGACCAAGCTGGCGTTCATGCCGGGCAGAGCGGCCAGCTCGTCGGCAGTCGCCAGGTTGGGGTTGATCAGGGTGGTGTTGCCGACCTGGGCGAAAGCCTCTGAGCTTGAAAACACCAGGGCGAAAAATGTCAGAATAGACAGCGTACGCATGGACATTTCCTCTTACTATAGGATCATTTGGGCGGCCAGTATGTATAAACTAAAGTACGCTATCAACTCGCACTACCTCGTCTGGCTAATCCTTTGCATTCCTTTGCTCATCTTTACCTGGGACTACCTGACGGAAGCCGCTACCTACGGTGAATACATTCATCTGACCGGAGACTACTCGGCAAAACTGCTGATCCTGACTTTGGCGGTAACGCCACTTCAGCTCCTGTTCGGTCGCAAGACCTGGACTAACTGGCTGGCCAAGAATAGGCGCTATTTCGGGGTGGCAGCCTTCGGTTATGCGACACCGCATTTGCTGGCGTACCTGTTTCGTTTCGACTGGGCCAGAATCTGGGCTGATTTTGCCGATCCGGCTTTGTGGACCGGCTGGATCGCCTTCATCATCTTTGTGCCGCTCGCCGTCACCAGTAACAACGGCTCCCTGCGTGCCATGGGGCGTCATTGGAAAAACCTGCACCGGCTGGTTTACCTGGCGGCGATACTGACTTTCGTGCACTGGTTTATTGTGGCTTTTGATCCCATTCCTGGCCTGATTCATGCCGGCGTGCTGCTGGCACTTGAACTGCTGTCCCTAGGGCTCACCTGGTGGCAGAGCCGCCGGCGTCCTGCAGCGGCTTGAGTTTTGCCGAGCGAATAAACCCCTGACCCTGAGTTTCTCAAGTGAGTTGGACAATGAGCGAACGACGTATTGTGCTGCTGAAAAATCCGCCGGACAGCCTGGCAGCCATGAACGACCTGAAAGCCATTATGGAAATGCAGAAAATTGATATCCGCGCCATTGAAGCGGCGTTGCGCGGCAACTAGTTGCGTCGTTGCCAAACATAAAGTGAGCTAACAAAAAGCCCCGCACTGCGGGGCTTTTTATTTCGGCTTGATGGCCTAGCCTAGAGCGCAGCGAGCGCTTGGTTAAAGGTCATGCTGGGCCGCATGGCGGCATTGGCTTTGTCCTCATCCGGCCAGTAATAGCCGCCGACATCCGAGGCCTTACCCTGGGTGGCGTTGATCTCTTCCATGATGCGGGCTTCGTTAGCGTTGAGTGCCTCGGCCAGGGGTTTGAAGCGCTTCTGCAGGTCGGCGTCCTCGCTCTGATTGGCCAGTTCGTTGGCCCAGTACATGGCAAGGTAGAAGTGGCTGCCGCGGTTGTCCAGTTCGCCCGCCTTGCGCATCGGCGAACGCCCCTGTTCCAAAAGTTTGCCAGTGGCACGGTCGAGCGTGGTTCCCAACAGGGCGGCACGGGCATTGCCTTTTTCGCCCAGGTGTTCAAAGGACACCGCCAGGGCCAGGAATTCACCGAGGGAATCCCAGCGCAGGTGACCTTCCTCGAGGAACTGCTGCACGTGCTTGGGTGCGGAACCACCGGCGCCGGTTTCGAACATGCCGCCACCCGCCATGAGCGGCACGATGGACAGCATCTTGGCGCTGGTTCCCAGTTCCAGAATGGGGAACAGATCGGTCAGGTAATCGCGCAGTACGTTACCGGTAACCGAGATGGTGTCCTCACCCTTGATGATGCGCTCCATGCTGAAGCGAATGGCTTTCACTGGTGCCAGGATGCGAATATCGAGGCCGCTGGTGTCGTGATCCTTCAGATAGGTAGTTACCTTCCGGATCAGCTGGGCGTCGTGGGCGCGGTGTTCGTCGAGCCAGAAGACCGCAGGGGTCCCGGAGGCGCGAGCGCGATTGACGGCCAGCTTGACCCAGTCGCGAATGGCGGCGTCCTTGGTCTGGCACATGCGCCAGACGTCACCGGCCCCGACGGCGTGCTCAAACAGCACCTTGCCGGCATCGTCCACCACGCGCACTTCGCCATCGGTGGCAATTTCAAAAGTCTTGTCGTGCGAGCCGTACTCCTCGGCCTTTTGCGCCATCAGGCCGACGTTGGGCACTGAACCCATGGTGGCCGGGTTGAAAGCGCCGTGCTCCTTACAGAAGTCGATCACTTCCTGGTAAATGGTGGCGTAGGTGCTTTCGGGCAGCACCGCCTTGGTGTCGGCCAACTTGCCATCCGGGCCCCACATGCGGCCGGATTCGCGAATCATGGCCGGCATGGAAGCGTCGACAATAATGTCGCTGGGTACATGCAGGTTGGTAATGCCCTTGTCGGAATTGACCATGGCCATGGGCGGACGCTTGGCATAGCAAGCCTGAATATCGGCCTCGATGGCCTGGCGGCCGGGCTCGGGAAGGGTGGCCATCTTGTCGTAAAGATTGCCCAGACCGTTATTGGGGTTCACGCCCAGTTCGTTGAACAGCGCGCCGTATTTGGCAAACACATCCTTGTAGAAGATGCGCACGGCGTGGCCGAAGACGATGGGGTCCTGCACTTTCATCATGGTGGCCTTGAGATGCAGTGACCAGAGTACGCCCTGGGCCTTGGCATCCTTGACCTGCTCCTCGAGGAAGGTGCAGAGCGCCTTCTTGCTCATGTAGGTGGCATCGATCACCTCGCCAGCCTTGAGGGCGAGCTTGTCTTTCAGCACCGTGGTGGAGCCGTCATTGCTAACCAGTTCGATGCGCACCAACCTCGGCGCATCCAGGGTGATGGACTTCTCATTGGCATAAAAATCGCCCTTGCCGTTCATGTGGGCGACATGGGTTTTGGAGTCGCGCTGCCAGGGCCCCATGCGGTGGGGATGGTTGCGGGCATAATTTTTGACCGAGGGCGGTGCGCGGCGATCGGAGTTGCCCTGACGCAGCACCGGGTTCACGGCGGAGCCGAGCACCTTGCCATAGCGCTCGCGAATTTGTTTTTCCTCGTCGTTGCGCGCGGCGTCGGCATAGTCGGGTACCGCAAAGCCCTTGGACTGCAGTTCCTGAATGGCCGCCTTCAGCTGGGGGATGGACGCGCTGATATTGGGCAGCTTGATAATGTTGGCGTCGGGATTGAGGGCCAGCTCGCCCAGCTGGGTCAGGGCATCCGGCACGCGTTGTTCAGGTTTGAGAAATTCGGGGAAGGTGGCCAGGATGCGGCCAGCCAGGGAAATGTCAGAAGTCTCGACGCTGATGTCCGCTGTGCGGGCGAAGGCGTCAACAATAGGGAGCAGGGAATAGGTGGCCAGTGCCGGTGCTTCGTCGGTTTTGGTGTAGATAATTTTCGCTTGCGGCACCCTCGGTTCCTCGCTTTGTGCTGGTGTTAAAGAGCCCTTTTGTCGGCGTGCGTTGGGTTCGGCCCGGGCCTTGATCATTCCCGGCAGCTACCCGGTGGATTCCTTGCCTCTGAGCAGGCCGGCGATTCTACAAGAACTGCCCGGCTCCTGCAGCTTTCAGCGTCCTCGGACTTTTTACTTTTTTGCTGGATTAGTTCATATCGTGCTTGTGCAGGGGGTAGCCGCGATCCCGGTAGTGGCCCCAGTTTTTGCGCGAGGCTTCCCGCGCGCCATGCTCAGCCGGTACCAGTTCCAGAATGCGCTCAAAGCGCTGGTAGCCTTCGGGTATCTGGCCCGACAGGTTGATCAGAATGTCCTGGTGGTGATCGGGTGGAGTGCCCATGCCCAGGTGAATTGGGCACCGCTCGTCGGTGAGTTCCAGGGTGTGCGGCAGAAAACTGCTGGCGCGCCAGGACCAAAGCAACTGATCTAGCTGTTCCAACTGCGCCTGATCGCGACAGCAGAAATAGATGCGCGAACCGGCGTGCAGTGCCTTCTCAGCCAGCCGACAGGCCAGATTTTCCAGGTCTTGCCCGGCCGACTCGCCAAGCACATAGAAGTCGATCTGGGTCACAGGCGCTGGCGAATGTACTCGCTGAGCAATTCGACGGGTCGTCCCGTAGCACCCTTGTTGCCGCCGCTGGTCCAGGCCGTGCCGGCGATATCCAGGTGTGCCCAGTGACACTTCTTGGTGAACTCAGCGAGGAAACAGGCGGCAGTGACGCTGCCCGCTTCGCGGCCGCCAATGTTTCCCAGATCAGCAAAGGGACTTTCCAGCTGCTTGGTGTATTCCGGCCAGAGCGGCATGCGCCAGGCGCGGTCGCCCGTGTCCTGCCCGGCAGACAGCAGTGCCTCGGCCAGTTCGTCCTGATTGGCATAAAGGCCGGAGGCATGCGAGCCCAGGGCAATGACGCAGGCGCCAGTCAGGGTAGCGATGTCGATCAACACATCGGGTTTGAATTCCTGAGCGTAGGTCAGGGTATCGCACAGCACCAGCCGGCCCTCAGCGTCGGTGTTCAGCACTTCGATGGTTTTGCCGGCCTTGCTGGTGACGATATCGCCGGGCTTGGTGGCCTTGCCGCTGGGCATGTTCTCGGCGGCTGCAATAAAGCCCTCGATATTAATCGGCCATTTCAGACTGGCGGCAATTTGCATCACGCCCAGGACAGTAGCAGCACCGCACATGTCGTATTTCATCTCGTCCATAGCGGCACCCGGTTTCAACGAAATACCGCCGGTATCAAAGGTGATGCCCTTGCCGACCAGCCCGATGGGAGCCTGATCGGCCTTGCCGCCGCGATAGGTCAGATGAATCAGGTAGGCCGGTTGTTCGGATCCCGCTGACACCGACAGGAAGGACCCCATGCCCTGCTCAGCCATGGCATTTTCATCGAGCACATTCAGCGCCACATTGTCGAAACGACCGGCCAGGGCTTCGGCCTCCTCGACCAGATGGCTGGGCGTGCAGGTATTGCCGGGGCGGTTGCCCAGATCGCGCGTATAGTTCACGCCTAGGCCGGTGGCCACCCCGGTCTTCAGCGCCTGCTTGTAGCGCTTCTCGTCGGGCGTCAGCAGCAAGCAAGCCTGCCATTTTGACTTGGGCTTTTTCTTGGATTTGAACTCCTGAAACTGATAGGTGGCCTTCAGCAGAAGGGCGGGGAGACGCAGCGTGACCCACTCGTCGTCTTTGCCCTGCACCGCAATGCCGGTTGGATCCAGCGCACAGGTTTTGGCAGGCCCGCGCGCCAGATGCGCCGCGAGCGACCTGGTCGACCGCTCGAACTCCTGCACGCTCAGCGTATCCTTGCCGAGGCGCACCAGGGTCAGACTGCTCGCCTGTTTCAGCGGCTGATCCAGCGGCACGCTCAGCACGCTGCCCAGCGTCTCGCCCAGATGGCCGCTGGCGACCAGGTGTTCGACGCGGCTGGCCAGTGCCTTGGAAGGCAATGCCTGGGTAGGGGTTCCCGCCTTGTTGACAAAGACGACCAGGGAGTCGGCGGCGGCATCGGCCAGGGCGGTATGAAACAAGGAAAATTTCATGGCAAGTGTCTGCTGTTGCGAGTCGGCGAAGGCAGCTAGTTTAGGCTATCCTTGCTTCCGACTAAACGGCTTGCTGAAGTGAATCGGACTCCTAGCCCATGATCATTGCCCGTTATCTGGCGCGAGACATTCTGCTGACCACCTTCGTAATAACCCTGGTGTTGTTGCTGGTGGTGTTGAGCGGGCGCCTGTCGAGCTATATCGCCGATGCCGCCACCGGACGCCTGGCCGCTGATCTGGTATTTCCCATTCTGCTGGCGCGCATCCCTGAATACCTCGAGCTGGTGCTGCCGTTATCGCTCTTTCTTGGCGTTCTGATCGCCTTGGGACAACAGCAGGAAAACAACGAGCTGGTGGTGATGCAGGCGGGCGGTGTTGGCCCCGGTCGTCTGGTCAGCATCACCTTGTCCTGCGCCCTCTTTGTCGCGCTAGTCATTGCGCTGTTCAGTTTCTTTGTCTCGCCGCGCGGCGGCTCCTACGTCAATGAATTGATTGCCAGCCACGGGCTGCAAAGCGAGATGAGCAACGTGACGCCGGGGCGCTTCTACAGCCTACAGGATGGGCGCCGCTCCATTTATTCACAGCAGATGTCGGAAGATCGCGAGCAGATGCTGGATGTCTTTGTCAGTCGCGCCGATCAGGCCGAGCAGGCAGTCACCCTGGCGCAGCGCGGCTTGCAGCGCTATGACGAGAACGGCGGCTTCTACTTTGTGCTGGAGGATGGCCGACGCTACGAGGGCTTGCCCGGTCGGGCAGATTTTCGCGTCACCGAGTTTGCCAGCTACGCCCAACTGCTGGCTGACAACCAGCCGCAAAACACCAAACTCTCGGACGAGCAAACCTTGCTTTTGCCGCAACTCTTCGGTCTGGATACGCCGGCGGGCGAAGCCGAACTGGGCTGGCGCCTGTCGCTGCCGCTGATGGTGATCCTGCTGGCCCTGCTGGCGCAGCCGCTAAGTCGCACCCAACCGCGCCAGGGGCGTGCCATGCGTCTGCTGCCCGCCATCGGGCTTTATATGCTCTATACCCTGGGGCTCAGCGCCCTGCGCGACGAAGTAACCCAGGGTGCAGAATTTGGCCTGCTCGGTTTTGGCGCTCTGCATCTGGCCTTCCTGCTGCTGGGTCTGCTAATGCTGGCCTGGCCCAGCTTGCGCCTGAAGATGGGTGCACGCCGATGAAAACACTCGACCGCTATATTGCCGGCACAGTCTGGAGCGCCGTGCTCATGGTGCTACTGGTGATATTGGCACTGGACACCGTCAGCGATCTGATCGATCAGACCGCCGATCTGCGCAGTCGCTACAACATTGGCCAAGCGCTCATCTATGTGACGCTGAAAATTCCGGGCAGCGCGGTGGACTATCTTGGCTTTGCCGCCCTGATCGGCTGCCTGGTGGGAATCGGTACCCTGGCCAGTCGCAGCGAAATTACGGTGATTCGCGGGGCCGGGTTTTCCAAGCTTAAGCTGTTCTGGATCGTGATGAAGCCGGTGCTGATGATGATCTTTGTCGCCATGATGGTGGCGGAATATCTGGCGCCGCAGATGGAACAGATCGCCGAAAGCCGCAAGGACTTGCTGCGCGGCGACCAGGCGCAAGTTGAGGAAACCGGTTTGTGGTTCCGCGATGGCGCCGAGTTTATTCACGCCAACGCCGTGTACCCGGGCGGTATTCTTTTCGGCCTGTCGCGCTACCAGGTCGAGGACAACCGTCTGGTACATATCAGTTTCGCCGATCGCGCCAAATATCAGGGCAGTTATTGGCTGGAGGAGGGAGTGGCAGAAACCTTTATCGAGGCCGATCAGACGCGCGGTGAGAGCGCCGCATCGCGTCGCTGGGAAACCGACCTGACGCCCGAGCTGCTTAACATGGCCTCACTGGAGCCGCACCAGCTGTCGATTGCCGATTTGCAGGATTACTCACTCTATCTGGGTGCGGCCAGCCCGCTGGCGGGACCCTACCAGGTTGCCTATTGGCGGCAGGTGCTGCAGCCGCTGAGCGTTGCCGCGCTAGTGCTGATCGGCTTGTCCTTTGTGTACGGTTCCAACCGCCAGGCCTCGATGGGCCAGCGCATCTTTATCGGCGTCATCATTGCCGTGGTGTTTCAGGTGGCCCAGGACATCCTGGGGCCGGCTTCGGTGATCTGGGGATTCCCGGCTTGGATGGCGGTGGGAGCGCCGATTCTGTTAACTGCTCTGATCGGCTGGCTGCTCTCTCTGCGGCGCAACTGAAGGCGCCTCGCCCGCGCGGGACTTCTGCGGTTTGGGAAGTTGCACTACACGTGTGCCGGTGGCCAGATCGTGCAACGCCAGACGCCGCTTATTAAAGGGAATCCAGAGGTAGCCGATACCTAGCAGAAAAAGGGCAAGCACGCCCAGCACTGCTCGCCCGAGACAGGTCTTCACATCCAGAGGTCGTCCATCGGCGCGAATCAGGCGGATACGCCAGGCTTGCATGCCCAGCGTCTGACCGCTGCGCCGCCAGAAAAAGGTATAAAAGGCCAGCAGAGAAATGCCCATACCCAGCTGATAGATAGCTCCATGCAGGGCAGGCTGGAATTGGTCGTCGGCTCGCATCACCAGATTGTCGCCGACCTGTTCCGTGGTCAAGTGGGTCTGCTCCACGCCGAATTGTGCTGCAATCACCATCGCTAGCGCGGTGTAAAGAAAGGCCACACCGAACAGCGGGAACACATCGTACAGCGTCGAAAGCAGGCGCTTGGCCAGGCTGGCGTTGGGTAGAGACTGAAGCTCGGCTGGGGACACGGGGTAAGTTCCGGCGGATGCAAACTGGGGCATTCTACTGGCTGGCGAGAGCTGCACCAACACAGGCGGTCTGCGCTTTGCCCATGGACAACGGCACGTTCTGGAGAATAATAGAGCTATTACCACGTGCGCTTGGCAGCTGCCCAGGCGAAGGAGGCCTCCCATGAAGTTTCGCTCTCGGTCTTACACCTTGCTCTCTGTCCCCCTGCTTTTTATTCCTTTGCTGCTTTCCTTGCCGAGCCAGGCGCAAAACCTGGTGGGTGATTGGGAGTGGGGCTACGCCGAAGATGCCACCTATCTCTGGGCCGCTACGAACAGCGATGAAGGCATGATGCTCGGTGAGTTTTGTTTCTTCGATACCGAAACCTGCATCTACTTTATTGCTCAGGATGTCGAATGTGTGGAAGGAGATAACTATCCGGTGCTGATCAACGGCAACTATGTGCAGGCGGCAGAAATTTACTGCTCACACACCTATGAGAATTTGTGGGTTTATATTTTTTCCGACTACGATCTGCTCGATCCCCTGGTGCGGGAAACTGGCCAAATCGGCGTGGCTATGGCGCTGGACGACGGCACCTTTCAACTAACGCGCTTCAGCCTCAAGGGCTCGATGCAGGCCATGGATGCGATGGGATCGGTTTTTATCGGCATCACAGATTCAGGTGGATCCAGCCGACCTGCCAGCCTTAAGAGCCTGTGATCCACCGCCCCTCAGGGGTGGGTGGATTTGGTACCAGAGGTGGGACTCGAACCCACACGTCCAGAGGACACCAGATTTTGAGTCTAGCGCGTCTACCAGTTCCGCCACTCTGGCTTAGATAGCAGGGCGGCGATTATAGCAGCGCGCCGACTGTCGTCCAGCGCGCTTTCAGGGCATAGCGGGCTCGAGTCGGACGATAGCCGTGGTGGCATTGCCGCCGCGGTCTTCCAGTGCCAGGTAAATAAAGCCATCGGGGCCCTGCCGCACATCGCGAATGCGGCCCAGGCCGCTGAGCAGAGTCTCCTCGGCAACCACCTGCTGACGGCTCTCGTCCAGCGTCAGCCGGGCCAGCTGCAATCCGGCCATTCCCCCGGAAAAAATATTGCCCTGCCAGGCGGGGAAGGCGTCACCGGTGTAAATCATAAGCCCAGATGTTGCGATAGAAGGCACCCAATAGTGGACCGGCTGGGTCAGGCCTTCGGCAGCGGTTGCGCCATGAATGGTGGCGCCGCCGTAGTTCACGCCGTAGCCGATCACGGGCCAGCCGTAGTTGTTGGTAGGTTGGATGCGATTGAGTTCGTCACCTCCCTGCGGCCCGTGTTCGGTTTCCCAGAGTGTGCCCGTCAGCGGGTCGAACGCCAGCCCTTGGGGATTACGATGGCCGTAGCTCCAGATTTCCGGCAGAAAGCCGGCTTGCCCCACAAAGGGATTGTCGGCCGGCACGCTGCCATCCTCCAGCAGTCGCACCACCACACCCTGGTGATTGGACGGATCCTGAGCAGGATGCGCTCTCAGGTTGCCACTCGGGGGAGCCTGACGATCGCCGAGTGTGAGAAAGAGATAGTTGTTGGCGTCAAATGCCATGCGACCACCATAGTGACTGCGGCCATTCGCCTGTGCGGCAAAGATTTCCGTCACGTCAACCAGGCGATCGTTTTGCAGGCGGCCGCGCACCACAGCAGTGGTGGAGCCATCGCCGGATGCGCGCGAATAGCTCAAGTAAATTAGCTGGTTGCTGGCAAAGTCGGGGTGCGGCACCACATCGAACAGCCCGCCCTGACCCTGATAAAAGACTTCGGGCGTGCCGGCTAGCGGTTCGGGCAGCAGCTGGCCATCGCGCAGAATGCGCAGGCGTCCTGGTTTCTCCGTGACAAGCATGTCGCCATTCGGCAGCCAGGCCATGGACCAGGGTTGCATCAGTCCTTCGGCCACCGTGACCGGCCGAAAATCGCTTTGGCTCAGGGCAGTCTGGCTGAGCATAAGTGCACCGCTGAACAATACCGACTTTAAGAGCGGCAATGTGATCAGGCGCTGAGGTTGACGAGTTTGGCGCATGGAAGTTTTCCTTACAGGGCTCGTTTGAGCGCCAAGGGTACTCCGGGTTGACCCCCGAGCGGCAGCACGATGGCGTTACCTTGCAAAAATTTATAAATCCTTTTCCTCGCCCGGCTCCAAAAATACACTCGGACTTCATACTGGCTGACCGAAAACAGCTCGTCATTTGAGTACAATAGCGCGCCTCATCAGTCATAGCGGACCGGATTTGAGCTCATGTTTGCAAAGTGGTTTGGAAAGAAATCCCCCCTGGCGGGCCCGGGCCAACACCTGGTGCGGGTGGCTGCGAAGCGCCGGGTAGCCGAGACCATCTGGGAGCTGGAGTTGCGCACTGCTGATGGCGCCGAGTTGCCGGCCTGGGAAGCCGGATCCCACATTGATTTAATTCTGGACAAGCTGACGGTGCGCCAGTATTCGCTGGCCGGCGATCCGGCACAACGCGATCGGTACCTTATTGCTGTCCTGCTGGAACCCAAGGGCCGCGGCGGTTCGAAACGCATATGCGAACAACTCGCGGTGGGAGGTGAGTTGCTTATCAGCAGCCCGCGCAACCACTTTGCTCTTGCGCCGGACGCCAGTCATTCCCTGTTGTTGGCGGGTGGAATTGGCATCACGCCCTTGTTGGCCATGGCGCACCAACTCCACCGCCAGGGCAAGCCCTTCGATCTGGTCTATCGCGCCCGCAGTCGTGCCTGGGCGGCCTATGCCGATGAGCTTGCGCAGCAGCCCTGGGCCTCCAGGGTGACTTGTTATTTCAGTGATGAGGGCGGGCGCGCAAGCTTTGATCTGGACGCCCTGCTCAAGGCGCAGCCGGCCGGAAACCACCTATATGTCTGTGGCCCTAATGCCTTTATTGAGGCGGTCGAGCAGGCGGCGCTGCCGCTGCTGGGTGAGGGAGCCGTGCACAGCGAGAAATTCCACCCCGAAGCTCACGACAAATCCGGCGATCATGCCTTTGAGCTGGTGTGTCGCAAATCCGGCGTCACGCTGACTGTGCCCGCTGACAGGACCATTGTGCAAGTGCTCGAGGAGCATGGCATCGACATACCAACCAGTTGTCAGGACGGCATTTGCGGTAGCTGTATTTCGCAGGTGATCGAGGGCGAAGTGGAGCATCGCGACGAGTTGTTGACGCGCGCCGACCGCGAAAAGCGGGGCCTGTTTACGCCTTGCTGTTCGCGTGCCAAGGGCGACCGTCTGGTTGTCGACCTCTAGTCGGTAGAGAGGGCTGACCGGCCGGTGAAAAAGTCCGCTTTCCACTACGAACTGCCGTCGGGCCTGATTGCCCAACGTCCTTTGGCACAGCGGCGCGATAGCCGGCTAATGGTGCTCGATCCCCAGCATGGCCTGTTTCACACCCGCTTTCCCGCCCTGCTCGATCTGGTCGAGCCGGGCGACCTACTGGTGTTTAACAACACGCGCGTGATTCCAGCGCGGCTCAAGGCCAGCAAGCCGACCGGCGGCAAGGCAGAAATCCTCATCGAGCGCTTGCAGCAGGAAGGTCGCGCCCTGACCCAAGTGCGAGCCAGCAAGTCGCCGAACCCGGGATCGACGCTGCTGCTGGAAGACCAGACGGTGATCGAAGTTGGCGAGCGTCAAGGCGAGTTCTTTACCCTGATCGCGAGCGAAGACTGGCTCGATCTGCTGGCCCGCCTTGGCCATATGCCACTGCCGCCCTATATCGAACGGCCCGACGACACGACAGATCAGGAGCGTTACCAGACGGTCTTTGCCCAGGTTCCAGGTGCCGTCGCCGCACCCACGGCGGGCCTGCACTTTGATCAGGCGCTGCTGGAGCAGCTCGCCGCACGGGGTGTGGAGCGTGCCGAAGTTACCTTGCACGTCGCTGCAGGCACTTTTCAGCCCATGCGGGTCGAGGAGCTGGAGAAACATCACATGCATGCTGAGTGGATGCGACTCGACCAACAACTGGTCGACGCCGTGGCCCGCACCCGAGCGTGCGGTGGCCGCGTTATTGCCGTTGGCACCACCGCCGTGGGGGGGGGGGGGGGGGGGGGGGGGGGGGGGGGGGGGGGGGGGGGGGGGGGGGGGGGGGGGGGGGGGGGG
>JAYQPQ010000020.1:0-25156 GCA_038145405.1 Porticoccaceae bacterium | reverse complement strand
AAATTCTCTCAATCACTTTTGGAGAAAGAACAAAAAATCCGCCATTGATCATAGCGCCATCGCCTTTTGGCTTTTCCTTAAATTGAAGAATTTTGTCATTCTGGATATCTAGCGCACCAAAACGACCCGGAGGATAAGCTGAGGTCAAGGTAGCTTGCTTACCATGACTCTGGTGAAACGCTATCAATTCAGCGACGTTTACATTCGCAACTCCGTCGCCGTAGGTAAAACAAAACGCTTCTTCTTGCTCCAAATATTCAGCCACCCTCTTGAGCCTACCACCGGTCATAGTATTTTCTCCGGTATCGACCAGAGTCACGACCCAAGGTTCGGATCGCCTTTCATGCACTATCATCTGATTATTGCTCATGTCAAATGTGACATCAGAGGTGTGAAGAAAATAGTTAGCAAAATACTCCTTGATCACATACCCCTTGTAGCCACAGCAAATAATAAAATCTTTAACCCCGTGCTGAGAGTAAATTTTCATGATATGCCACAATATCGGCTTCCCGCCGATCTCAATCATCGGTTTGGGCTTAACAGAGGTTTCTTCGCTCAATCTTGTGCCCAGCCCCCCTGCGAGTATCACTGCCTTCATAATGCTCCCTTTTTCCATTTAACATAAACAAATAAGGCAAGCATTGTCGTGATCAGTATCTCTACTAATAATATAGCCACTGAAACACCAACTGCCTCATAAGCCCCAGCCAACATAATCACCATCAAAACGCTAAGAAAAGCCGTTACCAATATAAAAAAGGTAAATTCCTTTTTATACCCCATATTTAGCATCATTTGGATTCCAAAAATGTTACTCAATGCAACGACAAAGGGTACAAATGCCATAATCCTTAGGAGCAATATCGATTGCTCGTATTGCTCACCCAAAAGAACATAAACTATTGGCTCTGAGAAGATAAATGAAATGGATGATATCGCTAACATTCCAGAACCAACAATCCAAGCTACCTTTCTGATAAATATCAAACCCGCAATTCTATCTTCGTAGATCTTTTTGCTAATCAGTGGATAAATAGCCTGCGAAATAGGTGTATAAATACCTTTAACGGCCTGCACAATTTTTTCGGCAGCTGCAAAGTAACCAACTACAAAATTATTGGTAGTAATTCCCAAAATAAAAGCTGTAGAAATAGTGTAAAGGCTAATTGCCATGCTGGATAAAAAAATATGCCAACCGTCTTTAATCTGAAACTTAATTGCTTCAAATGACTGTGACCGGAAGGACACTCCAAATTGCGACCTTACTAGAAATAGAGAGCACACACCTGCAACAATGAAACCCAACGAGTTGAGCAAAGGTACAATTAGATAGTCAGATTTTTCTTTTACGAAGACGAATACACATACAGTAAAGAACGCCTTTGATCCGAGATTAAGGTAGGTAATATATCGCATGCGCTCCATGCCCTGAAAAAGCCATACTGGAAAAAGAGCCTGCCCTACGACTGCACCAAAGGTTAAATAATAGACGCGCCAATGCTGACTAAACTTCTCAAAACTAAAAATCAGCATGCTCAAAATGCCGATACTAATAATCACTAGCCCTACTTTTATTATAATAACCGAACTGAAAATATCGTTAATTTTTTCTTGGCTATCTCTATGAATAGAAATTTGCTGTGTTGCAGATAAGTTAAACCCATAATCAGTGAGCAGCATTAAGTAAGCGATGGTTGCTGTAGAAAATGCTAACAGCCCAAAATATTCTGGCCCTAAAACACGGACCAAATAAGGCACTGTCAACAAAGGTAAAATATAGCTTGCTCCTTGCAACACACTTAGAGAAATTATGTTGTTTGCTAGGCGCCTCTTTTCCGCCGTGTTAGTAAATTTTCTTAATGCTTTTGATATCATCAGATCAAATTAGTATTTGGCATAATGCGCTCGAAACAACAATCCATGTTCTAGCTTCGCGTGTCCGCTGATTGCGCAATATTAGCTTCCGTGCGCAGCACTTCAATTTCTGCTTTTAGTTCTTCATATTCCGCTTCCTTTCTCGCCAAAAACCTCGCCGTCACCCTGCTCTTCTCGGCTATCCCCTTCGGCGTCAGGATATAGACATAACCCAACTTGTGGCTGGAGCGGGTAAAGTTGCCCATCTTGATCATGCCCACGTTAATCAGCGCCTTCAGACAGTAATTCAGCTTTCCCACGCTCACACCCATGGCCTGGGCCAGTTCGCGCTGGCTCATCTCCGGGTGCTCTTCCACCAATTTGAACAGGCGATAGCGGGTTTCGTCGGTGAGGACAGAATCGTTCATGAGCTGAACGATACGCTGGCTTCGGACAGCGTTCAAGCTTTGAACAGAAAGAATTTCACCTCGGCTTTTCTGCGAGCTGGGAGGTTGCTTCGGGCCCGATGGCCCTCGCAATGACAGGCCTCGCAATGACAAGTTAAGATGCAGCCCTATGAAAATTGTCTCTTTCAATATCAATGGCATTCGCGCCCGGCCGCATCAACTGGCTGAGCTGGTGCGTCTGCACGAGCCCGACATCATTGGCCTGCAGGAAACCAAGGTGGCCGACGATATGTTCCCGGTGGAGATTCCGCGTGATCTGGGCTACGAGGTGCTGTTTCATGGCCAGAAGGGTCACTATGGCGTGGCCCTGCTCTCGCGCCTGGGTCTGACCAATGGTCGCACGGGGTACCCGCACGACGGCGAAGAGGCGCAGCGGCGCCTGGTGAGTATCGATGTGCCCTATAACGGCGGAGTACTGAGCGTTTATAACGGCTACTTTCCCCAGGGTGAAAGTCGCGATCACCCGCTGAAATTTCCCTATAAGCAGCGCTTTTACGCCGATCTGTTCAATCATCTGAACGAGACCCATCAGCCGGGCGACCAGATCGTCATTATGGGCGACTTCAACATTGCCCCCACCGACCTGGATATCGGCATCGGCGAAACCAACATGAAACGCTGGCTGCAAACCGGAAAGTGCAGCTTTTTACCGGAAGAGCGCGAGTGGATGGAGCGCCTCAAGGCCTGGGGGCTCACTGATGTTTACCGCGAGCTCTACCCCGACGCACACAAGATGTCGTGGTTTGATTACCGTTCGCGCGGCTTTGAAGATGACCCCAAGCGCGGCCTGCGCATCGACTACCATCTGCTGACGGCGCCATTGCTGGATAAAACCCAATCGGTCTATATCGACCACGATATTCGTGCCATGGAACGCCCTTCCGACCACTGCCCGGTGGTGCTGACGCTGCGATAGCAGCGTTATCGCGAGGGCAGCAGACCCGTGGCGATCTCCTAACTTGGAGATTACTCGCCTGCGGCTCGCCCTTCGGGTCCGCCTCGCATAGTGCGCGAGTCGTCTTGTCACACAAACAACGTGTTCGGTTGCTTCGCTTCGCTCGCAATGACAAGATCAGGGTTCGATATGACCGGATACGCCCCATGAAGACACGGATAGCCCCCCTCCTCGCCCTGGTTAGCGGATTACTGCTGGCCAGCGAAGGCCTTTCCGCTCAAGAATGGTCACAACTCAATGCCATGCAGCAGCGCCAATTGGCGGATTTTCAGGCCATTTGGCCGCAACTGCCGGCCAATCGCCGCGCCCAGCTGGTGGACAGCGCCGAGCAGATCTCCCGCATGACCCCTGCCAATCGCAAAAAGCTGGTGGATTCCATGGGGCAGTCGGGCAATAACAACGCCGATCTGGGGAATTCCTCCCCGCGCTAGCCTAGTTCCGCACACAAAAAAGGGGCAGTTGCCCCCTTTTTCTTTATACAGAGTGGAGATTGCTTCAGCGCTATGCGCTTCGCAATGACCTGAAGGTCACTTCGCCTTGCCCTGGTTGGCCACTTCGGCCATCAGCTTTTCCAACTGCTCGGGCTCGCACAGGTATTTCTTGTCGACCGGACGCAGGTTGTCGTCCAGCTGATAGGCAATGGGCAGGCCGGTGGGAATGTTGTACTTGAGAATTTCCTCGTTGCTCATTCCATCGAGGTATTTTACCAGGGCGCGCAAGCTGTTGCCGTGGGCGGCGATCAACACACGTTTGCCGCTGCGCAGCGCGGGCACGATCTGGTCGCTCCAGAACGGCAGTACGCGATCCACAGTGTCTTTCAGGCATTCGGTGCGCGGCAGGGTCAGGGGATCCAGCTCGGCATAACGCGCCTTGAGCTCGGTATAACGCGGGTCGTTATCGTCCAGCGCCGGCGGCGGAATATCGTAGCTGCGACGCCACACCAGCACCTGATCTTCGCCGTGCTGTGCGGCGGTTTCGGCCTTGTTCAGACCTTGCAGGGCGCCGTAGTGACGCTCGTTCAGACGCCAGCTGCGTTGCACCGGCAGGTGCATGGCATCCATTTCGTCGAGCATGATCCAGAGCGTGCGAATGGCGCGCTTGAGCACCGAGGTGTAGGACAGGTCAAACTGGTAGCCCTCTGCTTTCAGTCGCGCCCCGGCGGCCTTGGCTTCCGCACGGCCCTGCTCGGTCAGGTCGACGTCATACCAACCGGTAAAGCGGTTTTCGAGGTTCCATTGGCTCTGTCCGTGGCGGACGACGACCAGCTCGGGCACGGGCAATTCTCCTCAGTCAGGAAAACTGGGGTCAGATCAGACTTTCTGCGCGAAAGTCTAATCTGACCCCCGTTCTTTTTATTGGTCGGAGAGACAGGATTTGAACCTGCGACCCCTGCGTCCCGAACGCAGTGCTCTACCAGGCTGAGCTACTCTCCGCAGATGGGGCCGCGATTATACCCGGCAGGCGCCAGAAATCGATAGCCAATCCGAATTGCAAAACGCATCCCTGCCGACGCTTTACCTCGGCCCAAGGAGGCACTGGTAAATTCATCCGCAGGTCTTTAGGCTTCACCTCCATGAAAAAAGCACGCGCCCCACTCCAGCAATACGCCCGCAATCACGAACACAGGCGACTTACGGAGCTCTTTGCCGCCGACCGCCAGCGCGTCAAAACCTTCAGCACCCAGGTAGGCCCGCTCTACTTCGACTTTTCCAAGCAGCCCATCGATGCCGAGGCACTGACCCTGTTCGGTGAACTGGCGCAAGCCGCCCAAGTGGAATTGCATCGCCGCGAGCTGTTCGAGGGCGAGATCGTCAATGCCAGCGAGTTCCGTCCCGCTTTGCATACGGCGCTGCGCGCTGCCCGCCCACCGGAGCAATCGGCCCTGGGCGATGCCGTTGCCACTCGCATCGACGCCGAGCGCAAAGCCTGCTATGCCTTTGCCGAAAAAGTGCGCAGCGGCAGGGTTAAATCCGCCTCAGGAAAGCCATATAAATATCTAATTCATATAGGTATTGGCGGATCATATCTCGGCCCGAAGTTCCTGCTCCACGCCCTCAAACCGGCGGTCGACCGCAGCCTTGAAGTGCACCTGATCGCCAACATCGACGGTCATGCTCTGGCCCCCGTGCTGCGGCAGTGCAAGCCCGAGGAAACCCTGGTAATCGTGGTATCCAAAACCTTCACCACCAAGGAAACCCTGGCCAATACCCGCACCGTACTCAAGTGGCTGCGTCGCCACGGCGTGACCAACCCCATGCAACAGCTGGTGGGCATTACCGCGCATCCGGATAACGCGGTGGAAATTGGCGTGCCCGAAGACCAGATTTTCACCTTTGCCGAATGGGTCGGCGGGCGTTTTTCGGTCTGGTCTTCGGTCAGCCTGGTAGCCATGATTGCCCTGACGCCCAAATGCTTCGACCGCTTTCTGGCCGGCGCCCGGCAGATGGATGAGCATTTCTGCCAGGCTGCGCTGCCCGCCAATGCACCCCTGCTGGCCGGCTTGCTGGATTTCTACTTCAGTACCGTTCTCGGCGCCGAAACGCGCGCCGTGTTCCCTTACGACAGCCGCCTGCACGACCTGGTGAGCTATCTGCAGCAGCTGGAGATGGAGAGCAACGGCAAGCGCGCCGATGCCAAGGGCAAACCGGTTACTGGCGCCAGCTGCCCGGTGGTCTGGGGTGGTGTCGGCACCGATGCCCAGCACGCCGTGTTCCAGCTGTTACACCAGGGCACGCATGATGTGCCGGTGGAATTTCTGGCCATCAGGAAGCCGGATCACAATCTCAAGGAACATCACCGCACCCTGCTGGCCAATTGCTTCGCCCAGAGCGCGGCGCTGATGGCGGGCAACGGCGCCGATTTTCCCGGCAATAAGCCATCCACCACCATTCTGCTCGATAAATTAACGCCCGAGAGCCTGGGTGCCCTGCTCGCCTTCTATGAGCACCGCACCTTTGTCGCCTCACTGTTGTGGAACCTCAACGCCTTTGATCAACCCGGGGTTCAACTGGGCAAAACCATAGCCAAGCAGATTGACCGACTGCTGAACGGCCAGCCCAGCGATCTGCAGCTGGATGCTTCAACGCGGCACCTGTTATCCCTCATCCTGGAGAGCAACGAATGAAAACCTCACTCCACGGCTCCTGTCTGTGCGGCTCCATGAAGTATCGGCTCGAAGGTCATTCGCAGGGCTTTTATCACTGTCATTGCCAGCGCTGTCGCAAATTGTCCGGCACCGGACACGCCAGCAACCTGCTGATTCGCGAAGCCCACTTTGAATGGCTGCAAGGTGCAAACCTGCTGCGCAGCTACAAGGTTCCCGAAGCCAAGCGCTTCCGCAACGACTTCTGCAGCCAATGCGGTTCCCCTATGCCGCGTTACGTGCCAGAGCGCGAAGCGGTGGTGCTGCCCGCCGGCAGCCTGGACTGTGATGCACCTGAGATACCGCACTCGCGCATCTTTATGGATTCGGCAGCACCCTGGTCCTGTCAGGACGATACGCTGCCGCGCTTTGCCGAATACGAACCACGGTAATTTCCCTGTTACTGCGTGAAGCCGGGGCCATAGGCCGCTAAGCGTTTAGCGCAAAAAAGGGGCTTTCGCCCCTTTGTTTTGCTTGGAAAAAATCAGTCTCCCCAGAATTTACACCAAGGCTTGCGGCCGGGCTCGGTGTCCTCTGCACGCGCTTCTTCCATAATTTCCTGACGTTCTTCGCTGCGATCCTGCATCTCGACAGCGCGATCGCTGGCCTGCTCTGGCAATGCTTCCGGACGACCCATCATGGCATCCGCAGGCATGTCGGCATGCTCTCGATCCATCATCTGGTCATGCATTTCATCCATGGCGGCTTCGCGTTCCATCATGGCATCTACACGACGCCCCATCATGGCGTCGCTGCTGCCTTCCATGGCACGCCCCATGGCTGCGCGCTCTTCCGGCGTGGCATTGCGCATTTGCTCTGACATAGCCCGGCCCTGCTCCATCATAGGTCCCGAGCTCATCTGGTCACTGTGCATATCGCCCATCGACGACATGGATCCGCCCGGTGCACTGGCCGCCGGTCGATTGCCGCCACCGCCAGCTTGTCCGGGTTGTCCCAATGTCTGGGTTGCCAGCAGGCTCAGGGCAATGGAGCCAACAAGAGTAAGTTTGTTCATGGAGCACCTCCTTAAGGTGATCTTTTGCAATACAGCCCCTGGAATTTTGAAGCCGGCTAGGCGAAAAGTTCAGCTACCCTAACAGCTGTTCAGCTTCCGCGAATGCACCCGCATTCACATTTTTTCTGTTTCGCCCCGGCATCCAGCGGATAATTCTCGAGCAGAGTGTCTTGCACTCTGGGCCAATCTGCCGACATTGGCTATGCTGTGGATCAATTCTGGCTCAGGCCGTGCCAGCCCCTTTTCATCACGGTGCTTCATGAAATTCATCAACGAATACCTCAACCGCCAGCTGGCTCATCCCCAGGGTTTTGTGGGCCGGCAGCTGGCGCGCCAATGGAACCAGAGCCGTGCCAATCAGATCTGCAACGCCTGGGGTGTCGACCTGCTCGAATTGAATCAGGACGACCAGGTGCTGGAAGTGGGCTTTGGCACCGGCAGTGCGCTGCAGCGCATCGCGCGCCAGGTGCCCCTGGGCTCGCTGGCGGGCATCGACCACTCCAGCCTGATGGTGAAAATGGCGAGCGAGCGCCTGCAAGCCTACAAGCAGGATTTGCCGCTGGCGCTCATCACAGCAGGTATCGAGGAGTGTCCCAACCTGGAGCAAAAATTCAGCCGCGTGCTGTCAGTAAATGCGCTGATGTACTGGCACAACAAGGAGCTCTGCCTACGGCGCATCAAAAGTCTGATGTTGCCCGACGCCAAGATTGTCATTCTGCATCAGCCACCCGAACCCAAGGCGACAGAGGAATCCACCCGCCGGGCCGGTCGCGGCATCGCTCGACTGCTCGAATTGACGGGTTTTCAGGAAGTGCGCAGCGCCATCAAGCTACAGATTGAGCCGGTGCCCGCCGTAGCCGTCTGGGGCTACAACTAGCAGCGCATCAAACCAGGCAGTTGCGGCCTTTCTTTTTGGCCTTGTAGAGAGCGTTGTCCGCCGCCTTGAGCACAGCTTGCGGGGTATCCAGATTGTCGCTGCGCTCGGCCACGCCAATGCTGATGGTCACCCGAAACCGCTTACCTCCATTGGCTTTGCCGCGGCTGCTGGCGCCCCGAGTCTGGGATCGCGGCCGACTCTTGTGGTCGCGCAAGGTCATGTCGTACACGGCAATATCGCGTCGCACCTCTTCCAGCGCTGCACGCATTCCTCGCGTTGCGCACCGGGGAACAGCACCGTGAACTCTTCGCCACCGCAGCGGTAGGCTAAGCCACCCGCGCCGACACGACCAATATGCTTGGCCACCACCTTCAGCACCTCGTCTCCGGCATGGTGGCCGCAGGTGTCGTTGAATTTCTTGAAGTGGTCGATATCCATCATGGCAATCACATAGGTTGGCCCCAGTCTGCGCATGCGTTCATTTTCAGGGCACGGCGCCCCAGCAGACCGGTCAACTCATCGCGATAAGCCATGTTGTAGGCATGGTTCAGCGGCACGGCCAGCAACAGCAGTGATGCCGTAGAGGTCATCACGGTTGAAATCGACGGCAGATAAACCCAGGCCTGCATGATGCACACAGCCACCAGTGCCAGCAGCAGTAACAGCGCACCCTTAGGTTTACGTATAAAGGCAAGCACCACGCAAAGACCAAACACCACTTCAAACCAAAGCGTCATCTGGGCCGACAGCACATAGGTTTCTGAGGTTTTGGTGGTAAAGCTCGCGAGCAGGCTTGGCAAATCAAATAGCCAGCCAAATCTCACTTTTCGCCGAATTGGCCATAGTCACCGCCTCCTGGCGGGCGGCGGCGGTGGTCGTTTCGGCCAATAGATCAAAGGGTTGGCGGAAGGTTGCAGTCATCTCGCCATCGGCCCAAGTGCAGTTCGATAGCAGGAAGTTGAGCAGGCGGCGTTTCTGGCGCGGTTCCTGGCGATCGAACAGGCGCTGCGCGCTTTGCGCGAGTTCGAGAAGCTTTACGACCTCGTCTTCTTCGAACACTTCGGCAAACAACACTGCCGCACTCGCCTAGTCTCTGGAGGTCACGCCACCGGTGAGGATGATGCGCATGGCATCTTCCACGCCGATTTCCAGCGTTTCGATCTGATCCTTTCTGACGTAGATGGTATAGCCGCCCAGGTTGTAACTCATGGGCACAAAGACGGCGACCCGATCGGCGTCCTCGCCGGTGAAAAACTGCTTAGCCAGGGTTTCGCTGGTGATCAACCCAATTAGCTTGGCGCCATCAGCTGTCGTTACCGCCACCACCTTGTCGGCATCCGACTTGGCCGAGCTGGAGACAAACTGCATGAAGTCGCGAATCGAGGTGTACAGGCTTTTCACCAACGGAATGCGATCAATGAGGCGCTCGCCCCACTCCAGCAACCAGCGCACTAAAAAGGTTTGTACCAGCAGGCCCAGGGCGAACAGCAGCAGAATGGCCAGAATGATGCCCAGCCCAGGAAAGTAATAATCCGCCGGAAACACAGCCAGGTAAGCGCCCTTGAGCAAGCGCTCGGTACCGGTCAGCAGCCAATAGAGCAGATAGAGACAAAGCGCCAGCGGCAGCACAGCCACCAGCCCTTTAAGCATAGTTGAAGAGACGCGCTTCATCGGGTTATTACCAGAATTTCCACCAGGGTTTTACCGCAGCCGGCTGCGAAAGTTCGGCAGCGGCGCTGTTGCTCGCCAGGCGGCGCAGCACGTAGTGCAGGATACCACCGTTGTGGAAGTACTCGTATTCGTTGGGCGTATCGATGCGCACCAGCGCGGTGAACGACCGCTCGTCGGCTTGCACTAGCACTTCTTTCTGGCCCTTGCTGACCGTGGGAATTTCAAACAGCTCTTCGCCGGTCAGACCGAGCGTTTCTGCCGATACGCCTTCTTTGAACTGCAGCGGCAGCACGCCCATGCCGACCAGGTTGGAACGGTGGATGCGCTCAAAGCTTTGTGCGATCACCGCCCGCACCCCAAGCAGTCGGGTGCCCTTGGCGGCCCAGTCGCGCGACGAGCCGGTGCCATATTCTTTGCCAGCCAGAATCACCAAGGGGGTCTGCCTGGCGGCGTAGCGCATGGCGGCTTCATACACCGAAAGCCGCTGGTTGTCAGGGAAATAATGGGTCCAACCGCCTTCCGTACCCGGCGCCAGCTGGTTGCGCAAACGCACATTGGCAAAGGTGCCGCGCATCATCACTTCGTGGTTGCCGCGACGGGCGCCATAGGAATTGAAATCGGCCTGGCTTACGCCCTGTTCCAGCAGGTATTGTCCCGCCGGCGATTCCAGAGCGATCGAACCGGCCGGCGATATGTGGTCGGTGGTGATGGAGTCGCCCAGCTTGAGCAGGCAGCGAGCACCCTCCACCGGCTGCACCGGCGCCGGTTGCCGGTCGATGGCGCCAAAAAATGGCGGCAGTTTTACATAGGTGGAATCGGGCCAGTCGTAGAGCTGTCCACCTGCCACCGGCAGGCGCGCCCAGGCCGAGTCACCGGTGTAGACATCGGCATACTTCTCCCGAAACAGACCGGCTGCCACATGCGAGGACACCACCTCATGAATTTCGGCGACACTGGGCCAGATATCTTTCAGGTAGACCGCTTGACCCTGTGCATCCGAACCCAGCGCATCGCGATTGAGGTCGACCAGCATGGAGCCTGCCAATGCATAGGCCACCACCAGCGGCGGCGAGGCCAAATAATTGGTTTTGACGTCGGGGTGAATCCGCCCCTCGAAATTGCGATTGCCAGACAGTACAGAGGCCACCGTCAGCTGGTGTTGGCGCACCGCCTGGCCAATGGCTTCCGGCAGAGGGCCGGAGTTGCCAATGCAGGTCGTGCAGCCGTAACCCACCAAGTAAAAACCCAGGGCTTCCAGATCATCGAGCAGGCCGCCGCGTTGCAGGTACTCGGTAACCACCTTGGAGCCGGGCGCCAGACTGGTTTTCACCCAGGGCTTCACCTGCAGGCCTCGCGCCGCAGCGTTGCGTGCCAGCAATCCGGCCGCCACCATGACACTGGGGTTGGAGGTGTTAGTACAGCTGGTAATGGCGGCAATCACCACAGCGCCGTCGCGCAAGGTGAAGGAGGTTCCGCCCAGCTCGACCTGCACTTCCGGCAGATGGCTGGCCGGACGCGCAGCCGCTGCACCCTCGGCTTGCATTTCTGCTGCGGCAATTCGCTCGCCGCGCGACTGATGTTCGGCATCCAGCAGCCGGCTGTAATGCACAGCAGCATCGGCCAAAGGCACGCGATCCTGAGGCCGCTTAGGGCCGGCCAGGCTGGGCACCACGGTGGCAAGATCCAAATCCAGTCGAGAGCTGTATTCGGCCTCTGGAGTCTGCTCGTCGTGCCACAGCCCAAGGGCCTTGCTATAGGCTTCAACAAGCTCAATATTTTCTGAGCTTCTTCCCGTAAGCTGCAGATATTTAATGGTTTCTTTGTCGATTGGGAAGATGCCGCAGGTGGCGCCATACTCGGGAGCCATATTGCTGATGGTGGCGCGATCGGCCAGGCTCAGGCTGGCCAGACCCGGGCCGTAGAACTCGACAAACTTGGATACCACGCCGTGCTCGCGCAGCAATTGGGTCACGGTCAGTACCAGGTCGGTAGCGGTAGCCCCTTCGGCGAGTTCGCCGCTCAGGCGAAAGCCAACCACCTGCGGTATCAGCATGCTGATCGGCTGCCCCAGCATGGCCGCCTCGGCCTCGATGCCGCCCACGCCCCAGCCCAGCACGCCCAGGCCATTGATCATGGTGGTGTGGGAATCGGTGCCCACCAGGGTGTCGGGATAGGCATGGAGCACGCCATCTACCTCGCGCGAGTAGATGGCCTGGGCGAGAAACTCCAGGTTGACCTGGTGACAGATGCCCGTGCCCGGTGGCACCACCTTGAAATTCTGAAAGGCTTGCTGCCCCCAGCGCAAAAACTGATAGCGCTCCCGGTTGCGCTCGACTTCAACTTCGGTGTTGCGGGCGAAGGCATCGGCGGAGCCAAAGTAATCCACCATCACCGAGTGGTCGATGACCAGATCGACGGCTGACAGCGGATTGATCTGCGCTGGCGAACCGCTCAGCTCTTGCATGGCGGCGCGCATGGCCGCCAGATCGACCACCGCCGGCACGCCGGTGAAGTCCTGTAACAGTACACGCGCAGGCACAAAGGCAATTTCTTCGCTGGGCTCGGCTTGGGCGTTCCAGCTGGCCAGCGCCTCGATATCGCGGGTCTCGACAAAGGGCTGGTCGGCGTGACGCAGTAGGTTTTCCAGCAGGATTTTCAGGCTGTAGGGCAGGCGCTGAATGGGAAATCGTGCCGCCACGCCAGCAAAGTCGTGAATGCGGTAGGAGCGCCCACCGACTTCGAGCTGTCGAACGGATTGATAGGGCGACATCTTGGCTCCTCTGCCAATCTATGGACACTGGTGTGGTTAAATCCTAGCCTAACAGATCAGTTGCCCAGACAGGGCACATTAACGGAGGTTTCATGACGGACACTCGCGTCGAATCCGACAGCATGGGCGACATGCAGGTGCCCGTGCAGGCACTCTACGGCGCCCAAACCCAGCGTGCCGTGCTGAACTTCCCCATTAGCGGGAGGCACATGCCCGCTGCCTTTATTCGCGCTCTGGCCCAGCTCAAGGCCGCCTGTGCGCGTGCCAACGCAGCGCTGGGCGAGCTCGACGCTCAGGTTGCTCAGGCTGTAGCCGAGGCCGCCGATAGCGTCGCCGCTGGCGCGCATGCCGAACAATTTCCCGTCGATGTGTTCCAAACCGGCTCGGGTACCAGCAGCAACATGAATATGAATGAAGTACTGGCGCACCTGGCATCCGAGCAGCTGCAGCAGGCTGTGCACCCCAACGATCAGGTCAATCGCGGCCAGAGCAGCAACGATGTCATTCCCGCTGGCCTGCAGATTGCCCTGGCGCTGGAAGTTCGCAACCGGGTGTTGCCAGCACTGGCCTATCTGTCCCAAGTGGTGGAATCGCGCGCCGAAGAACTCAAACAGGTGATCAAGACCGGTCGCACGCACCTAATGGACGCCATGCCCATCAGCCTGGGTGACGAACTGGACAACTGGCACCGTCAACTGCTCGACAACCGCAACCGCCTGGAGGACGCCCTTCCCCGCCTGCTGGAATTACCCCTCGGCGGCACCGCGGTAGGCACCGGCATCAATGCCCACCCACAGATGGCCGACATGGCATGCGACCAATTGCACAAGGCTACCGGGCTGCGCTTTCGCCCCTGCAAGCAACCGGGATCGCGTATTGCAGCACAGGATGTAAGCGTAGAAGTGTCAGGCCATCTGCGCACGCTTGCCGTCAGCCTGATGAAAATCGCCAACGATCTGCGCTGGATGAACTCCGGGCCGCTGGCCGGCCTGGCCGAGATTGAACTGGAAGCGCTGCAGCCCGGCTCATCCATCATGCCCGGCAAGGTTAATCCGGTGATTCCAGAGGCCGTGGCCATGGTGTGCGCGGAGGTCATGGGCCGCGACGTGAGCGTGGGCATTGCCGGACAGTCCGGCAATTTCCAGCTCAACGTCATGCTGCCGCTACTGGCCGACGCCCTGTTGAGCAACACGGAAATTCTGGCCAACGCCATGAAGTTGCTGGCCGATCGCGCGGTGGCCAGTTTTCGCGTTAATCAAAACAAACTCGACGACGCCCTGGCCCGCAATCCCATTCTGGTGACCGCATTGAATGCCTTGATCGGTTACGACAAGGCTGCGGCCATTGCCAAGCAGGCCTACAAGGAAGGACGACCCATCGCCGAGCTGGTGCGGGAACAAACCGATTTGGACGAAGCGCAGATCGCCCAGCTGCTCGATCCGGCCAAGCTGGCGCGGCCCTGAGCATGGATCCCTTCATCAATCACGAAGACTTGATCGTCGGCCTGCTAACGCTGGTTACTGTGGCGATCTGCGTCATGATCCACCTGGAGGTACTGACGCGAACGCGGCGCGGCATCGCCCGCATGCAGCATGTTCGTGGCCGCATGCTGAGTATGGTCGGCGCCATTCTGCTGGCCCACCTGATCGAAATCTGCGTGTTCGGCCTGGCCTATTTCCTTGCCGACCATCTCACGCAGAACAGCACCTTGCTGGGTTATTCCAGCTACCACCTCAAGGACTATTTTTACTACTCGGCGGTGGTCTACTCCACCCTGGGATTCGGCGACCTGATTCCCACTGGCGGCATGCGCATATTGACCGGCATTGAATCCATGACAGGGCTGGTTTTGATCACCTGGTCGGCTAGCTTTACCTATCTGGAGATGCAGCGGCGCTGGGAAGATTAGGGAAGGGTTTTTGGGCTGCCGCCCAGACATCCTTTTTCAATCGACTTACTTGCCTCCCGGCGGGGTTTAAACTGAATTTACTCCCGGGGGTTTAGGTTCCTCGCTTCACTTTACTACCTAAGGCATGAGCCTGCAGCCCGAATCACCTGCCGGTGGGGGTTCCGGGGGTGCAAAACCCCCGGCAGAAAAAATTCTTTTTAAATCCTGCCGAAGGCAACAACCGAGTTTGGAACGCCCCGCTGGCAAGCGATTGGGGCCGAAGGCCCAGAGCTCCTGGTGCAGCCGTTGGGAAGGGAGATCGCCACGTCGCGTAGCTCCTCGCGATGACAAACCAAAATCCCGCCGGGAGGCAATAAATCTCCTTTATGCCAACCGACTAATCCCCACCGCCTCGCGCAGCTGGGCAATAAGCGGCGTCGCCACTTGGCGCGCCCGCTGCGCACCGGTCTGGAGTTCGGCTTCAATGGCAGCGGGGTTGGCAATCAGGTCTTCGTAACGGACGCGCGCTTCGGCCAGGTGGCCGTTGATCAGCTCAAAGAGCTCGCGCTTGGCCTCTCCCCAGGCAATGCCGGCGGCGTACTGGTCGCGCATCCAGGCCGTTTGCTCGGGCGTGGCAAAGGCCTGCCAGATATGAAAAAGCGCCGAATCGGCCACATCCTTTGGCTCACCCGGCTTCTTAAGATTAGTTATTATCTTATTGATATTCATGCGTAATTTGGATTCAGACGAGAACAGCGGAATGGTGTTGTCGTAGCTCTTGCTCATCTTGCGTCCATCCAGCCCCTGAAGCACAGCTACCCGATCATCCACTACCGCCTCAGGCACGACCAGCAGGTCTTTGCCGTAGATGTGATTGAAGCGCTGGGCGATATCGCGCGCTACTTCCAGATGCTGGACCTGATCGCGACCTACTGGCACGTGGGTAGCCTTGAACATCAGGATATCGGCCGCCATCAGCACCGGATAATTGAACAGGCCCATGGTGACGCCGAAGTCCGGATCTTCCCCGGCTGCATCGTTCTTCTGCACGGCATCCTTATAGGCGTGCGCGCGATTCATCAGGCCCTTGGCGGCGACACAGCTCAGCATCCAGGTCAGCTCGGTAATCTCCGGCACATCGGATTGCCGGTAAAAAACCGCACGCGCGGTATCCAGCCCCAGGGCCAACCAGGTGGCAGCGATTTCCAGCGTGGATTGCCGCACAACCTGGGGATTCTGGCACTGGATCAGGGCATGGTAATCGGCCAGAAAATAATAGTGCCGACCCTCCCTCTTCTGGCTGGCGGCAATGGCTGGGCGAATGGCGCCGACATAGTTGCCCAGATGCGGCGTCCCGGTGGTCTTGATTCCCGTCAGGGTGGTTCTCATGAATTGGTCCTTATTCCAGTCCGCTTACGGCAAAGCCCTGCGCTCGTGCGAAGAAAGCCGATAGCACGCGGTACAGGGAATCGACATCCTGCACGCCTGCCGTTTCCCGTATGGAGTGCATAGCCCACTGCGGACAGCCCACATCCACGGTCGGCACGCCAATTTCACTAGCGACAATGGGACCGATAGTGCTGCCACAACCCAGGTCGGAGCGCACCACAAAGAGTTGATATGGCACGCCGGCCTGATCGCAGAGTTGGCGGAAATGCGCCGAGGTCTCGCTGTTGGTGGCGTAGCGCTGGTTGGCATTGATCTTGATCACCGGGCCACCGTTCAGGCGCGGCCCGTGCTGCGTGTCGTGCTTGTCGCTGTAATTGGGATGCAGGCCGTGCGCGTTGTCGGCCGATATCAGCAGGGAATGTCGAATCAGTTGCTTGCGCCGTTCGCCATCCGGCACCAGCCGCTCCAGCACATCGGCCAAGAAGGGTCCCTGCGCTCCGCAGGCGGACTGGCTGCCTATTTCCTCGTGATCGGTGCACACCAACAATGCCGGCTGTCGATCTTTCACAGCGAGCAGCGCCTGTAGCCCCGCGTAGCAGCTCAACAAGTTGTCCAGGCGCGCACTGCTGATGTACTCCCCGCCCAGTCCACCAAGGCGAGCTGCCTGGGTATCGTAGAGGCAGATTTCATAGGTCACCACGGCCTCACATCCCTCCAAGCCCTGCGCTTCCAGTTCGGCCTTGAGCAAGGCAGTGAAGCCGCTGTAGCTGAGACTGTCGCCGCCGATCACCACCGGCAGGTGGTTCTGCGCGTTGATGCTGCGCTGGCTATTGGCATCGCGGTCGAGATGGATGGCCAGGCTGGGAATCACTGCCAGCGGTCGGGCGAAATTCACCAGGGTGGAGCGCATGCTGCCGTTGGTATGGCGGTAGGTCACCCGACCGGCTAGCGACAGGTCGCGATCAAACCACGGGTTCATCAGCACCCCGCCATAAACCTCGACACCCAGCTGTCGGCAGTTGTGACGCTGCAGATCGGGATTGGGCTTGACCTTAAGGCAGGGACTGTCAGTATGGGCGCCGACCAGGCGCAGGCCGGCAGCGGCATTCAGGTCCGCTGCCATGCCCTGAAAAGCAATGATGGACGAGGCGTTGCGCGTGACAAAATAACGGCCGCCCGCCTGCAGGTGCCACTCGGACTTTTCGTCGAGACGCTGGAAACCGGCAGCCTCCAATTGGCGCACCATGGACTCCACCGCGTGATAGGGCGTGGGAGACGCATCGAGAAACTGCAACAATCCGCTGGTCAGCGAGTTGGGGTCGGACACGGGAAGCCTCAGGTAATGCCGGGTACAGGGGCGGGATTTTAGGCTTTAAACAGGTGCAATGAAAACGTCTCTCGATTTGGCTGAACTGGAATGGACTGAAGAGGGCCTGCCCTATGCGCCCCGCTTCGGTGATTTCTACTTCTCCCGCGAAGATGGTCTGGCCGAAACCCGCCACACCTTTTTGCTGGGCAACCGCATCGGCCAGCGCTTTGCCGAGCTCCAGTCCGGACAGCGCTTTACCCTGGTCGAGACCGGCTTTGGCACCGGCCTGAATTTTCTCGCCACCTGGCAGGCCTGGCAGGAAGCGGCGCCCGCCGGTGCCTGCCTCGACTATTACAGCATCGAGGCACATCCCCTGCGGCCGACTGACCTGGCGCGCAGCCACCTTCTCTGGCCCGAATTGCAGCCACAGGCGGAATCCCTACAGGCGCACTATCCGGTTTTGGTACCAGGCTTCCACTGCCTGCATCTGGCTGCCGATGTGCGTCTGCTGCTGATCTTTGCCGATATCGAAACTGCCCTGCCGCAGTTGGGCGCCTCGCTGCACCCGGAACTGCAGCCTTTCCATGCGCAACCCGTCGATGCCTGGTACCTAGACGGCTTCGCGCCGCGCAGCAATCCACAGATGTGGCAGGAAAGCCTATTCCCCTATCTGCGCGCGCTGAGTCATGCCGGCACCAGCCTGGCGACCTTTACCTCGGCTGGTGCGGTACGGCGCGGACTGACAGCAGCAGGATTTGAAGTGCGCCGGGTGCCGGGTTTTGGCCGCAAGCGCGAAATGCTGGTCGGCGAGCTGCCCGCAAATGCCGCGATTCCGACGCATCCGACAGCCTTCCGCCAAGCTGAAGCTGTGCCGGGCTGGACCCTTCCCGACTGCACGAGCCAACCACAGCGCGTCACCATCCTGGGTGCGGGTATTGCCGGCGCCACCCTGGCTGCCCGCCTCGCCGACGCCGGCATCGAAGTAGATCTCATCGATGCCTGTGACGGCGCACTGCAAAAAGCCTCGGGCAACCCCCAGGTAGCCGTCTTTGCCCGCCTGTCGCCGGACAGCGGCGAGCTGGAGGACTTTGCACTGAGCAGCCTGGTATATGCCCAAGGCTTCTATCGCGATCCGCGCTATGCCAGCGCCTTTCACGCCGATGGTCTGATTCAATTACCCCGTCACGCGAAAGACCGCGCCAACCTGCAAGCCGTCGGCAAGCGCTTCGTCAATTCCGGACTGGTGGAGCATCTGCAAGCCGAGGCGTTGAGCCGCCATGCCGGCATTGCCCTGAGCGAAGCAGGGTTGTGGTTTCCGCACAGCGGCTGGATCGACACCCGCACGCTGGCAACGGCGCTGCTGAAGCATCCCGGCATCCACTGTCACTTCGGTCTGCGGGTGAGCAGCATCGAACCCGGCGGTGCAGGCTGGCTGTTAAAAAACGAGCGCAACGAAATCATCGCTGACACGCCCTGCCTGGTGATCTGCACCGGCCAGGCCACACGGCAATTGTCCGGCTTCGACTGGCTGCCGTTGCGCGCCATTCGCGGCCAGATCAGTCGTATATCGAGTGCTTCGCTAACAACCTTGCAGGCTACGCTGTGCAGCCACGGCTATCTGACTCCGGCGCTGCAGGGCCTGCATTGCGTCGGCGCAACCTACGATCTGGACCAGGATCAGGACCTGCTCAAGACAGCGGACGATGAGCACAATTTTGCCATCGCGCGGCAGTTGGGTGGTTGCGAGGATGCGCAACTGAGCGATAGCCGCTCCGGGGTGCGCTGCGCCACCCCGGACTATCTCCCCATTTGTGGTTCGGCGCCGAACCCGGCGGCCTGGCATCGCGACTTCGCCAGTCTGGCCAAGGATCGCAAGCGCGCGGTGCACCGGCCGGGATCGGTCCAGCCTGGCCTTTACCTGAATCTGGGTTTTGGCTCGCGCGGCTACTGCTATGCCCCGCTCTGCGCGGAGCACCTGAGCAGCTTGCTGACCGGCAGGCTATCGCCGCTTCCCCACTATCTGAGCAGCGCCCTGCATCCCGGTCGCTTTATAATTCGTCAAATCATTCGGCGCCAAGACTAATTGCCTATGCGATTCCTGATTCTGCCAACTTGCGTCGCGCTGCTTGCTGAATGTGCCCAGGCCGAACCGCCTGCACTAGACTATCAGGTGCGCACCACCCTGCCCCACGACAGCAGCTACTTCACTCAGGGCCTGCTGTTTTATCAGGGTAATCTGTACGAAAGCACTGGGCTCTATGGGCAATCTCAGCTGATTCGATACGCCGAGGATCGCCAGACACCGCGCATCCGCCGCCATCTGGACGCGGGGCTCTTCGGCGAGGGGATTGCCGTACTAGATGATCGACTCTACCTGCTGACCTGGCAGGCCGGCCTGGCGCAGATTTACGATCCCTCCGCTTTTAGTTTGCTGGGCAACTTCACTTACGACGGCGAAGGTTGGGGGCTGACCAGCGATGGCCATTACCTTTGGATGTCGAACGGCAGCGCCGATCTGGTGCAGCGCGATGGCGAGGGCACCGAGCTTGCACGTGTGACGGTCAGCCTCGATGGCGAACCGCTGGATCGACTCAATGAACTGGAATATGTGGACGGCTGGATTCTGGCCAATCGCTGGTTCGATACGCAGATCTATCTGATCGATCCGCGCAGTGGCCTGGTCGGTGCTACCCTGGATCTGAGTGACCTGTCGCTGGATCAATTGGCACTTAGTGCCGACAATGTACTCAACGGCATGGCCTGGGACCCGGCCAGCGCAACCCTGTGGATTACTGGCAAGCGCTGGAATCAGCTTTACCAACTGGAACTCGATCTGCCGGAACTTCCCAACCCCTAGCCAGCTGAATATTAGTCGGGTGCGCGCTCGTCCGGCACCAAGCGTGCCAAGCCAAAGCTGGCGCGGGGCGACGGCGGGCCGTAATGGTAGGGCAAATCGCGGTATTCCAACTGCTCAATACGCATGGCCGGATCGAGCCGATTCAGCGCCAATGCCAAGTCGTCGGGCAGGCTCGTGAGACCGGTCGCATCCCAGAGCATCCAGACCTCATCGCCCGGATTAATCGACCAATTGCCCAGGTCGAGTCGCTCGGCAGCCAGCACCCGCGACCGGGGCTGCTGAAAACGCAGATTGCCAGCTGCGCGTACGCGATCTGTCACCAGCAGATTGGCCTCCGTGCCGGGGAACCCCGCCATCAGCGCCGTATAGGGCAGATTAAGCCGCTCCGGGTGACCGGTAACGCCCAGTGCCATCACGCGCGCCAGCAACAGACTCGGGATCAGCGCCATCAGTACCAGAGCGACCCCGGCATAGGACCTGAGCCACCGCTCATTACGAGGCTGCCAGCGGCTGAAGGCCCAAATGGGCAGCACCACCAGGAGCGGCTGCATCCAGCGGTCCTTGATAAAGTTAGCTCCGGTGATCAACACAAAGACGAGAAACACCAGGGCCATCACAACGAGGTAGCGTTCCAACAAGCTGGCCGCGGCATGGCGCTGATGCGCCTGCCAGTTTCCTCGGCGCAGAAAGAAGGCCGCAAATAAAAGCAGGAAGAGCGCGCCAAATTGCAGGCTAGCATTGAGCAGACTAAGCAGTCCCTGGCCGCGTAACAGCAGAAAGGATCCGCTGGTCGGTCGCATTAACTTGGCCAGGGTCGATTCCGATGCCAGATCCAGGTTTTGCACCAACCACCACCAGTGCGGCAGTACCAGCAGCAGTGCCAGACCGAGGGCTGGCAACAGGGCCGGTAGCAACAGCGCGGCACGACCCGCCGACGTACTCAGCACAGCACCAGCCACCGCACTGATAAAAAGCAGGTAGGAATACTTGGCGTTGCAGCCCAGGCCCACCAATAGTCCGAGTAGCAAAAATTGACCGAGAGAAGGACGGTCGAGCAGACGCAAGCCCTGATAGAGCGTGGCCACCGCCAGGCTGGTCACCAGCACAGAGTGGGTGAGATCGCGCTGAGACTCCCAGCTGATCTGCGGCAACAAGACCAGCGATAAGGTGGCCAGCGCCGCCAGCGGACGCGAGCCCAGGCAGCGCTCCGCCAACAGGTAGCTAAGGCTCCAGGTGGCAAATAGAAGCAGATTTTTGAGTAGAGCCAGCGCCAGCACCTGGGTGCCTAAGATCGACAGAAATATCTGTTGCAGCCAATTATAGAGTGGCGGCTGGGGTCCATAGCCAAGCAGCCACCACTGCGATTGAAACAGCTGTTCGGCCTCGTCCAGATCGAGCGAATCCGGCAACATCAACCGCACTAGAAGCTGCAGGCTGAAGTATCCCAACAACAGCGCCATAAAGGCACTGCGGCGTTCCAGCAGGGGCTGCAGCACCCGTGTCAAGCCATTAGCCCTGCGCCGGTTCGCCGCCTACACAACGCCACAGGGCGCGTATCTGGTCGGCATCCGCTTCCAAATACTGACCGCGACGCAGGCGGCCGGATAGGACGATGGGGCCAAAGCGCGTGCGCTTGAGACGGCTGACCTGCACCTGCTGGGACTCCCAGAGGCGGCGCACTTCACGGTTTCGACCCTCTTCCAGCGTCACGCTAGCCCAGCGGTTGACGCCGCTGAAGGCCTCGTCGAGCTGGACGTCGAGAAAGCGTGCTGGGCCATCTTCCAACTCAACGCCCTGCTTAAGACGCTCGATCATGCGCGCGTCGATCTCGCCGAACAGCCGCACGCGGTATTCGCGCTCGATGGCACTGGACGGATGCGACAGGCGGTGCGCCAGATCGCCGCTATTGGTAAAGAGCAGTAGACCGGAAGTGTTGATATCTAGACGACCGATGCTGATCCAGCGGCCACCGGCCAGACGCGGTAACTGATCAAAGACGGTGGGACGGCCATCGGGATCAGAACGGGTACTGACTTCACCCTCAGGTTTGTTGTAGATGAGTACGCGACAGCTGGTGCGGGCGGCGAAATCGATGCGCCGACCATCCATTTCAAAGCGGTCGGTTTCCTCGACGCGATCACCCAGCTGCGCCACCAGGCCGTTGACCTTAACCCGGCCCTCGGCGATCAGCCGCTCGATCTGGCGACGCGAACCCAGTCCTCGGCGCGCTAGGACCTTTTGCAGTTTTTCACTCATTTTGCGTCAGGTTCTAGTGGATGGAGTTGTCGAGCCGTTGCTCGCCGTTGTCCTCAAAACCTTCCTGCTCGATGATTTCCTGCTCGATGGCATCGGCGGCCAGATCCTCCTCCTCTTCGTCCGCAATCGCCTTGACAGCGTCGCTAGCCTCAACGCCCGGTGGACGATCGACAAAGGCCAGCTCGGGGTTGATATCCACCAGGTCGCGAATCTCACTCAAGGGCGGCAGGTCATCCAGCCGCTGCAAATTGAAGTAATCCAGGAACAGGCGTGTGGTGGCATAGAGCGCCGGCTTGCCGGGTACGTCGCGATAACCGACGACTCGAATCCACTCGCGCTCCAGCAGTGTTTTGACGATGGCCGTGTTGACCGCAACGCCGCGGATGCTCTCGATATCGCCACGTGTGATGGGCTGGCGATAGGCGATGATGGCTAGGGTTTCCAACAGGGCGCGGGAGTATTTCTGTGGCTTCTCCTCCCACAAACGGGCGATCCAGGGCGACAGCTCCTCGCGCACCTGAAAGCGATAGCCGCTGGCGACTTTTTTCAGCTCGTATCCACGATCTTTGCAGTCGGTGTCGATGTCCTCCAGCGTAGCGCGAATTTCCTCGCGCGTCGGTTGCGCTCCTTCCAGGCCAAACAGATGCTGAATGTGCTCGATCGACAGCGGTTGATCCGCCGCCATCAAGGCGCCTTCAACGATGCGTCGCAATTTGTCCATTTCCATAGTATCGATCTAGTCTTTTGCCTTGATGTGAATGGGCCCGAAGGCTTCGCTTTGCACCACCTCGATGAGCGATTCCTTGACCAGCTCCATGGTGGCGAGAAAGGTCACCACCACACCGAGCCTGCCTTCGGCGGCCTTGAACAGCTCGATAAAGGGTAGAAAGCGGACGTTCTGCAGGCGATCCAGAATCTGCGCCATGCGCTCGCGCGTGGACAGCTTTTCCAGCGAAATGTGATGGCTGCGGAACATGTCGGCGCGGTGCATGACCTGACTGAACACGATCAGCAGTTCGCGCAATTCCACCTCGGGATGCGGCCGCTCGCGGCGAATATCGGGCAGGTCGGCCTGCACCCGCCAGGTATCGCGATCCATGCGCGGCAGCTCGTCCAGGGATTCGGCCGCCTGTTTGAAGCGCTCGTATTCCTGCAAACGCAGAATCAGCTGGGCTCGAGGATCGTCCTCCAGCACCTCGTCGTCGGCGTGCTGCGGCAGCAACATGCGCGACTTGATCTCGGCCAGCAGAGCAGCCATCACCAGATAGTCTGCCGCCAACTCGAACTGCAGGATATTCATGGCTTCCACATAGGCGACATACTGCTCGGTCACCGCGGCCACATTGATCTCCAGAATATCGAGATTCTGGCGCTTGATCAGATAGAGCAGCAGGTCGAGGGGGCCCTCAAAGGCTTCGAGAAAGACCTCCAGCGCGTCCGGCGGAATATAGAGGTCATTTGGCAGTTCGGTGACAGCGCGGCCCATGACCATGGCAAAGGGCATTTCCCCCTGACGGGGGGCCATGTCCCCTGGCGGGGGTGCCAATTCGTTTTTGGATTCGAGACTGTCACTCATGGCGGGATTATAGCGCTCAAGCCGAGACAAAGTCGGCATAGTCGCCGGCCCCGGCGCGCACCAGTTGCGGCAGCTCTCCGGTAAGGTCGATGACGGTGGATTCCTGCATGCCGACAAAGCCGCCGTCGATGATCAGATCCACCTGATGTTCCAGGTAGGTGCGCATGTCGTGCGGGTCCATCAGCGGATAGTCATCCCCGGGCAGAATCAAGGTTGCATTAATCATGGGCTCGCCCAGCTCGGCCAGCAGCGCTTGCAAAATGGCATTGTCCGGGACGCGCAGACCAATTTGTCGACGCTTGTCAACGTGCAGGCGACGGGGTACTTCCTTGGTCGCCTCGAGAATAAAGGTGAAGGGCCCCGGAGTATGTGCTTTCAGCTGGCGGAAGGCGCGATTGTCGACGCGCGCATAGGTAGCCAGCTCCGACAGGTCCTTGCATACCAGACTGAATAGATGCCTCTCATCGAGCTGACGAATGCGCCGGATGCGCTCGAGTGCCGCCTTGTCGCCCAGATGACAACCCAGGGCATAGGCCGTGTCCGTGGGGTAAACCACCACGCCACCGGCACGAATGATCTGCGCCGCCTGATGGATCAAGCGTGCCTGGGGATTTTCGGGGTGCACGGCGAAGAATTGACTCACGGCGGGGATTATACCTGGCACGGTTTTTATTTTTCCTGCGGAAGGCAAAAGGGCCTTCGGCCCAAAATAAAACTGAATTTTATCCCGGGGGTTTTGCACACCCGTTACCCCCAAACATCTCTGTCACTGCGTAAGGCAGATCGCCTGTGGCGGGCAATCACTTGCCAGTGGGGCGTTCCTTTTCTTTGTATGCCCAAAGAAAAGGAATCAAAAGAAAGGGTACCCCATCGCCTGGCCTGACAGCTGCCCTGCGATGCTCGCCAAAATCCGGGGCTGCGGAACTCGACTTCGCCTCAAAAAGTCCTCGCCCCGATCGGATTTTGCACTGCGCTTCTGGGCAGGCTCAACGGGAACTAGGAGACGACTACCTCTTCGCGCCAATAAAGTGGGCTTGCTGAGTGCGTCCGCTGAACAGGGGCAAAATTCAGGGACGAATTTTGAGCCTCGCTGAGCAGGAGTGAATCGAGGCGACCCGTCGTAAACC
>JAYQPQ010000019.1:16101-26166 GCA_038145405.1 Porticoccaceae bacterium | reverse complement strand
GTTTCCGCAAGACCTTCTAATCACAAAGAAGACTGACTTCTACCCATTGATCCCCGGCCCAGGCCGGGGATTTTTTTTGGCTACAGAGATTGAATCGGGTCTGTGCACAGTACCCGACCTGTGCGCTGGGGATTAAAGACGGGGTTGCAATGCGCTGAGGTAGCGTTGGTAATTTTCCACGTAGTGGGTCGCGCTGGCTACCAGCTTTGTACGCTCGGGGTCGGTGAGCTGCCGAACGACCTTGCCGGGCGAACCCAGGACCAAGGAGCCCTCTGGAATAACTTTGCCTTCGGGAATCAAGGTATTGGCACCGATAAGGCAGTTTGCGCCAATCTGCGCCTCGTTGAGAATGACGGCGTTGATACCGATAAGCGAACCATTGCCGACGCTGCAGCCGTGTAACATCGCTTTGTGACCCACGGTGACGTCTTCACCGATAGCAAGCCGCAGACCGGGATCTGTATGCAGAATGGCCCCGTCCTGAACGTTGCTGCGGTCGCCAATAATGATTTCGTCGTTGTCGCCCCGTAGCACCGCGTTAAACCAGATGCTGACCTGGTGGCCGAGCGTAACTGAGCCGATTAGGGTGGCGTTGGGCGCGACGAAGTAGTCGTCGCTCAGAGTTTGCACTCGGCGCTCGCCGAGATCGAAAATCAGGCTGGAACTCATTTGGTTTGTTGCACGCACTGCAAGCGCTGTGTGCCCATTTAAATTAGAAAAAACCCAGTGTCCCGCAGGATGGCTTTAGCCCTCGTATTTTTTGCCCGTATAGGTAGGTAGATAGTCCCTTGGAATTGGACCCTTATTACGTTCCGGCCGCTGCGACTGTTCCCAGGCATGGGCCAGAATGCCGACCGCACGCGTCAGGCAGAAGAAGCCGCGGGCCAGGGGCGCTGGCACACCCAGCTCGGCGTAAATTACAGCAGTTGATCCATCAATATTCATGGGCACCGGCTTGCCACCTCGGCGCTCGGTCAGCTCCTTTTCAATCTGTCGTCCGATGGCGGCATAGTCGCCGGACACGGCACCCTGAGCTACCGCCTGGTCTACTAAATCCAGCAGTACGGGTGTGCGCGGATCGATGGGTTTATGGAAGCGGTGGCCATAGCCAGGCAGGTATTTGCCATGGGCGGCAATATACTCGTCCAGTCCCTTGCGGGTCGCGGCATCAAGCGCTAACCCCTTGTCCTGCTTGGCTTTCACCAGTTGGAACAGCTCGACACATTGTTCGCCGGCACCACCGTGACTGTCGCCCAGTACGTTGATGGCAGTCGCCATGACATTATTGAGTCCAATACCACAGGTAGCAGCCATGCGGGATATGGCGATTGATGGAGCCTGCGGCCCGTGATCCACCGGCGCAACCAGGGTCGCCTCAAACAGGCGCGCGCGAGCGGGACTGAGCTCCTCACCGAGCACCATGTACCAGATCATCTGAGCGAAGCTGAACTTGCCGATCAGATCCTGAATGGGCTGGCCCCGGAAGCGAATCACTCCCGGAGCCATTTCGATGATGTCAGTACTCCACCAGTCGCTGACTTCGTTGTTGGTTTTCATGCCGTGGTCAGACATAAATCAATCTGTAGCCACGTGGCCAACATCTTTGCCGGGGGAGTAGATGTCCAAAATGTTCCAGTGACCCGTCGTCGGCGTCGGATTGTTCTTCATGGATACGTCGATGACACAGGGCTTGCCGGACGCAATAGCTTTTTCCAGAGCCGGTTTGAACTCGGCAGCCGAGTTGACCTTGACACCTTCGGCGCCATAGGCGCGTGCGATGGCGGCGTAGTCAGGCTTGTTTTCCTCGGGGAATACCGTGCCAAAGGTCAGACCGTAGTGGGCCTTCTGCAGACCGGCGATGGTGCCAAAGGCGTTGTTATTCATAACAATCCAGACGATCCCCAATTTTTGCTCAACGGCCGTTACCAGCATGGAGGGGTTCTGGCCGAAGCCGCCATCGCCAACCATGGAGATCACAGTGCGGGTGGGCGCAGCAATTTTGGCGCCAATAGCGGCCGGCGGGCCAAAGCCCATGGTGGCATAGCCACAGGGGGTGAGCACCGTGCCGGGTGTTTCGATGGGGAATTGCTGGCCTACGCCATTTTTGTTCCAGCCCACATCGGTAGTGAGGTAAGCGTCCTTCGGCATCACAGCGCGTACGTCTGCCAGGATGCGTTCTGGCATCATGGGGAAGGCATCGCTGGTTGCCATAGCCTTGTTTTTCGCAGCGAAGGCGACGCGGAATTCGGCGATCTCCTTCTCCAGCTCGGGGCGCTTAAAGCCTTTGGGGTAGATCTTCTTCGCTACACGGTTGAGCACGGCGAGTGCTGACTTTATATCGGCAACCACGCCGATATCGGTTGGGAAGTTGCGTCCGATCTCGCTCGGTTCAATGTCGATATGAATGAGCTTGGTGTCGGGAATATTGAAGGTGTAATCGCGATACCAGGAGCTGGAATCCGCTTCCTTAAAGCGCGAACCTACGGCGAAAATATAGTCCGCGGCCAGCGTCTTGCCATTAACCAATTCGGTGCCCCAGAAACCGGTCATGCCCAGCACCAGCGGATGCGAGTCGGGCAGGGCGCCTTTGCCCATGACACTATAGGAAACGGGAATGGCCATGTGGTCGACGAATTCTTTCAGTTCTTCGGCGGCGCGGGCCAGCAGAATACCGCCGCCGGCATAGATGACTGGGCTCTTGGCTTCTCCGAGGGCGCGCACGATCTTTTCGGCGGTCTGTTCGTCAATCGAAGGTTTGACCAGCGCTTTGGTATTGCGAAATACCTTGTCCCACAGGGCGCCATCGCTCTCGGCGGAAAAGATATCCATAGGCACGTCTACCAACACGGGGCCTGGCTGGCCGCTGGAGGCTAACTGGAAAGCCTTTTCCATGATCTCCGGAAACAGGTCGACCCGATCAACACGCCAGGCACGCTTCACGAAGGGGCGATAGATTTCGTACTGGGCGCCATCGGAATGCAGGTTCACTTCCTGGTGCGGATGCTTGCCGTAGTAGTGGGTTGGCACATCGCCGGCGATAACCACCATGGGAATGCAATCCAGAGCCGCATTGGCGACCCCAGTAGCCGCATTGGTCAGTCCGGGGCCGAGATGGCTCAATAGCACAGAGGGTTCACCTGTGACCCGCGCATAGCCATCGGCCGCGTGCGCGGCGACTTGCTCATGGCGCGTGTTAATGAATTGAATGCTGCTGTCCTGCAGTGCTGAGAGGACGGCGATGTTGGTATGGCCACAGAGCCCGAAGATGTGCTTGATGCCGCGCTTCTCCAGATAGGAGACGAGATGTTCGGCTGCCGTTTTATTCATCTTGGTAAATTCCCCTTACTTGAAATTGATTTGGCTGTCTTTGCCAGTATCCGGCTGGTAGAGAGCCAGGCTGGAGCTCTACTCCTGCCCAACGCTGTCATTGCCAACCGGTCTGATTGTGCCTCAGCTGGATTAAAAAGTTTCTGAATTGTAGAACTCACCGAAGAGTTCTGCATCCGAAGGCCGGTCTTCCGGAATCGGTCGGCTGACCCAGGTGTAATTCATAAAGTGCTTGAGCGAGATATTCTCGTTGGTGATGTTGCCACCCCAGATGCCGCAGCCCAGGCTCGATGTCATCGGCATGCCGTTGGTAAAGGAGCCCGCGTTGGCTTTGGACTGAGGCTGTCTGACCATCATTCGGCTCACTGGAGCGACCTGAGCCAGGCGGTGAATATGGTCGTCGTTGTGTGAGTAGATGCCACAGGAGTGACCCTTGCCGCCGACCTCATAGATTTTTCGCACCATCTTCAGGGCGTCATCAAAGGTATCGAAACGATAGAGGGTCATCAGGGTGGTCAGCTTTTCGCGACAGAACTTGTTGGCGTACTCGATTTCACCCTGATGGGGGACCATCAGGAACTTGCGATCTTCGGGAATCTTGAAGCCGGCTACAGAAGCTGTTTGCTGGGGTCGGCAGGCGATGGTCGGGAATGTGCGGTTCTCGTTCTCGTCCCAGAGGGCTGCCTCCAGCAATCGCCGCTCGTCGTCATTGACCAGGTAGCCGCCTTCCTTGATCAGAGCGGCGACCATTTGGTCGAAAATTTTTTCCTGAATAATGAGATTGCCATCGGCCGAGCAGCCGGAGCCAAAATCAGAGGTCTTGCTGATGCGGCTGTTTTGGGCCGCTTGGTCGATGTCGGCTGTTTCATCGATGACCATGGTGGCGTTGCCAGCGCCTACGCCGAAGGCCGGTTTGCCCGAGCTGTAGGCCGCCTTCACCATGGGTTTGCCGCCAGTTGCCAGGGTCAGGTCACATTGACGCATGAGCTCCTGGGTCAGGGGAATACTGGGTTTCAGTACGCATTGAAACAGGTCGGCTGGCGCCCCTTGGCGACGCAGTGCTTCGCGCATCACTTCCACCATGTCGCCAGTTGTGCCAGCGGTACGGGGGTGCGGTGAGAAAATCACGGCATCCCTGGCCTTCAGCGCATAGACGCCGGTTACTGGCGGAGTCAGCTCGGGGTTAGTCATGGGAACGAGCGAGGCAATCACACCGGCGGGCTTGGCGTATTTGACAATGCCTTTCTCTGGCAGCTCTTCAACCACGCCTACGCTTTTTTGGCGCAGGGCGTCGCGCAATACGCCGTAGATTTTCAAGCGCTTGTTTACGCGGCCTTCGCGATCACCAATACCGCTTTCATCGACGCTGCGCTCGGCAAAGCGCTTAAAGGTCTTTTCATTACCCGTGGCCCAGGCCAGCGCCTGGCAAAGGCGATCCAGTCGCTCCTGGCCATAGCTCTCCACCTCGGCCATTGCTGCCCGGGCTCGGTCGATCAACTCGGCAACGATCGTGCTGGTTTGGTCTTCAGACACTGGCAATACCTCTTACTAAAACAATGCTTAAATTTGGGGGACGCCAGCTATGGGTGATGCTTCTGCCAGCGGGCAAACATTTTAACCCAAATTGAGGCATTTGGGACTCGCGATGCCCGCCGTTCAGGATGGCCAGGATCGGTCAGGCTGCAGGAGCGCCGATTGCGACTGAGCGGCGCCGGAGCAGCCGCTGGGACCGGTCTGTCTTGACTGGACTAATCGCGGGCAGTTCGTGGCGCTGCTGGCAAAAGATTCGCGCTGGTTTGCTCGAAAAAGTAGAGCTTCTCAACGTTATACCAGGGCGCTGCCTGCCAGAGTGCTTCTCCGGCGCCGAAATCCAGGATTTGCCGGGCTTCTGGCTCATACTCCGGCCAGATGAAGTCGCCGTGACTGGGGTTGCCTGTCACGGCGAAGTTCAATATGGCATCTGACATGAGGCCGGCCAGATTGCGATCAAAATCGGTCCAGGTGCGAGTTTCGCGGAACAGGTTAAGGGCATCAAGAGTTTCCAGCCAGTAGGGTACGTCGGCCGTATGGTAGGCGCCGGCAGTCGCTGGATCGTGGTCGGCGAACTGGATGCCAGGTGTGTAGGGCTGGGTGCGGGAAAATTGATAGGCAAAAACCGGCGCGTTGCCCTTAGCAATGTGCATATTGGCCCAGTTAAACGCATTGCCCTGGCGTCCCGACAGCACGGCAGCAGCGCGTGCCATGCGTCGTGCTTCCTGATCGTTGCTGGCCGGAAATAGATCGAGGAACTCGGCGGCCTTCTCCCCATACAGTCGCTCCACAGTAGCCACATAGCGCTCCAGTGTAATGGCACTTTGTAGCGCACCACCGCCGTCATCCGAGGTTGCTCCGAGCATTAGCGGCACATCCGAGTGTTCGCCTCGCGCGAAAATGTCGCCGGGCGGTTCGGGAAAGAAGTAGCCGTCCACTATCAGGCCGGAAAAATAATCGCCCTGGCGATCGTGGATCAGATCGGCAGCCATATGGCGCATCTGCTCGATGGACTCTGCGCCAAGCGCGGCCTGAAGCTCGAGCCCCTGCTGTTCGGCAGGTTCGCGACTATCGGGGTAGAGATCCACTACCCCGCTCATGGCGATAGCCCGGTGGAAGAGCCCCTTGGCCAGTGGACTGATCTGCAGTGAGGCCACTGAGCGGCCGCCGCCTGATTGGCCCAGGATGGTGACATTGTCTGGATCGCCACCAAACTGGGCGATGTTTTGTTTCACCCACTCCAATGCGGCGACTTGATCCAGCATGCCGTAGTTGCCCGAAGCACCATGCGGAGACTCGGCGGTCAGTTCGGGGTGGGCAAGGAATCCCAGGGCGCCCAGCCGGTAATTCATGCTGACGAACACCGCGCCCTTGGCGGCCAGGCTTTCTCCTGAATAGTTAAGCATGGCCGAGGAACCCACGGTCAGACCCCCGCCATAAATCCATACCAGCACGGGCCGCTCCCCGGATTCGGCGTCAGCCGGCGCCCAGATATTAAGGTAGAGGCAGTCCTCGCTGGTGGCTTCGTTGCCGAAGTAGTGGTTGATTGAGCTGCCACGCAAATCCTGAATACAGGCTGGAGCGAAGCGATCCGCATTATAGATGCCGGACCAGCTAATAGCCTGGGGTTCGCGCCAGCGCAATTCGCGCAGTGGAGCCTGAGCGTAGGGCACCCCCAGCCAGGCTTTTACGCCGGAAGGAAGCACCTTGCCAGCAACCAGACCGCCCGAGGTTTGAACGGCAGGCAAGGGGTCCTCAACAGTGGGCAATGGCAGCGAAACCACATTGCCGGCCATGGCCAGCAGGGCGGTGGTCAACAGGGGTGCAAACAAGTATCTGGCGACGCGTAGCATGGTCCCTCCTCGGGCAAGCTTCGAAAGGGTTGCACCCGGAACTGCTCCCGCGTGCAACTGACGTTAGGGTTCCTATTTCAGAACATTTTCCATAAAGGCGATGGATAACCCCAGGGCCTCTAGGCTGGCGCTTCTCGTGCTTTCCGGTGTTGCACCGATAAAGCTATGAGCGACATCCGGAATGATATGCAGGGTAGAGGGGACGCCTTTTTCCTGCAGCAGCGCATGGAAATCTACAGATTGCTGGTAATCGATGACCTGATCGATCGAGCCGTGAATCAGCAGGAAGGGGCCAGTATTTTCGTTGACATGGGTAACTGGACTTGCGGCCTCGGTTTGCCCGGCGAAATATCCTCCTGGTCCGCCACCCTCACCCATGTCTTTAAGATCAAAAATGCCGTACCAGTCGATGGTTGCCTGCACGCAATCGGATTCGGCTGCCAATGCTTCGCTCATATCAAGGGGCTCGAGTGCGGCAACACCGCAGGTCGTTCCGGCCAATGCAGCTAGGAGGCCGCCAGCGGATGCGCCCCAAACCAGAAACCTGTCCTTGTCGATATTATAGCGGTCGGCATTGGCGCGCAGCCAGCGCAGTGCCAGTTTGATATCGTGGATCGCCGCTGGGAAAGGTTCCTCGCCGCCGAGTCGATAGTTGATCGAAGTCACGACAAAGCCGCGCGAGGCAATCATGGCCAGGGTGCCGGGCCAGTTGTCAAAGGCACCGGATTGACGGGAGTGCCCTCCTTGCCAGCCGCCACCGTGGATGTACAGGACCATGGAACGTGGCGTGCCGGTGTCCGGTGGTAGGTACATATCCAGAGTCAGGGGCCGATAGCCATAGGGCTGGCCAAAAACCAGATCGGGCATGCCGACGACACCACCAGGAAATTCGACCTTGGCTTCCGGATACCGATTAGCCATGGCAACCGAGGGGGCGATGGGCACCTCTTCCAGTGTCCAGGGGGTTTCCGGGCGCATATTTGCTGCCGCGCTCTGGTTCGAGTCCTGTGCGGAACAGGCGCCGAGGAAAACCATAGCCGCAAGGGTGCAGACGCGATGGGGTTTCACGGTTTGTTCCTTCCCATAGTATGGATGCTCGTTTTCCGGGCTTATGGCTGGTCCAGGCGACAGTGCCGGCAAGCCTTTTATTTTGAGTCGCCTAGGGTAAAGCACAGAGGTGAAAGTCGACAAGCGGCAGACGGAAGGCGCACGGCACGGGCCGTGGATCCATGAGTGGGCGAAAAAGCGCTTTTTTAGGGCGTGTCTACGGAAGGCTCTGATTCAGCGGCGAGTGCAGCAACCAAGTTGGTCATGAGCTGGTAAAAGCCAACGCTGTCGCGATTCTCGAAAACGGCTGCTGATTCGTTTGGTGCAATGCGACTGCGACCTGGACGGTCCTGGCGGCTGGATTCCTCCACCACATGGCATTGGTAGCAGGATTCGCCGATGTAACTTTGGGCAAGCCCCTCGGGAAGGCTATCCGAGTTGAGTAGAGTCGGGGAGGGGAGTGCTTCCTGACGAGGCGCGTTCGCCACGGCCAACACAGGCAAGAGCGCAATCATGGCGCCGGTCACAAGGCTTCGATGACGTGGAGTCGTCATGGTAAATACCTCTGTTGAGTGCGCATCCGCCAGCCAAGCCGGGAAGTTGTTACAGCGGCTTGCAGCTATCAGCTTAGTCCAGTTGTCCGCAGTCATCCCTCGCGCGACCAGAAACGGTAAAGCTATTTTATTCGGCGATTGATACGATAATCATCCATAGAGTAGGCGCCCCATCACGGATTTGGTATAAATCGACATCGATCTAAGGGTACGCGACAGATCCGAAATAGCGACTTGATACAAGAGGGTTTGCTTTGACCAAAGCAGCAGAAAATAGTCCAGCGGGTGCCGTTCAATTGGCTTGGCAGAGCAGCAAGACTGCCAGTTCGACGCGGGAAAACATCCTGGACGTGGCCCTTGAGGAATTTGCTGCCAAGGGGTTGAGCGGTGCGCGCGTCGATACAATCGCGGACAAGACGCGCACCACCAAGCGCATGATCTACTACCACTTTCAAAGCAAGGAAAAGCTTTACGAAGCGGTGCTGGAGCGCATTTACACAGCCTTTCGAACCTCCATCACGTCGCACAAGCTGGAGGAGCTCCCTCCTGTTGAGGCCATGGCAGAACTGATCGGGTACGCTTTTGATTTTGACGATGCTCATCCCCAGTTCATCCGTCTCGTGGTAAACGAGAACATTCACTACGGTCAGCACATCAAGCACATCCCAGCGATCAAGAAGGAATTCAAAAATGCGATGGGTCTGCTGGATCTGATCGTGGAAAGGGGACAGCGGGAAGGGGTATTCCGTACCGATATCCAGACACTGGACGTGCATTTTCTTATTCGTTCACTGAGCTTTTTCCGCGTTTCCAACAAGTACACCTTTGGCGCGATCTTTGACACCGACTTCTCCCATCCAGAAACCCGCGCGCGCCAGCGCAAGATGATTATTGAGACCGTGCTGAGCTTCCTGCGCATCGGCTGCTAGGCGCAGGCGCGGCAGTGCTGTCCCCATGGTAAATTCCGTTAATCCAGCGGCACAGCGCATCGGCGCTTCGGATTACCTCACCCGATTGTTTCGCCAGTTTCCTGAGCTTGCCTTGCCCTTGGCTGAGCCACCTGCAATCTACCTGGAAAATCTGCTTGGCCAACTGGCCGATCTTCCCCCTGATCTGCTAACCGACGCGAAAGCGCTGCAAGTCTATTTGCAATTGCAAAAGGCCCATTTCGCGATGGCCTGGAGCCAGGCAGACATCGAAGAGTTGCTCACTCCCGAGCAGCTGGGCTATATGCAGACGCGCTTTGCGGAACTCTGTATCCAGTGGGCGCTGCGTGCAGCCTGGCAGCAGGGGCAACATCGTGCATTGCTCGAATCGGTGCCGGAACCGGGACAGGATGTTCCCGGACTCTTTGTGCTGGGCCTTGGCAAACTGGGCGGAAGGGATCTGAATTTCTCCAGTGACGTGGATCTGGTGGCCTTTTTTGATCGGGATAGCCTGCCGGCAAGTCGTACCCATGGCCCCGGCGATGTAGCGGCCAGAATTCTCAAGTGGATGACAGCCTTTCTTGAAGATGACCGCAGGGAGGGCTTCCTGTTCAGGGTCGATTGGCGGCTTCGCCCGGAAGCCAGCGCCACCCAACTGGCGATGTCGGTGACAGGCGCCCTGGAGTACTACTATTTTCGTTCGCTGCCCTGGCATCGGCTGGCCATGGCGAAAGCGCGCCCCATCGCTGGCGACCTGAAATTGGGCGGGCGCTTTCTGCGCGATCTCGCCGGTTTTATCTGGCGCCAGCAGCTCGACTTTCGCGCCCG
>JAYQPQ010000019.1:13104-16091 GCA_038145405.1 Porticoccaceae bacterium | reverse complement strand
TGGACGAATTGGCCTCGCTGAAGGAAAAGATCGACCTCGAGCATCCCGGCTTAAAGCGCCAGCGTGCGCAATCCCAGGAGGTCGCACCCGAGGCTGAAGGCTTTAACCTGAAATTGGGCACGGGGGGTATTCGGGAAATTGAGTTCTTCGCTAATGCGTTGCAGCTGGTGTGGGGCGGCAAAAGACCTCAGCTAAGAGTGACGCATACGGCGACGGCGCTGCGCAAACTCGCCGAGCAACACCTGATAGCTCCGGATCTTGCCGAGCGCTTTATCGACCATTACTGGTGGTTGCGGCGTTGTGAGAATAGATTGCAGCTTATTTCCAACCAGCAAACCCACAGTCTTCCTCAGGACAACCTGCAGCGCGCAAAATTTATGCGCCTGGCGGGAATCGAGAATTGGAGCGCTTTTGCGACACAGCTGTTTGCCTTGCGCACGGATGTGCGCTCGGAATTTGTCGGGCTATTTCGTTCAGCTGATACGGATAAGGCGCAAGAGGGCACCACAGCCGGCCCCCCCTGGCCCGAACTTGCGCCAAAGGTGCAGGAAATCGTGGACATGTGGGAGCAGGGATTCCGTGCTTATGGCGTCTCGCCTTCCCAGGGGATTGGGCTGGCAGGGCTTTACGCTCGCCTGGCAGCCTGCATTCTCGAGTCGGGTCTGGAAATTGAAGACAGTATTCGACGTATCCACCAGTATTTCCTGCGCCTGCCGCCGGGCGGCCAGTACTTTCGGCTGCTGCAAAATGCGCCCTGGCTGGTAGATGGGCTGGTACTGCCGCTGCTGTATTCACCGGCAATGCGCATTTTGCTCGAACAGACACCCCATATCATCGACGTCTTGCTGGAAGGCGATCGGTCGCCCGAAGTGCGCGACGAGTTTGTCTTTCATTCTTCCGATTATGAAACGCGGCTGGAACGGATGCGTCGCCTGGTTAATGAACAGCTCTACCTCCACTATCAGGATTTTGTGTTCGGCAAATTGAGTCCCCAGGAGCTGCAGGCAAATCTGACTTTTCTTGCTGAGCACGCCCTGAATATGGCACTGCGGGTGGTCAGTGAGCAACTGGCGGTGGACCGGGTTCCCATCGCTATCCTCGGCTTGGGCAAGCTGGGCATGAGCAAGATGGCACCGCTTTCCGATCTGGATATTCTTTACCTTTGCGCACCCGAGCAGGGGCTCGAAGCGGCCAACCGCTTTGCCAATCGTCTGCAGACGGCGCTGGCTACGCCCATGAAAGAGGGGGTGGTCTACGAGATGGACACGCGCTTGCGCCCATCCGGCCGTTCGGGACCCCCCACCATCAGCGTGGGCAGCTTTGCCGCCTATCAATTTGAACGCGCCAAAACCTGGGAGCATCAGGCACTGGTAACCGCGCGCTGCGTGGCGGGCGACCGTGCAGCGAGTGACCGGGCCATGGCCATTCGCCGCGAAGTGCTCACCCGGAGTCGGTCACCGGAGCAGTGGCGTATGGACACCAATCGCATGCTGATGCGCTTGCGCGAGCAACGCATTCGTTCGCCTGGCGATGACACCGTTGCCACCAAGCTCCGTCCGGGCGGCTTGATGGAAACCGAATATCTGATCAGCAGTGCGGCGCTGCATTATTGCTGTGATCGGCCGGAATATGCCGAGCTCGACTACGTGGAGCTGGTTTGCAGCTTAGCAAAGGAGATCGGATTGCCCGAGCTACCCGACATTTTGGGCTTTTGGCAAACACTGCAGCTTTGGGAGCGTTTGCTTGGATTGGAGGGTACTCAAGTCGAAGCCATTCCGAAGCGCTTTCAGCCACCGATGTTTGCCCACCTGGGCATTGGTTCACCCGCCGAACTGGGCGACAAAATGGCCCGTTGCAGCGCTAAGATTGTGGCTGCCCTGGACGAGTTGCTGGCAATAAGCGATACCGAAAAAGCTGAGCTCGACACATGGCTGGAACAGCCGATAGAGTGGCAGACACGGGACAACACGGCGTAGTGGTTGATCCGGGCTCGGGGAAAGCCTTATGCTCAACCCAAGAATAAAAGAACTACTGCAATGACGACAGCTCGAGCAATTTATCCAGCAGCGGGAAATACAGGGCAATTCTCGGCACATTAGGCGCAAAGATAGCCGCATAGGCTTCCAGCTGCGCCTGGTAGCGCTTTACCTGACTGGCAAAAAATACCTCCGGGGCCTCCCCAGGCGCCGGTTCGCTGGTTTTGTAATCGACAATCCAGCGCGCGCCATCCTCAATAAAAGTTCGGTCGACCACATAGCGTCTAGGACGCCCCCGATTGTCCAGCACAGCAAGGGCTTGTTCGGCGCCGTCCACCTTGCGGCGCTGTAGCAGCCAGCTGGCTGTCGCCGACGACTTCAGCAGCTGCATGGCTTTGGTCAGTCGCTCCAGCGCGGATAGTTCCTGGTGGCGCTCCAGCCCTCGCGCGCGGAGCCGCATCGACCAGCTGCTGGATAGCGCCGCAATAGCAGCGGGAATATCAGCCTCTCCGGCTAACTGGCACAGATCCTGATGCAGGATGTCTCCCAGCACACGGGCAGTATGGCGTCGACCAAAGTCATCGCTGCAGGGGAGGCTGGCGTCATCGCGAGTCTGCTCCGCCAGTGGCGGCATCGGACGATTCACGTCGAGGCGCCGTATGCCTGCCAGGTAGCGGACTGGAGCCGTATCCACCGGTGTGACCTGCTGCATCTGGAGGGCAAATGCCTGTTCCAGACGATCCCAGACGCCCGCCAGCAAGGTGTCGCGCTCCGGAGCGCGAACCGCTCCCTTGCTGTCCAACCGAAACACGGCGGAAAGGTAGAGACTTTCTCTGGCTCGGGTCAGGGCAACGTAGAGAAGACGCAAATTTTCGTGCTGCTGTCGTCGGCGCTGCTCATCCAGTAGATAGGCATAAAGGGCATTATCGCGGTCGCGACGTGCCTTGGGGCTCATCAGAAAGCGTCGCGTCCCATCGCTGAACTCCCCCTCCCACCAGGCCAGCAGCGGCG
>JAYQPQ010000019.1:0-13094 GCA_038145405.1 Porticoccaceae bacterium | reverse complement strand
CCCCCAGCCCTCACCACCCCCCCCCCCCCGCCCACCAGCGGCGTGGTTCCGCCGCTGCGAGACTTGCGTCCCAAGGCCGGCAAAATCACATGGTCGAATTCAAGCCCCTTGGCTTTGTGAATGGTCATGATCTGCACCGAGCCACCTGCCCCGGCCCGCGGTCGTGCATAGAGTTTGGCCAGCGCCAGGTCAAAAGCCTCCCATTCGGGCAGATTGCCCCCGGGCGCGTGCTGGTCGAGCAGAACCAGGTAATCCTGAATATTGCCTTGGTCAGCAGTCGACCAGAGTGTGCAGGGTCCATCAAGTGCAACCCAGGACCGCTCCAGCAGACTGGCCAGCGGGACCTGGCCGAGTCTGGCCTGAGCAAAATTGAGCACTTTGCGCAGTCGCTCCAGCACTTTCTGACCCGCTGGGCTCAGTTCAGGTATGGACGGCGCGCTGCTCAGTGCTTCGGCAAGGCTTATCCCCACCTGGTCGGCAGCCTCGCAGACGCGCAATAGGTCAGTATTGTCCAGGCCTGCCCAGGGAGTTCTGAGCAGCGCAAGCCAGGCCACGCGATCAGCCGGTGAGCAAAGTGCCCGCGCCAGCGTGTCGATATCCTGAATAGCCATGCGGCTGGCCAGGCCGTCGATATCCTGTGCCACCCACGTAATTTGCTGATCACGCAGGGCAGGCAGAATCTCCTGCAGGTGATTGCGGCTGCGTACCAGAATCGCAATGTCTTGCTCGCCACGGTCGAGCAGCCCACGGATGTGGGAGGCGATGGCACGTGCCTCGTCTGCTCCGTCGAGATGCGCATGACAGTGCAGTATGGCATCGGGATGGTGATCGCGCGCTGCGCTTGCCGGTGAAAATGCCTGGGTGCCGCCCTGTCCCGACCTGTCGCGGAACAGTTGGTTGACCTGCTCTACCAGTGCAGGGCGCGAGCGAAAGTTGGTGCCCAGTGCCAGGGGATCGGGTTGCAGGCTGCCCATACCTTCCCGGCACAATCGCAGAAAGAGCTCCACCCGTGCCTGGCGAAACTCGTAGATCGATTGCATGGCGTCGCCAACGACAAAGAGGGTTCGACCATCACTGGGTTGCCAACCGGCCGTCAGGCGGCTGAGCAGCTCAATCTGGGCACCGGAGGTGTCCTGAAATTCGTCTACCAGAATGTGCTGAATGCGATAGTCGAGCCGCTCGGCGAGTGGCGTGGGTTGATCGGACTCGCCGAGCGCACGCAGGGCAGCCATGGCCATTTCGGCGTAGTCACATACCCCAAGTTCCTGTTGCAGCAGCTGCAATTCAGCAGCTGCTAGGCGCAAAACTGCCGCTAGTGCCTCGATCAGTAACCATTGCTCGTCGCTTATTTCGGGCTCGGGGAGTTTTCTGATGTTATCCAGCTGTTCGATCAGCTGCGGCTGATTTTCCAGCCAGCCGAGCAGCTCGATCATGCGGGCCTTCTCTTCGCCAGCGCGCGGGAAGCCGAGCTTTTTATTCACAGTTTCTCGCGCCGAGCCGGAGTCAGTCAGCAGGAAATTCGCCAGTGCACGCCAGGGCGGCAATAGGGGTTCACCCACCTTGAATAAATGCCGTCGACTGGGGTGAAGTGCGGCTGGTAAGTCGTCGCCACCCTGGGAAAGCGCGTAGCGAATCAGGGCTTCGAGTTCGGTAGCAACAGGCGCAAGCGGCCCTTCAATGCCGCGCAATTTGTCGACAATCAGCAACTGCAATGACTGCTCCAGCCAAGGGCGCGACAAGTTGCCACTGGTCACCAGCGGCAGCCAGGATTGGCGGCTGGGTAACAAATCCGCAATCAGCTCGACCAGCTGATCCACGCCAACCCCAAGATGCGCCATGAGCAAGCCAATTTGTCCCCCGACCGGCTGGCGGGACTCGAGGTGCGCCAGGGTATTGAGCGCTGCGTCGCGATACAGCAGTCCGGGCGCCTCGGTCATTTCCGGTGGCAGACTTACGCCAGACTCCAGTGGCAGACTGGTGGCGAGTCGACGGCACAGGCCGTCAAAGGTCAGCAGCTGCAAGCGGTTTGGGTTATCCAGCAGCTGCCAATTCTGCTTGTCGTTCTGCGCCAGCGCTGCGCGTGCCAAGTCGAGGGTTTCGCGCTTGTGCGAATCGGCGGGTTCGCTTTGTGGGGTGCTGTCGGCGGCAGCTTGCAGCGCGGCCAGGATACGAGCACGCATTTCTCCGGCGGCCTTGCGCGTGAAGGTAATGGCCAGTATTGCCTCGGGCCGCTCTACCAGCGCCAGCAGTCGCAGTACGCGCTGGGTCAGCAATTCGGTTTTGCCGGAACCGGCGGGTGCGCGCAAGATCAGTGAACGCGCCGCGTCCCTGGCACTCTGGCGCGCCTCGCGATCCGGTGTCAGCGGGTCTGAAGCCACTGCCGCATGTCCTCGTACTCAGAAAAGCGTTGCAAGCGGGCCAAGGGATTACTGCCAAAGTGGCCGGGGCGGGGCTCGGCGACACGCGTATCGCCCTGCGCGAAGCCTTCGGCGAGGCCAATCAAATCAGCTCGCCAATTGGCTTGAACGACACCCCAGTCTGCCGCCCCCTTGATCCCCGAGAACAGGGAGGTCGCGCCCAGCCCGACCCACTTGCACTGCCCCAGGCGCAGACGCGCGATCGCAATGGCAGCGCAAGGCTCATTCAGGGCAATGCAGTAAAGGGGGAGTTGCGGCTGTTGGGGTGGCGAAACAAGCCAGTCGCGCACCTCACCAGACGTCCCTGATTTGTAGTCGATCAAAAGCAGTCCCTGGTCCGTTCGGTCGATGCGGTCAATACGCACCTGCAATGTGATCGGCCCGAGCTGCACGGGGATGTCCCGTTCGGTTCCGTGCACCTCAAAGGGCGGCCGTTGCGACTCTAGCTGGAGCCATTCCAGCAGCGTGTCTGCAAGAAGATCGGCGACCAGATGGCGCTGGTTATGGCCAATTCGCCAGGCGCCTCTCCAGTGCGCCAGTGTCTCGCGCGAAAGCTCGGCGGCTAAGCGCTGACGTTCGGAGTCAGTGAGTGCCAGGAGGCCCTGCTGGTTGTTCTGCAGGGCAAGCCAGCTTCGTTCAAGCAGATCGTGGAGCAGCTTGCCGAACTCTTTCGGGCTGACACCGTCGCTGGGTTGCCCGAGAGGATTGGCCTTGAGTCGTAACTCCGCAAAGGCGTCAAAAGGTGAGGCCGTCATTAGCTGCAATACGCGGCTGCCTCCCCGGATTTGTCGCTGATCTGCCGCTAGTGCCGGTGCGCTGCTGCAATCAATCCATTCGAAAGGGCCGCCGGCGGTCGGCGTGGCCACCGGGACAGCAATCTGGGCCTGCGGCAGGGAACCGAGCAGGGGCGTTAGCTTGCAGCTGAGATTCTCCCTGCTGCGGGCAAAGCTACAGATAATCTGATCCGCCCTTCGATTCAGGCTGGCCAGCAAATTTTGGCACAGTTCTAGTTCGCGCTGCGCCGCGTGGCGCGGCATGTCGAAGGCGCTTTGTAAACTAAAGGGCACCAGGGGATGCGGTTTTGGCGGCGGCGGCCAGTCCTGATCGTCGGCGCCCAGGAGCCACAAAAAGTTGAATTCGGCAGCTTCTTCCACCCGGTCGAGTAGCCAGACTCCCTCACTGCGGGCAGTGTTCAAGTAGGTTCGTTGCGAGGCAGCAATTTTCAGCCAGCGGTACACCTGCGACCATTCCAGCTTGGCGAAAGATGTATTCAGGGAAGCCAGATCGCCAAGCAACTCGAGCCAACTCTCGCAGGCCAGGACATGATCTTCTTGCGGGAGCTGAGTTCCTGGCCAACCCAACTTGTGCAGCTGGCGATTAAACAGCTCAGCCCATGCCGATGGCGCCAATGCAGCTTCCGCTCGTTGCTGGCCGGATACCAGTTCGACCAACGCTTTGCTCTCTGCCAGGCAGTGAGCCAGGTCCGAGCGAAAGAGTGTGCGGGTTTCCAGCTGGCAAAGCCGCGTTTCCCAACCCGTCCGAAGGCTCAACTCCTTTGCATAGTCGCCCCAGAATGGATTTTCGACCAGCGCACGGGCATCGCCGATACCAATCTGCTGGCCATTGATCTGCAGCAGTGCCAAAGCCCCCTGAATAGGACCAGATTCGCTCAGCGGCAGGCGACGATTAGTGGCCACCCCAAGCTGCACCAGTTCATGCGCCAGGCGACCTACGTCCGCCTTGCCACGCGCCGCAATGATGCCCACTCGGGCAGGGTTGTGCGCGGCGAGCACAGCTTTGGCCCAGATTGCCGCCGACCTCAGCTCCTGCTCCGGGGTATCACAGCCAAACTGCTTCAGTTCGCCGACCTTGTCCTGCCAGTCGATAAATTGCACCTCTTCAGCCAGGTGCGCGAAGAGGGCGAGCCAGAGCGGAGCGGGGCGATCGACGAAGCCAGCCAGCTGAATTCGACGGTAGCGGCGGTCGGCAGGACGGCTGAGCAGCTGCTCGGCGAGCTGCTCGGCAGAAATTTGTCCCTGATCCACCAGACGCTGCTCAAACTGACGACACCAGTCGCCAAAGCGCAGGTCGCGACCATACTCTGCCAGTTCGAAGCGCTGGCGCTCGACACGCCAGCCTTTGACTTGGCGCCAACCCTGCAGAGCCAGTGGTGCCAGTGTTGGAGGGTGCAGGTCGAACGGCAAATCGAGGTCGCGGAGGGTCTTTTCCCAGGTTGCCAGCATCTGCAGTTCCGACGCCAGTGGAGGGAAAGGTGAATGGCCAAAAAGATCCTCCAGCCAGGCCGGCAAACTGCGAATGCGCTCTGCCAATGTGGGTTCGCGGTGGCGGGCCAACTGATTGGCTAGCATGGCATCGGCAACCGCCAGGTTCGGAGCTAACAGCAAATCCTCGGTTGATGGCGCCTGCAGCCGGCTCATCAAATGTCCTCCAGCTCCACCTTGGCGATGCCCAGACCTCGCATGGTTTCAACCAGACCAGGAAAGACAGGCTGCGTGCCGGTGATCAGGGCGCTGTGATGGGTTACTTCGATAGAGTTTTCTGCACGATCGGCCAGCAGCGAATGAACACGTCGGGCGACGGCTTCAGCGGAGTCGACCCAATTTACCGGCCAGGCAGCCGCTTGCTCCAATTCGTCTCTAATCAGAGGGAAGTGGGTGCAGGCGAGCACGATAGTGTCCAGGTTGGCGCGCGACGGGTCAAAGAGGGGGCTGAGTATGCGCCTCACTTCTGCCACATCCACGAGTTCGCCGCGCAGCTTGGCCTCCGCCAGGTAGACCAGCTCGGAGGAGCCGAGCATGTCGACCTGGCAATGCGTGGCGAAGTCGGCAATCAGCTGGCGCGTGTAGGAGCGACCGACGGTTGCCGGAGTCGCCAGCAAGCCAATGTGGTGGGAGCGCGAGAGCGCGGCAGCAGGCTTGATTGCCGGTACTACACCGACAAAGGGTAGCGCGTATTTGGAGCGAATAACCGGCAGGACGACGGTGCTCGCGGAGTTGCAGGCGATGACGGCGACGTCCGGCCGTACGCGATCCAGCAGGGCTCCGACAACCCGATCGACCCGGGCGATAAGGTCTGCTTCTGAGCGAATGCCATAGGGAAAGCCGGCGGCATCGCTGGCGAAGATCAATTCGCACCAGGGTAATTGGCGTTTGATTTCAGCAAAAATGGATAGCCCGCCCACGCCGGAGTCGAAAACAATTACGCGGGGTGGGATTCGTGACATGTCGGCTATTTTGACGCAGCCGAGGACTCAGCAGGGATTATGCCCGAAGTCAAAGCAGATCGCTGGTCAGTGCGGCTCCTTTTGGTTTAAGCTTGGGGTCGAAATTGGCAACCTGACGACAGAACCCAGATGATTGATTTTTCCCTGGAAAAAGAATTCACCTCCTACAAAAAAGGCGACCAGATTTTTACCGAGGGCGACGATGGTGACGTAATGTTCGGCATGGTGTCAGGCGAGGTCGAATTGCGCGTTAATGGCCGCTATCTGGCGACCATTATGGAGAACGAGATTTTCGGCGAGATGGCCCTGCTCGATATGGCACAACGCAGCGCTACAGCAATTGCTGTAAAGCCCTCAACAGTGGCCGTGACCAGCAAGGAGTGCTTCCTGGGATTGGTCAAGGCAAACCCCGACTTCGCGCTGGAAGTGATGAGCACCTTGGCCCAGCGCCTGCGTGTGGAGCTCAAACTCCACAGTATCTAATTCCGCTGCCTTCTTCTGGCTGGGCTTGCTGGCATGCTCAGGGCTTGCGCGCCGGGGGTAGAATGTGGCCGTTAGTTTGCTAAAGCTGAGCTACTTGTGACTGTCCTTTCCTCTTTGCTTTTTCTCGCCTTACTGCTGGCTGTGATCTTCGGCCAGCAGTGGTGGGCCTTGCGCCGCCAGGCGACCGACCTGTCGCAAGAACTTGCCGAATTGCGCGACCTGCGCCTGGACCTCGAGCGCCAACTGGCTGAGGTGCGTGCCCGGCTGACGGTGGAGCAGCAGCGCAATGTGGATCTGCAATCCGACAACCAAGACCGACACAGGCAGTTACAGGCTGAGTTTGAGCGGTTGGCCAATCGCATTTTCGAAGAGAAGCAGGACAAATTCAGCAAGCTCAGCAAGGAGTCTATCAACGCTACACTGCTGCCGATGCGGGAGCAGATGGAAGCCTTCCGCAAGCGCGTCGACGAAGTTCACAGCGCCGACCTAATGGACCGTAATCGTCTCAAAGGACAGATCGAGGAGCTGCATCGCCAGGCTCAGCAGATCGGACTGGATGCGGTGAATCTGGCCAAGGCCCTGAGAGGCGAATCCAAGACACAGGGCGACTGGGGCGAGATGATACTGGAGCGGCTACTCGAGGACGCTGGATTGGTCAGGGGCGCCGAGTACGAGGTGCAGGGCGGGCATCGCGATGCTGAGGGTCGACTGTTCAAGCCGGATGTCATTATTCGCCTGCCGGAAGGGCGGGCACTGGTGGTTGACTCCAAAGTCTCGCTCAAGGCCTATCAAGACTATGTGAATTCCGAGGACGATCTGGTCCGTAACTCGCTATTGGCGCAGCACGTCGCCTCCTTGCGAGCTCACTTCAAGGGCTTGGCAAGCAAGCGCTACCAGGATCTGGAGAACATCAGCAGCGTCGACTTTGTCTTTATGTTTATCCCGATTGAACCCGCCTACCTGCTGGCGCTGAGGGAGGATCCGGCACTCTTTGATGACGCCTTTGCGCAGCAGGTCACGCTGGTCAGCCATACCACCCTGATGCCCATGTTGAAGACGGTGGAGTCGCTCTGGCGCAATGAGAAGCAGAACAAGAATGCGCGGGAAATCGCGCAGCAAGCCGGCGCCATGCTAGATAAGCTGGCGGGCGTAGTGGAAGCCCTGGATGAGCTCGGACAGGCACTCGACAAGAGTCACAAGGCTTACGACCAGGCGCGCAGTCGGCTATCTACGGGGCGTGGCAATCTGGTGGGTCGCGCACACAAGCTGAAAGAGCTGGGTGCTACGCCCAGCAAGCCATTACCCGACACATCGCCATTCGCACCGGACGCGGAAGCGCATGACGATAGCGACTGATTATTCCCCTCGAGCGGGTTGGCTGGTATGGCTTTTTCGCCTGCAGTTTGCGGCTGCTCTGGCGGTGTTCACCTATTTGACGTTATCGCCCAATCCGGCTTTGAGTGCGGCGGCCAACGACAAGGTATGGCATTTTGTCGGGAATCTGCTGTTTTTTCTCTCGGCGCGCCTGGCCTGGCTACGCACCGGACATTGGTGGTTCGCCCTGATTTTCGTGATGCTGTACGGCTGTGCTATGGAATTCGGACAGAATTTCGTGCCCCAGCGATCCTTTGACTACAGCGATATGCTGGCCAATGTCTCCGGGGTTCTGGTGGGCGCCCTGCTTTCTTTGATCATCCAGTGGTGCCTTGTTCGCTGGCAGCAGCGCGCTGTCGCAGGCGTTCGCGCACAGCCATAAGCACCTTGCCATATTTGTTGTGTCCGCGCAGGTCGCGGCCACAACCCCAGAAATAGTCGTATTCGCTGGTTTCAACCAGAAGCCGATCGCCGGTATCCAGCAATGCCTTGGCGACATCCGGCCAGGTCAGGCACTTGGTCCACAGCGCTCGTGTCATATAGATTTCCCGGGTCTTTTTCCAGTCGGCATGGCGGGTGCGAAACCAGCTCTTTCCCAGCTTCCTCGCCATGGCCGGATGCGCTGCGCTGCGTATTTGCTCGCGATAGGTTGGATCGGGAAAGCGCATGCCGTTGACGTAGTGTTCTACCGAAGGCCAGACCGCGCCATCCAGCTCAATCGCATGGTGCGAATAGGTTGCCAGAGGATGCTGAACATCGGTCATGGAAAGCAGGAGGGCATCGCTGGGAATCTTCGGGAACATATGCTGTATCGGCGCCTTTGCAGTTGTTGTGGGCCGTGGCTTTGGTCAAGCCTGGTAAATACCACCCAGAATACGCGGGCCGCGGGATCCGGTTACGGACGGCAGGTTAGATACCTTGCGACTCAGGGTTTGGCGTGCCATCCAGGCAAAGGCGAAACCCTCCACCAGTTTGGGGTCGACGCCTAGCGCAGCGGTGGTGCGCACGGGAGCTCCCACAGAGGCTTCAAGCCGCTCGATAAGTTCGGTATTCAGTGCGCCGCCACCACAGAGATAGATTTCCTGCACTGGTGTCCCGGCCATGGTGAGCCCAGTGCAGATGGAATCGACGGTGAGCTGCAGCAGGGTGGATTGCACATCCTCGGCTGTTAGATCCAAACCCTGTAAAACGCTGTCCAGCCAGGACAGGTGAAAGCTTTCTCGCCCGGTGCTTTTGGGCGGGGTTTGCCGCAAATAGGGATGGGCCAGCAAGCGGGTCAATAATTCACCGTTGACTCGACCGACAGCAGCCCATTGGCCGCCTTTGTCATAGGCGCCGACTTGGTGTCGCTGGTACCAGCCGTCCAGCAGGCAGTTGCCCGGCCCGGTATCGAATCCCTGCGGCTCCTGGCCGGGCGCGAGCAGGGTCAGATTGCTAAAGCCACCGATATTGATGATGGCGCGCGTGACCTCCGGGTGGCTGAAATACTGCCAATGAAAGCCGGGGGCCAAGGGCGCCGCTTCGCCCTCTGCTGCCAGATCGCGTCGCCGAAAGTCGGCAACGACATCAATTCCCGTGAGTTCGGCGATGGTATTGGGATCGCCAACCTGCAAAGTAAAACGTGTTTTGCTGACTGCGTCCGGTCGCGGGTGGTGGCGCAGCGTCTGGCCGTGACTACCAATGGCGTGGACTCGATCGGCCGACACCTTGGCCAACAGAAGCAACTGCTTGACTGCATCCGCAAACGAGGCTCCCAGCTCGCGATCCAGTATCAGGGCTTGCGCCAGGGAATCCGAGGCGGCAGAGGAAAGGGCGATGATTTGCTCTCGGTGTTCCGGTGACAGGGGGTGCTCGTACTGGGCAATCAGGCGGGGTGGGGAGGTTCTGAAATCGACCAGCACGGCGTCGATGCTATCTGCGCTGGTGCCCGACATGGCACCGATATACAACTCCGGCGAGGTCAAATCTCGGTACTGGAGGCAGCTTCGTGATTGGCGTACTGCTGCTCAGTGTTCTGATTATCCAGCAGGGCCAGCATCGGCTGTGCCAGTTGTCCGAAGCTGGCCAGTTCGGCAGCAGGGATGGGTTCGCCGTTTGGCAGAGCAACCGTCACCGGGTTGCGTACAGTGCCATTTACATAGAATTCGTAGTGCAGGTGGGGTCCGGTAGCCAGGCCTGTCATGCCGACATAGCCGACTACCTGACCCTGCCGAACGTAAACACCTTCGCGCACGCCCGAAGCGAAACGACTCATGTGGGCGTAAACAGTCTGGTAATTCTGCCCGTGCTGAATGCGCACCATGTTGCCATAACCGCCATTTACACCGGCAAAGGTCACTCGTCCGTCACCGGTAGCCTTGATAGGGGTGCCCGTGGGCGCCGCATAGTCGGTGCCGTTGTGAGCGCGGATGGTATTTAGCACCGGATGGCGACGATTGAGATTGAAGTGGGAGCTGATGCGGAACACGTCCAGCGGGGTGCGCAGGAAAGCCTTGCGCATGCTCTCACCTTCGGGACTGTAATAGGCTACGCGGCCAGCGCTATCCTCGTAACGGACGGCGCGGTGCACGCGTCCCTGATTGATAAACTCAGCCGCCAGTATGTTGCCGTGGGTAATTTGTCGACCGTCGAGATAGCGTTCCTGGTAGACCACGGAGAAGCTGTCTCCCTGACGGATTTCCAGCACAAAGTCGATGTCCCATCCGAACAGGGCGGCAAGCTCCATAATTTGGTTGTCGCTAAGTCCGGCTTGCTGACCTGCCAGGTAAAAGCTGGTATCGATCGTGCCGGATTTCACCTGTGGAAAGACTTCCGGCTCGCGAATCACATGCGATGAGACAAACCCATTTTCTGCGCGCTCAACGGCGTAGTAATCCAGTTCGTTGCGCGCAAACTCAGCGCGGACCAGTTGGTGGTCGCCATCGGCGAAGAAGCGGATGTCCTGGCCTGGATAGATTCGGGTGAATTCCTTGCCATGTTCGGTCTCGTAGGCCACCTGATGCACGATGGCAGGGCCGTAACCTGCGCGCTCGAATAGCACCGAGAGTGAGTCGCCGCTGCGAACCTTAAATACGGATTCTTTCAGCAGAGATTCCGGCGGCAGCTCAGCGACAGCCGGTGCAGCAGGTTCAGCAGCAGGTGGATTGGCTAGTGGCAGGGCCAGGGTTTGCCAGGAACCGGAGTGGGCTTGCTCGATGCGCGTGGTGGTGATGGCTTGCACGCAAAGTGTGCAGAGGGCCACCACTCCAAGCACCGCACCAGACCACTTGGCGTGCCGCGGATAAAAGCGGGGCAGGCGCAACTCACTTGCCGTTTGCTGCAGGCGTTGCGCGTGCGCCTTGGCCTTGCTTATCAGCAGGGCTCTACGCTGGCCATTTCGGGTCGCCTGTGGCTTCATCCAACTTCTTTGATAAAGGATTTAACTGATTGTAAATAGAAATGAAATGATTGCCAAAGCGAAAATTCACCAAGGTGGTGATTAGCGCACACTTGTTTTTGGGTGGAAAATGGCTAAGGTAGCGCCGCTTCGGTCACTTGTCTTCCTCAAAATGATTAAGAATTCTGGCAAAACGATGAAAAATGCCTTGCTGCTTGAGCTGGCCGAGCGTGGGTTGATCGCTCAGCGCACTGCCGAGCAGGATTTGGATGACCACCTGGCGCAGACGCGTCGGGTGTATTGTGGCTTCGATCCGACGGCGGATAGTTTGCACATCGGCAGTCTGGTGCCCTTGTTGATGCTGAAGCGGTTTCAAATGGCTGGCCACACCCCGGTTCCGCTGGTTGGCGGTTCTACCGGCCTGATTGGGGATCCCAGCTTTAAGGCCGAAGAGCGTCGCCTCAACAGCCAGGAAGTGGTGGCCCAGTGGTGCGAACGTCTGGGCAATCAGATTTCCGCCTTTGTGGACTTCGATGGTCGTGACAACGCCGCCATTCTCACCAATAACTACGACTGGACCGGAGAGCTCCGGCTGCTGGATTTTCTGCGCGATATTGGCAAGCATTTCTCCATCAATGCCATGATTCAGAAAGAGTCCGTCAAGCAGCGCATCGAACGCGAAGGCAGCGGCATCTCCTTCACCGAATTTTCATACTCGCTGCTGCAAGCGCTGGATTTCGCCGAACTGCATAAAGAACATCAGTGCACAGTGCAGATTGGCGGCTCCGACCAGTGGGGCAACATCACAGCCGGCATCGATCTGACGCGACGTCTGCACGGCGCGCAGGTGTTTGGGCTGACATTGCCCTTGATCACCAAGGCCGATGGAACGAAATTTGGCAAAACTGAATCGGGCACAATTTGGCTGGATGCCCGCAAGACCTCGCCCTATGCCTTCTACCAGTTTTGGCTGCAGACGGCGGATGCCGACGTTTACCGTTTTCTGAAGTACTTCACCTTCCTGCCGGTGGCTGAGATCGATGCACTTGAGGCATCGGATCGACAGCGTGCGGGCAGGCCGGAAGCGCAGGGCGTATTGGCCCGCGAGGTAACCCGGCTGGTGCACGGTTCCGAAGCCCTGGAAGCTGCTGAGCGCATCACGCGCTCGCTGTTTTCAGGTGAGGTGGTTGATCTCGCTGAAGCGGATCTTCGGCAACTGCAGCAGGACGGCCTGCCGACCACTGCTTTGCCCGCAGATCTGGGCGAACTGCCGCTGACGACACTATTGGTGGACTGCGGGCTGGCGAAAAGCGGCAAACAGGTGAAGGATGCGCTGCAGAGCGCCGCGGTGAGCGTGAACGGCGAAGCCGTTGGTTGGGATCAGAACATGGCCAGCCATGAAGTTTTTGGGCGTGCCAATGCTGTCTTTGGCCGCTTCTTTGTGGTTCGACTGGGCAAGAAAAACTACCATCTGTTCACGCTTGCCTAGTTCTTCCGAGCAAGTTGCAAATATCTGTTGACAGGGAGTTGGGGCTCGCTAAAATGCGCGCCTCTTCCGGCACAGCGCCGCGAGAAAAGCGAGTCAAAATAACGGTTGACTCGGGGGCAGCAAAGATTAAAATACGCAGCCCTCGCCCCTGGCGGCGAAACAGTTCTTTAACAATCTGATCAAGCAATGCGTGTGGGTGCTTGCTGAGATATTTCGAACATCATTGAAATATCAAACGCAAGATATCCATCAATTCATTCCGAATTAATGGCCATCAAATTTGGCCTAATTCATTAGGTTCAAATTAGCGTTTGGCCGAGTTTTTGGATCGTATAGCGGGTAACTGCGAAACGATCTCCTCTTACTCTCTGAGTAGAGGTAAAAGATTAAACTGAAGAGTTTGATCATGGCTCAGATTGAACGCTGGCGGCAGGCCTAATACATGCAAGTCGAGCGAGAAAGCCTTCGGGTGAGTAGAGCGGCGGACGGGTGAGTAACGCGTGGGAATCTGCCCAGTAGTGGGGGATAACTCGGGGAAACTCGAGCTAATACCGCATATGTCCTAAGGGATAAAGGGGGCTTCGGCTCTCGCTATTGGATGAGCCCGCGTTAGATTAGCTAGTTGGTGGGGTAAAGGCCCACCAAGGCGACGATCTATAGCTGGTCTGAGAGGATGATCAGCCACACTGGGACTGAGACACGGCCCAGACT
>JAYQPQ010000018.1:0-26291 GCA_038145405.1 Porticoccaceae bacterium | reverse complement strand
TGGGTGGTTTCGAAAAGGTCTTTGAGGTCAACCGCAATTTCCGCAACGAAGGCCTTTCGACCCGGCATAACCCGGAATTCACCATGCTGGAGTTTTATCAGGCCTATGCCACTTACGAAGACCTGATGAACACTACCGAGGACATGTTGAGCGGCCTGGCGCAGTTGATTGCCGGTGATACCCGCGTCGTGGCAGCCGCTGTCGAGGGCGATGAGCAGCGTTTTATCGATTTCGGCAAACCCTTTGCGCGCCTGACCTTGATCGAGGCGATCCTGGCCTATAACCCGCAGATTAGCAGCACCGATCTGGCCGACCCGGTCAGCGCCGCGCGTCAGGCCAGTGCCCTGGGTATCCCCGTGAAGCCGGACTGGGGGCTAGGCAAGATCCAGCTGGAGATTTTTGAGAAAACGGCCGAGCATCAGTTGCAGGATCCGACCTTTGTCACCCAGTACCCGGCTGAAGTTTCGCCCTTGGCCCGGCGCAATGACGAGAATCCCTTTGTTACCGACCGCTTTGAGCTCTTTATCGGCGGTCGCGAGATCGCCAACGGCTTCTCCGAGCTGAACGACCCCGAGGATCAGGCCGAACGCTTCCAGGCCCAGGTCCAGGCCAAGGCTGCCGGCGACGACGAGGCCATGCATTACGACGCCGACTATATTCGCGCCCTGGAGTACGGCTTGCCGCCTACCGCCGGTGAAGGTATTGGTATCGATCGACTGGTCATGCTGCTGACCGGCTCGGCCTCTATCCGCGATGTGCTGCTGTTTCCGGCCATGCGTCCGGAGTAGGGATGGCTGAAGCCGCTGCCCGCAGCCCTCAGGTTCACCCGAGCTGGCTGGGGCCGTTGCAGGCTGAATTCGGCCAGCCCTATATGGCGGAATTGCGCGCCTTTCTGCGCGAGGAAATGCGCCTGGGTAAACAGGTTTTTCCACCGTCCCCGCTCTGGTTCAACGCGCTCAACTCCACGCCGCTCGATCAGGTGCGGGTGGTGATTCTCGGTCAGGATCCCTACCACGGCCAGGGTCAGGCACATGGCCTATGTTTTTCGGTGTTACCCGGTGTGCCGGTGCCGCCGAGCCTGCTTAATATCTACAAGGAACTGTCCCAGGATGTAGGATTTGTGCCGCCAGCCCACGGCTATCTGCAGTCCTGGGCCGAGCAGGGGGTGCTGCTGCTCAACGCAACCCTGACGGTGGAACAGGGCAGGGCAGGGTCGCATCAGGGCAAGGGCTGGGAGCGCTTTACCGACGCGGTGGTCGAGGTATTGAATCGCCAATGCGAGCACCTGGTGTTTCTGCTGTGGGGTGCTTCCGCCCAGCGCAAGGGTGCCCACATCGACCGCCAGCGGCATTTGGTACTGTCTGCGCCGCATCCTTCGCCGCTGTCCGCGCATCGTGGATTCCTTGGCTGTCGCCACTTCTCGCAGACCAATGCCTATTTGACCCAACAGGGCCGTGCGCCGGTGAACTGGCAGCTACCCGACTAGGGTTTTTCCGGCTCCAACAGCAGTGGAGGGGCACCGGCCCGGGCGCGCAGCCAATTGATACCGCGGCAGATCGGTGTGATGGAGACCAGCCGGCGCTCCAGCCGGTATTTTCCCGGGTAATCCAGCGCCAGCAGCGCCACGAAGATGGTCAACACGCCCTGTCCTGGCGTCACCAGCATGACCAGTCCCAATACCAGCAGGCAAAGCCCGAGTAGATTCTTAGCGACTTTGCGCAACAGCCGAAACAGCAGATTGCGCGGGTGCAGGGTGCGACGCTGCGGGTTGCTGAAATAATCCTCCGGGATCAGCGCGGCCAATTGCGGTGCAAGAATCACCGTCACTACCAAAAGCAGCACTGAGGTTGCCAGCGCGAGGGTTAGCAGTTGGGGGTGGCTTTGAATCCACAGCAGCAGTTGTTGCATCAGCCCGGACCCGGATCAAAGGGCAGCGAGATGCGCAGGTAGTTGATGGCGATGTCACCCAGCAGCAGGGTGCCAGAAGGCGGCAGATCTTCAGGCGCAACCGCCTGAGCGAGCAGGGCATCCATCTGGGGTGTGGTGGCCAGCAGATGCACTGCTGATCCCGCGGAATGTTCGAGGGTGGTGCCCGGCGCCAGCCCTGCCGGGTGAGCGAGCCGCAGTGCCACCAGCCGGCGCTTGGACTTGCCGCGGAACTGGGTGCGCGCAATGATCTCCTGACCGGTATAGCAGCCCTTGCGAAAACTGATCGCGTCAGCCAGATCCAGGCTGAGTTGGTGGGCGAGAAATTCGCCGCTGGTCGCTGCCACGATCAGCGCCGACCCGCTACGGATCAGTTGTTCGAGCCAAGCGGCTTCAGTGGCCAGCGTACAGGTATCGCCGAGTGCGGTGACGAGACTGCGCACGGCCTCAGGCTCGCCCCAGATTTCGCGGCCTTGCGGTGTCTCCAGGCTGGCTAGCATAGTCTCTGTATGCAGCCGGTCTGGCACACTGCCGAGGAGCACCAGCCCTTGATGCTGTGTGATTTCGAGATCGATCGGGAAGAAGGCGGCATAGTGCCGTAGGTGGTGCTGAATGGGCTCAAGCAGGTCGCGCGGCATGCGCAAAAAGATAGATGTGTCCACCGAGAACAGGCGCAGACTAGCCAAAACCCGACCTTGGGGGGTGCAGAGCGCCCCGTCGAGCCAGGTGCGGGCTTCGAGTTCCCTCAGGTCGCAGGTCAGTTGGCCTTGCAGAAATTTACCGGCGTCGGCGCCGCGAATCTCGAGCAGCCCCCAGTTCTGGATGGCGCAAAGCTGGCAGGGGATTGTCATGCAGGCATCCTTGGGGATGACCACCTTGGATGATCGCTCCCGATACTTCGTTGATCTTTCACAGGGCGGATATAATGCCGTCACATCCTCCCTACTCACAACCGGCAACTCATGCAAAAAGACCGACTGATTTGGGCCAGCCGCCGCGGCATGCTCGAACTCGACCTCATCCTGATGCCCTTTCTCGAGCAACACTATGACCGCCTGGCAGCGGCCGATCAGGCGGAGTTTCAGCGCTTGCTTACCAGCGAAGATCAGGATCTCTTTGCCTGGTTTATGAAGAAGGCGCGCCCCGAGGACCCCGGCCTGGCGCACCTGGTCGACCTGGTCAACAACAGCAGGGAACTGCCTTAGGGGTGCGCATGGAGTCGGGGCTGGCATTGCGCAGATCGCCGTCGCATCTCGCCCTGCTGAGCGCAGCGAGTGTCGGCGCTGCCCTGGCCATCAGCACCTTGAATGCGGCCATAGCCACCTGGCTGTGGCTGCCCTGGATGCTGGCCACGCTGCTGGCCTACGCGAATTGGCAAACGGCACCCAGGCGTCTGCGCATGACCGCTTCTGGCCTCGGGTTAGCCGGGGAGGGAGGAGAATGGCAGGAGATTGTCGGCGTCGCCCGCGAGCTGCCCTTCCTGCTTCAATTGCGCGTGGCGGAATCGCGTCAACTTCTGCACCTCTGGCGCGATAGCATGGCTGAGAGCGATTGGCGACAGGTGCGCTACTGGCTCGCCACCCGCCTAGTCCTGACGGCGGCTAACGATCATGTCCTGGCCGGCGAAATTGATCGGCACCATGATGGTGTCCTTGGCAATAGGTGACAGATCCGGATAGTCCAGCGAGTAATGTAGACCGCGACTTTCGCGTCGCTGGGATGCACTTTGGATGATGAGCTCGGCGACCACCACCAGGTTGCGCAGTTCGATCAGATCATTGCTGATGCGATAGTTGCTGTAGTACTCCTGAATTTCTGCCTTCAGCACCTCGACGCGGTGCAGCGCGCGCTCGAGACGTTTGCGCGTGCGTACGATGCCGACGTAATCCCACATGAAGCGGCGCAGTTCGTCCCAGTTGTGCGAAATCACCACGTCCTCATCCGAATGGGTTACCTGACTGTCGTCCCAGGGCCTGGCGTAGTCAGGCTGCGGAATGTCGGCCATGCGGCGGCGAATTTCGGCAGCCGCCAGGCGCGCGTAGACCACACATTCGAGCAGGGAGTTGCTCGCCATGCGATTGGCGCCGTGCATACCGGTAAAGGCAACCTCGCCAATGGCGTAAAGATTGCGCAGATCGGTTTCGCCGTTTTGGTCGACCAGGACGCCACCGCAGGTGTAGTGCGCGGCCGGCACCACCGGAATCGGGTCGGTGGTGATATCGATGCCAAATTCCAGGCAGCGCGAGTAGATGTTGGGGAAATGCTCGCGAATAAACTCGGCCGGCTTGTGCGAAATATCCAGGTAAACACAGTCGCAACCCAGACGTTTCATCTCGTGGTCGATGGCGCGGGCGACGATATCGCGCGACGCCAGTTCGGCGCGCTCATCAAAGCGCTGCATGAAACGCTCGCCATCGGGCAGGCGCAGGTAGGCTCCCTCGCCGCGCAGGGCCTCGCTGATCAAAAATGAGCGCGCCTGCGGATGGTAGAGACAGGTTGGATGGAACTGGTTGAACTCCATATTGGCTACCCGACAGCCGGCGCGCCAGGCCATGGCAATACCGTCGCCGGAGGCGCCGTCGGGATTGGTGGAGTAAAGATAGACCTTGCCGGCGCCGCCCGTTGCCAAAATAACCACCTTGGCCTGAAACAGGGCCACTTGGTTGGTGTCCAGGTCGAGCACATAGGCGCCGTTGCAGCGCAGCTTGGTGGACGCCGCGTCAGCTTGCTTGAGCAGGTCGATGGCAATGTGGCGTTCAAATATGCGGATGCGCCCGTGCTTGATTACGCGGTCCGAAAGGGAGCTGCTGACAGCCCGGCCGGTGGCGTCGGCCGAATGAATGATGCGTCGGTGGCTGTGACCGCCTTCCTGGGTCAGGTGCAGAATGTCGCGGTCGCCCTCCAGTCGGGTGAATTCCACTCCCATGTCCATCAGCCACTGAATGGCAGCTCGTCCTTTTTCCACCACGGTGCGCACGCGATCGTAATGGCACAGGCCGTCGCCGGCGCGCAGGGTGTCGGCAATGTGGGCTTCGATAGAGTCGGTATCGTCCAGTACGGCGGCAATACCGCCCTGGGCCAGCCAGGTGGAACCAGACTTGAGACCGGTCTTGCTGAGAATAGCGACGCGATATTCGTTGGCCAGTTCGAGTGCGATCGACAGGCCGGCCGCGCCGCTGCCAACCACCAGGATGTCAGTTTCGTGCTTGATTTCGGGTTGCATGGTCTCGAGCGTTGGAGCCTTGACGAGGGTTTCTATAGTATAGGAACCGGTCGAGCCGGTGGGAGATTTCATCCTGCCTGCAACTCTCCGAAAAAATTGATGTCTCTACCCCGTTAACCAAAAGGGCTAAAAAATCCGTGGCAGCGCCCCACAACCAGGAATCCGATAACCAGCTCGTCAAGCGGGTGCAGAAGGGTGATCGTCGGGCCTTCGACCTGCTGGTGCTCAAATACCAGTACAAGGTGCAGGCGGTTATCGGGCGCTATATCAAGGATTCGTCCGAAGCCCTGGATGTCGCCCAGGAGACCTTTATTAAAGCCTACCGGGCCATCGGTAATTTTCGCGGCGATAGCCAGTTCTATACCTGGATCTTCCGCATCGCCGTCAATACGGCGAAAAACCATCTGGTCTCGCGCAGTCGCCGTCCACCTTCAGAAGATATCGATTATCAGGAAGCTGAGGACTTTGGTATCAGCGAGGCGCTCCAGGATGTCGACGGCCCCGAAGGCGAACTCTACCGCAGCGAGCTGGAGCGCATCGTGTTTGATACCATGCGCGCGCTGCCAGAGGATTTGCGTGTAGCCATTTCCCTGCGCGAGCTGGAAGGGCTCAGTTACGAGGAAATCGCCGAGATAATGGACTGCCCGGTAGGCACAGTGCGTTCGCGAATTTTCCGTGCGCGGGAGGCCATAAACGAAAAAATTCAACCACTGATGGAAACGGACTGATCAGGAAGTGAAAATATTTCTTTTGTTAAGTGAAACCTTTGTAAAAAAAGGCGGTCATAAAGGCAACACCATGATGAGATGGCGTGGAGACAAGAGTCTATGACAGAGAAAAGCCAGCCCGATTTGCACGAGCAGCTGTCTGCCCTGGTAGATGGCGAGACGACAGATTGGGAGCTTCGAAAAGTCCTGCAGCAGGCCACTGCTGATCCTCTTTTTAACCAGCGCTGGCACGCCTATCAGCGTATCAGCAGTGCCCTCCGCCACGACGCCACTGGCGGCGTGGACATTTCGCAGGCCGTCAGTGCCCTCCTGGCCGGGGAGAAGGCCGGTGTCGCCGGATGGCTGATCACCGCGCGTAAACCTCTGGCCCAAACAGCCATCGCCGCTTCAGTGGCCACATTCGCCGTGGTCGGCGTGCAGCAGTATCAGCTGGCTACTCTGGCGCCGGTCGAAGCGGATTTCGAAGTGGCTGCCACGCCGAACTACGGCATGACAGCGCCTCTGCAGTTGCCAGAAGGGTTCAGTCTGCCCAACATCACGACCCAGAATGTAAGTTCCACCAATTTCACTACGCCGGCTGCGACACCTGTGCAGATGCTTTCCGTACAGGTGCCCGTGTTTGACCGCGACGAGCTCAAGGCGCACCTCGAATCTTCGCTGAACAATCATTCGTTCAACGCTGCGGAAGCCAGCCAGCTCATCATTCCCCGGGCGCGTACCTCACAATCTCCCGAATAGGAGTAGAATCCCCTCGCGAGTGGTACAGGGGTTCTGATGGTGATCAATTCCGTTTGGCGAAGGAAATTCTCCCCAATCCTTGCATTTCTGTTGGGCGCGGAGCCTTTGCTCGTCTGGGCGCAGGCCGTCGATCATCGTCCCGACCCTCGCCAGCTATTTGAAAAAATGCGTCTTGCTAGCTTCCTCTATTCCTATGAGGGAGCCATGACCTATGAACACGACGGACAGCTTTCCAGCTTCCATATGTCGAGTGGGGAAACCGATGGTGGCTGGGTGCAGGGCATCCGCTTTTTAAGTGGTCCGGAACGTCAGTTTGCTCAACCCATTAACCTGTGCGGCTTCGACAACGTCGGGCAACTGCGATCGCGCATCACCGAGGATACGGACGACCTAGCGCTCAGCTATAACTTTCAGTCGCGCAGCGAATTTCGCATCGCCGGGCGACAGGCCCAGGAGGTTCTAGTCACGCCGGCGGATGGCAGTCGCTATGGTTACAACTTTGCCGTGGATATGGAAACCGGGCTTATGCTGCACGCCGTTACCCTGGATCCACAGCGCAATATCCTAGAACGATTCCAGTTCATCAGCATTGAATCCGGACCTGCGACAAGGAATTTCCAGTCTGTACAGGCCCAGTGCGTCGAGGCTTCTGACGCGGTCTCAGGGGTGGAGACCGGCGAGGTGCCTTGGGAGCTGGCCTGGGTTCCCAGCGGTTTCAAGCGCGTCAAGATCGAACACGAGAGCATGCGCACCCAGCTGGTTTACAGCGATGGCCTGGCCACTTTCAGCGTGTTCATTGAGTTGCTCGACGAGGTGCGTTTTCCGCCTGCGACTACCAGCTTTGGCGCAACTTCCCTCATGCTTAACTATTATCTGGTGCGCGGTGATACCTTCGCAGTGACTGTGGTCGGAGAACTTCCGCTAACCACCCTGCAGAGTATTGCTGCGCAGCTGCACTATCTGGAATCCGACGATGCTGGCTGAAAAAGCGCGCGTAGTGGCACTGGAGGAGGGAGCGCTTTGGGTGGAAACCCAGGCACAGTCCAGCTGTGGCTCCTGTGCCGGTAATCAGGACTGCGGCACCGGCTTGCTGCAGCGTTATCTGCAGACCAGCCGCTTTTTGCGCATCAACCTGCCAGACAGCAGCCAGGCCCGCTATCGCATCGGCGATGAGCTGGAATTGGGCCTGGACGAAAGTGTCATGGTGCGGGGCTCTATACAGCTTTATATCCTGCCGCTGCTGGGGCTGCTGGCGGGAGCGGCTCTCGGCGCATCTCTGGGTGGCGAACTGCTTTCCATTTTGGGTGGTCTAGTTGGACTGCTTGGATCGGGTCTGGCGCTGCGTTGGTTCGCCTGGAAGCACCGCTTTAACCCGGACTATCATCCGGTCATTCTCGAAGAATCTGCCATTGTGTCGCGTTCGACGCCGACTTGATTTTGGTTGAGGCGGGCACCATTTGCCGTTTTAGCGATCTAATTTCAGGCACTCAACCAACCAGCAGGAGTATGTCTATGAGACGGCTGTCGTTTATTTGCCTCAGTGCATTGATGTCCCTTCCGGCTCTGGCGGCAGATCTGCCCGATTTCACTGACCTTATTCAAAAAACCTCGCCGGCCGTGGTGAAGATCAATACGGTGTCGGCCAGTCCCGCTGCTTATAACGGGCGCGACGATATTCCGGATTCCCTGCGCCAGTTTTTCGATTACTACCAGTACCAGCAACCGCCGCAGGACCAGGCCCAGGCGGTCGGGGCGGGATTTATTCTCTCCGCCGATGGCTATGTTCTGACCAACAATCACGTGGTCGAAGGCGCGGCGGAAATTACCGTGCGACTCAACGATCGCCATGAATACCGGGCCGAGGTGGTCGGTGTCGATCCGCAATCGGATCTGGCGTTGCTGAAGGTCGACGCCGAAGGACTGCCTACGGTGGCATTCGCCGACCCGGATTCACTCGAAGTAGGCGACTGGGTGGTGGCCATTGGGTCGCCCTTTAACCTGGACTATTCGGCCAGCGCCGGTATCGTCAGCGCCATTGGTCGCAGCCTGCCCAATGGTTCGGGTCAGGACTATGTGCCGTTTATCCAGACGGATGTCGCCATTAACCCGGGGAATTCCGGGGGACCCTTGTTTAATCTGGACGGTGAAGTAGTCGGCATTAATTCGCAGATTTTCACCCGATCTGGCGGCTATATGGGTCTGTCCTTTGCCATCCCGGTGAGCGTCGCCATGGATGTGGTCGATCAACTCAAAGCCACCGGCCAGGTGACCCGCGGCTGGCTGGGCGTGGTGATTCAGGAAGTGGATCAGGAGCTGGCCGAATCCTTCGGACTCGACCGTCCGCGCGGTGCCCTGATCAATCAGGTTGCGCCAAATAGCCCGGCGTCGCGCGCCGACCTTCGTCCCGGCGATGTGGTTCTGAGTTTTGATGGGCAGCCCATCACTTATTCCTACGAACTGCCGCACGTGGTCGGGCTACGGGCTCCCGGCAGTAGCTATCCAGTGCGCCTGATGCGCCGTGGTGAAGAGATTGAAATTGAGGTGCGTGTCGGCGAGCTCGGTGGAGCCATTGAGCCGAGCCGCGTGAGCTCATCCAAGCAGCCGATTGCGCCTGGAGCACCGATTGCGCCGTCAGCCCTCGGGATGCGCGTTGAAGAGTTGGATGCGCGTAGCGCTGCTCAGCTGCAGCTCAACGGTGGTGTTGTGGTACGGGCCGTGCAGCCGGATTCGCCTGCCAGCCGCGCTGGCCTGGCACCGGGTGACATTATCGTGCAACTTGGCTTCCGCAATATCGGCAGCATGGCGGACTTCGACCAGGCAATAGTCGATGCAGCGAGCGATGAGCGCATGCCAATTCGCTATTTCCGCAACGGCAACTCGGTATTCCGCACGATAAAGGTCGACTGACGCGGCCATTACCGCTAGACTTTGCGCCGCTTCCGGGGTGCTGCATGCTTCATGCAGCACCCTTTTTACTCGCCAGGCACGTGCCTGAAAACAGCCAAAGAATATTCAGCCTTTCGTGTCCGATCTTAGCCATATCCGCAACTTCTCTATCATCGCCCACATCGACCACGGCAAGTCTACGCTCGCCGATCGCATCATCCAGATTTGCGGTGGCCTGAGCGATCGCGAGATGGCCGAGCAGGTGCTGGATTCTATGGATCTTGAGCGGGAGCGGGGCATTACCATCAAGGCGCAAAGCGTCACCCTCGATTTCAAATCCGAGGATGGGCGCACCTACCAACTCAACTTTATCGACACGCCCGGCCACGTGGATTTTTCCTATGAGGTGTCGCGTTCCCTGGCGGCCTGTGAAGGGGCGTTGCTGGTCGTCGATGCAGCCCAGGGCGTCGAAGCCCAGTCGGTGGCCAATTGTTATACAGCCGTGCAGCAGGGGCTGGAAGTGATCCCTATCCTGAACAAGATAGACCTGCCGCAGGCAGACCCGGAGCGGGTTTGCGCCGAGATAGAAGACATTATCGGCCTGGACACTAGCGTCGCCGTGAGTTGCAGTGCCAAGACCGGTGAGAACGTTCCCGCTGTGCTGGAGCAGCTGGTCAAGCTGATTCCCCCACCGCAGGGCAATATCGACGCGCCGCTGCAAGCGCTCATTATCGATTCCTGGTTCGACAATTACCTGGGCGTGGTGTCATTGGTGCGGGTGATGCAGGGCAAACTGAAGAAGAAGGATCGCATTGTCGCCATGTCGACCGGTAAGGCCCACCCGGTCGATCAGGTGGGCGTGTTCACGCCCAAGCCGCTGGAAAAAGATTCGCTCTCTGCAGGCGAGGTCGGCTTCGTGGTGGCTGGCATCAAGGACATTCACGGTGCGCCGGTGGGCGACACCTTTACCTTGGCTTCCACTCTGTCCCAGATACAGCGTCTGCCAGGATTTGAGCGCGTGAAACCTCAGGTTTACGCAGGCCTCTTTCCTACCAGCGCCGATGACTTTGAAGACCTGCGTGAGGCGCTTGAAAAGCTGGCGCTCAACGATGCTGCTCTGTTTTACGAGCCGGAAGTTTCCGATGCCTTGGGTTTTGGTTTCCGTTGCGGCTTTCTCGGCATGTTGCATATGGAGATCGTGCAGGAGCGTCTGGAGCGCGAGTACGATATCGACCTAATCACTACGGCGCCGTCCGTGGTGTACGAAGTGGTACGTAAGGATGGCGAGGTGGTGCGGGTTGATAATCCTTCCAAACTGCCCGACGTAAGCCTGATTGACGAGGTTCGCGAGCCGATTGCCGAAGCCAGCATTCTGGTGCCGCAGACCTACGTCGGTTCAGTGATCACGCTTTGTTCAGAGCGTCGTGGAGTGCAGAAAAACCTGCATTACACCGGCTCCCAGGTTGCGCTGACCTATGAGATTCCGATGAGCGAAGTGGTGATGGATTTCTTCGACCGACTGAAGTCGGTGAGTCGCGGCTATGCCTCGCTCGATTACAGCTTTATTCGCTTTGAACAGGCTCCCCTAGTGAAGCTGGATATCCTGATTAACGGCGATAAGGTGGATGCGCTGGCCCTGATTGTGCACCGCGAAAGCGCCGAGCATAAGGGTCGACAGATGGCGGAGAAACTCAAGGATCTGATTCCCCGTCAGATGTTTGATGTCGCCATTCAGGCCGCCATCGGCGGTCACATTATCGCGCGCACTACGGTCAAGGCTCTGCGCAAAAACGTGCTGGCAAAATGTTATGGTGGCGATATCACCCGCAAGAAAAAGTTGTTGGAAAAACAGAAAGCGGGTAAAAAACGGATGAAGCAGCTGGGCAGCGTGGAAGTTCCGCAAGAGGCTTTCCTTGCCGTACTGAAAACCGGGGAGTAGAGGAGTTTATTGTGGACCTGGATTTTGCCCTGATTCTGTTCGTTGCCGTCCTGATCACCGGACTGATCTGGCTGATCGATCTGCTCTGGTTTGCCAAGCGACGCCAGGCTCAACAGCGCCAGCCTTGGCTGGTTGAGTATTCGGCATCCTTTTTCCCCGTTCTGTTGATCGTATTTGTACTGCGCTCCTTTCTTTACGAGCCCTTTCAGATTCCCTCTGGGTCGATGATCCCTACGTTGGAAGTGGGGGATTTTATCCTGGTCAATAAATTTACCTATGGCATTCGTCTGCCGGTTCTGGGCACCAAAGCCGTTGCACTGAACGAACCCCAGCGTGGCGATGTCATGGTATTTATTCCGCCGCACGATGGTCGCTACTTCATCAAGCGGGTGATCGGCTTGCCAGGCGACCGAATACTGATTGAGAATAACCAGGTGTACGTGAACGGCGAACCGCTGGATCAAACCTTCGTTACCCACGAGCCCAGCGTGCAACGCATCAGCTTTTCCCTGCGCAGCGAGCAGATTGGCGAGCGGGAACATCTGGTCCGGGTCAGAGAGCCCGCAACCCAGTACGGCCTGTACTACGAGTACCAAGTGCCAGAAGGTCACTATTTCATGATGGGTGACAATCGGGACAACAGCCTGGATAGTCGCGAATGGGGGCCGGTTCCGGAGGCCAATATTATTGGCAAAGCGGTCGCCATCTGGATGCATTGGGAACCTTGGTCTCTGCCAAGGTTCAGTAGAGCCGGCGCCATCGAATAACGAGGATGTGAAATATGGTTAGCCAACGGGGAATGTCTTCAGTATCAATGCTGCTGCTCATCGTCGTAGTGGCATTTTTCGGACTCTGCGGCTTCAAGCTCGCACCGCTCTATATGGACAATTTCACCCTGAAGTCGACCCTCGCCAATTTGGATGCGCCGCGCGGACAGTTAAATAGCATCAGCACGGCTGAGATTCGCGAGGCCATGGGCAAGGCTTTTGCCGTTAATATGATCAGTCGCCAGCCGCGGGATTTTCTGATCGCGCGCGACGGCAATGTCACAACAATATCGATCGATTACGAAGAGCGCGTTCCGCTGATCTATAATCTCGATGTGGTTGCCACATTCACAGCCAGCTATACCGCCACTCAGTAATGTACATTTTGTGCGTCCCAACCTAGAAGCCTTTCTCAGGCGTCTCCGCTACCAGTTCAGTAATCCCCAATTACTCCTGCAGGCATTGAGCCACCGCAGCTCCGGTTCACTCAACAACGAGCGGCTGGAATACCTCGGTGATGCCGTGCTCGACCTGGTGGTAGGGGAAATGCTCTATGAAAAATTCCCCACGGCCGACGAAGGGGCGCTCAGCAACATGCGATCGCAGATGGTCTGCCAGCCGGCGCTCGCCGCTAAGGCGAGGGATTTAGGTATACCCGAAGTGCTGGTACTGGGCCAAAGCGCCAGTCGGTCGGGCGGTCACCAGCGCGATTCCATACTATCTGACACCTTGGAAGCGCTGATTGGCGCCATGTTTCTCGATAGCGAGTGGAACCAGGTACGCGAATTTATCCGTCGTGAAATGCCGGTGGATGACGATGTGCTGGTCAACCTGGCTGTGCGGCGCGACGCCAAGTCCCGCCTGCAGGAATTTCTCCAGGCTCGCCGTTTACCGCCGCCCAAGTATGCCCTCGTCGAGATCAGCGGCCCCGGACACAGCCAGAATTTCCTGGTCAGCTGCGAGCCGGGCGAGGGCCTGCCTACCTTCCAGGGCCAGGGCAGCAGCCGCCGCGCTGCAGAACAGATGGCCGCCGCCAGCGCACTGGACTATCTGGTAGCCCTAGCAACTGCACGATGACCGAGGCATCCTCTTTTCGCTGCGGATACGTCGCCCTGGTAGGCCGCCCGAACGTGGGTAAATCCACCCTGATGAATCGGCTGATTGAACAAAAGATCAGCATTACCTCGCGCAAACCCCAGACCACCCGCCATAGCATCAACGGCATCAAGACCACATCTTCCTGGCAGATGATATTTGTCGATACGCCCGGACAGCACAGTGTTGAGCCGCGCGCCATCAACCGGTATATGAATCGGGTAGCGCGCTCGCGCATGCACGATGTGGATGTCATTGTGCTGGTCCTGGATCGTCTCAAATGGAGCCCCGAGGATCAGCTGGTAGCCGAGCGCGCGCAGGCCTCCGGCAAGCCGCTGGTGGTAGCGCTGAACAAGCTAGACCGCTTGCAGAATGTCGAGCTGTTACTGCCGCACATTGCCGAGCTCAGCCAGGTGATCAAGGCCGACTACGTGCCTATCTCGGCGCTCAGGGGCACCAACCTGGACCAGTTGGAGGCAGCCATCGTCAAATACCTGCCAGAGGCTCCTGCACAGTACCCGGAGGATCAGGTCACGGATCGCAGCACCCGTTTTGTAGTGGCCGAAATGATTCGCGAGAAAATCATTCGTCAGCTGGGCGAGGAATTGCCTTACGCCACCACGGTGGAAATAGAGCAATTTATCGAGGAGGAGCGCTTGATTCAGATCGACGCGTTGATCTATGTCGAGCGCGAAGGTCAGAAGCGCATTCTCATTGGCGAAGGCGGTTCCCGGCTCAAGCAGATTGGCATCGAGGCGCGTAAGGATATCGAGCGGCTTACCGGTCAGCGCGTCATGCTCAAGCTCTGGGTCAAGGTACGCAGCGGCTGGTCGGACGATGAGCGGGCTCTGCTGGGCCTGGGCTATATCGATTCCATCTGATGACGCAGCGCGAACCGGGCCAAATAGCCTTCGTGCTCCATGCGCGCGACTATGGCGAGAGCAGCCAGATTCTCGAAGTGCTGACGCGCGATCGCGGACGCGTTTCCCTCATGCACAAGGGGGCGCGCCGTGCCAGCCGGGGAGCCACGCAGCGACTCGGACTTTTCAGCCGCTACCGGCTGGGATGGTCGGGACGCTCCCAATTGAAAACACTGCGCAACCCGGAGCTCGAGTGGCAGTACCGCCTGCCTGGCGAAGCCCTGGCGGCAGGTTTCTATATCAATGAACTGGTCTGGTACCTGACGCGCCACGAAGATCAGTGCACGGGAATATTCCTTGCCTACCAGTCCTGTATTGAAGCCTTGTCGAGCATGACCGAGCCGCTGGACGTCTGTCTGCGTCGTTTTGAGTCGAGCCTGCTCGACCATTTGGGCTACGGCGTGTCCTGGCAGCAAGAAGCCGGCAGCGGCGAGCCGATCGAGCCGTCGCAAGCCTATTATTTTCATCCAGAAGAGGGATTCAGTCGCAACGGGTTGCCGGGCGATCTTCAGTTCAACGGCAGCGACATTCTGGCCCTGGGCGCAGGGGACTTTAGCCAGCCCAACAGCCGTCGGTTGGCCAAGCGGCTATTCCGGCTGATTCTCGATCAGGTGCTCCAGGGGCGTGAATTGCGCTCGCGCTCCATGGTCCAGGCCGGGGGCTGAATGATTCTGGGTATAGGTACCGATCTGGTTTCCATCGACCGCATGCGTAGCGCGCTGCAGCGCCGCCCGGCGCTGGCCAAACGTATTCTGTCACCGGAAGAATTGGCGCTGTTCAGCCGACATGCAGACCCCGCGGCCTATCTGGCCAAGCGTTTTGCCGCCAAGGAGGCCATCGCCAAGGCGCTCGGGTGTGGCATTGGTGCGCGCATGAGCTGGCAGGATGTGACGACTCGAGCGGATGCCTCCGGATGCCCGCGAGTGGAGCTTCGTGGTAACGCCGAGCAGCGTATGCTATCGCTCGGTGGCAAACGCTGCCTGCTCAGCCTGAGTGACGATGCCGGGCTGGCACTGGCTTTTGCCCTGATAGAAAGTTGAGGAATCTCTGCAGAAGTCCCCGAAGCGCCGCACTTCCCTAACTTTGGAAGGCGAGGGGAGCCAACCGCTCAAACTCATTGCGCAGTCGAGCTGACTGGCTGAGCTTGATCAGGCTGGCCAGTGACGACCAGTCGTCGTTGTTGCTGATCCGCAGGTAGACGCCGGTTTCCTGGTGCAGCGCTTTACATAACTGCTGCAGGGCTTCGTTGTTTCCCCGGTAGTCCTGGCCTCTGTGATCTTGCATGGATTAGCGGCTGCTGCCCGTTTAGAATTGTCATTGGACTATAGCGCTTGCAAGGTCTGCAGAGCGTCATTCCCGGAGGCGGGTGATGGCGTCGGCAGACTCAACCCTCTGGATTTTTGTGAGTGAGCTCACAGAAATGACCCTAGCGAAGGAACCCTGACCAAGGTGAAAGCAGATTTTCCCGACCTGCCCGCCGTCGAGAGCCTGGTGGGCAATACGCCGCTGGTTCGCCTCAAGGTGCTCAACCCCAATCCGGACAGCCTGGTCTGCGTCAAGCTGGAAGGTAGTAACCCGGCTGGCTCGGTCAAGGACCGCCCCGCGCTCAGCATGATTGTGCGCGCCGAGGAGCGCGGCGAGATTCAGCCCGGCGATACACTGATCGAAGCCACCAGCGGTAATACCGGTATCGCCCTGGCGATGGTGGCTGCCATGAAGGGCTATCGCATGATTCTTATCATGCCGGATTCGGCTACCGCCGAGCGCAAGGCGGCGATGGCGGCCTATGGGGCTGAACTGGTGACGGTCAGCGCAGAGGCCAGTATGGAGGGTGCCAGAGATCTTGCCATGCAGATGCAGGCCGAGGGCCGCGGCAAGGTGCTGGATCAGTTTGCCAACCCCGATAATCCGCGCATTCACTACGAAACCACCGGCCCGGAAATCTGGCAGCAGACTCAGGGTCGCATTACCCACTTTGTCAGTTCAATGGGCACCACCGGCACCATCATGGGCGTTTCGCGATTTCTCAAGGCGCAGAACCCGGCCATTGAGATCATTGGTTTACAGCCCTTGCAGGGTGCCTGTATTCCCGGTATCCGCCGCTGGCCGCAGGCCTATTTGCCGAAGATTTATGAGCCTTCCAGAGTCGACCGCATCGTCGACATGTCGCAGCAGCGGGCCGAAGAAATGACGCGCCAACTGGCTTCGCGCGAAGGCATCTGTGCGGGAGTTTCTTCTGGCGGAGCGGTTGCCGCCGCACTGGACATCGCGGCGGCAGAACAAGGCGCGCTGGTGGTGGCCATCGTTTGCGACAGGGGCGATCGCTATCTCTCTTCCGGCCTGTTCGGAGCAAACTGAATTGACCGCCATTGAGCAGCTCTACCAGGTTATGGCCCGGTTGCGGGATCCGCAGGACGGCTGTCCCTGGGACCTGAAGCAGACCTGGCTGACCATTCTGCCCTCGACGCTGGAAGAGGCCTACGAAGTCGCTGATGCCATCGAGCGCGGCCATTTTGATGCGGTGCGTGAAGAGCTCGGAGATCTGCTGTTTCAGGTCGTGTTCTACGCCCGCCTGGCCGAAGAGGAGGGCCGGTTTTCCCTGCAGGACGTCGTCGATGAATTGACCGCCAAGCTGATACGACGGCATCCCCACGTATTCCCGGATGGCACGCTCGCCAGTCGTCGCGGCGATCGCGCACTGGATGAAGCCCAGATATGGAAGACCTGGGAAGCCATCAAGCAGGAGGAGCGCACGGCCAAGGGGCAGGGCGACCTGTTCGATGACGTGCCGAGCAATCTTCCCGCTCTCAGCCGCGCCTACAAACTGCAAAAACGGGCCGCCAATTTCGGCTTTGACTGGCCCAATGTCGAGCCAGTATTTGACAAGGTGCGTGAGGAATTGGCCGAGCTAGCACAAGAGATGGAGGCGGGCGATCGCGACGCCATGGAGCGCGAGTTGGGCGATCTGCTATTCTCCGTAGTCAATCTCGGTCGCCATCTCAAATTGGACGCCGAGACCGCCCTGCGCCGCTGTGGCCAGCGCTTCGAACACCGCATCGGATACATGCGCAAGATCCTGGCCGAGACTGGCGAAACCCTCGATGAGGCGACACCCGAACGGCTCGAACGAGCCTGGCAACAGGCCAAGATGGAATTGGCCCGCGCGGCGGGTTGAGCTGACCTGTTCAGCTGTGTATCTTGGCACCCTTTTTTGCGCAGACGCTGGGCCTGCGCCACTTGGCAATGAGGATTGCGAATGAAGATCATTCTGTTGGGCCCGCCGGGCGCAGGCAAGGGAACCCAGGCTGTGGCTATTGCCACGCACTATGGCATCCCACAGATTTCGACCGGTGACATGCTGCGTAGCGCCGTAGCCCAGGTAACGCCGCTCGGCCAACAGGTGCAGCAGGTGATGCAGTCCGGCGGCCTGGTCTCCGACGACCTGATTCTTGCTCTGGTAAAAGAGCGGGTGGCCCAGGACGACTGTGCCAAGGGCTTTCTCTTCGATGGCTTCCCCCGCACAATTCCCCAGGCCGAGGCGCTCGATGTCGAGGGTGTCGAGATTGATCTGGTGGTCGAGATTGTGGTCGCTGATCAGGTCATTATCGATCGACTGAGCGGCCGCCGGGTGCACCCGGGTTCCGGTCGCGTTTACCACCTTGTGTTTAACCCGCCGCAGCGCGAGGGCGTCGATGACCTGAGCGGTGAAGCTCTGGTGCAACGTGACGACGATCGCGAGGAGACTGTGCGTAATCGCCTGCGGGTCTACCACCAGCAGACTTCCCCCCTGGTGGATTTCTACCAAGAGCAGGATCGCAAGGGCAGGGTGCAGTTTTGTCGTATCGATGGCGAGGCCCGGGTTGCCGATGTCACCGCGGCCATTTTTTCTGCCATCGATCAGATCTAACCTGGGAGCTTCCGGATGAAGGGCCTGAAATTGCCATGTGCTGTGGTTCTGGTCAACCTAGGAACTCCGGCTGAGCTCAGCAAGCCTTCCATAGCCGCCTTTCTCCGCGAGTTCCTCGGCGACCGACGCGTGGTCGAGTTAACGCCCTGGCTCTGGCAGCCTATCCTGCGACTTTTTATATTGCCTTTTCGGCCTCGCCGGCTGATGGAAACCTATGGGTCCATCTGGACCGAGCAGGGCTCGCCCATGGCCGTTATTACCCGCTCGCAGGCAGCCAAACTGCAGCAGCGTCTCAGTCAGCAGCCCGATCTGCGGGTCAAGGTTGTGCACGCCATGACCTATGGCGAGCCGCGCCTGCATCAGGTGCTCGACCAGCTCTACGCCGAGGGTGTGCGCCGTCTGGTGATTCTGCCGCTCTATCCGCAGTATTCCGGTTCCACCACCGCTGCCGTCTACGATCAGGTGGCGCGTCACAGCCTGCGTCGACGCACCTTGCCCGGCATCTGCCTGGTCAATGCCTATTTCTACCAGCCCGCCTACATTCAGGCGCTAAAAGGCAGCATCGAAGACTTCTGGTCTCAGCGAGGTCGGCCGGACCACCTGCTGTTTTCCTACCACGGCATTCCGCAGGCCTACGCTGACAAGGGCGATCCCTACCCGGGGCACTGCGAATGCACGACTGCCGCCACTGTTGCGGCATTGGGACTGTCGGAGCCCTTTTACTCCATGGCCTATCAGTCCCGCTTTGGCCGCGCTGCCTGGCTGGAACCCGCTGTTGCCAATCGCGTGGTGGCACTGGCTGAGGCGGGCGTGCGTCGTCTCGATATCGTTTGTCCGGCCTTTGCCGCTGACTGCCTGGAAACTCTGGAAGAAATCGCCGTAGAAGTGCGCGATCTCTTTTTAAGTCACGGCGGCGAGGAGCTGAACCTGATTCCCTGCCTCAACGACAGCGAAAGACATATCGACGCGCTGGAGAGCTTGCTTAAGCCCTATTTGCTGGCGATGGCCTGAAATGTCTGCGCTGCTGGCCCTGGATTGCACGGATCGCGCCTGTTCCGTGGCGCTCAAACAAGGCGCGCGTATCGAAGAAATATTTCTCGACGAGCAACGCACGCATGCCCGCCATCTGCTCGGCCAGATCGCCGATCTGCTGGCCCGTTTTGAGCTACAACGTACGGATCTGGACGCCGTGGTCTGGTGCCAGGGGCCAGGATCCTTCACTGGGCTGCGGATTGCGGCGGCCTGCGTCCAGGGACTGAGTTATGGCCTGCAGATTCCCGCCCTGGGCGTGTCCTCGCTTTTCGCCCTGGCACTGCGTGCAAATCACCTGGTCCCGCGGCCCGAGCAAATCTGGGTTGGACTGGATGCCCATATGGGCGAAATCTATACCGCCAGCTTTGCGCGCAATGCTGCAGGCCAACTGCAACGCCTGGAGCAGGATCGTATCGTGGCATTGACGGACTTTGAGTTTCCGGCTGGCTACGACCTCTATCTGGGCAGTGCGCTGACCCGTCTCAATGCGCCGAGCGATGCTGGGCGTCTGGATGCAAGCAGCCAGATTCACGCCGCCGATCTGTTGGCGCTGGCGAGCGACGAACTGGATGCATTGCCGCAAGGCCGGGGCGTGCAAATCGAACCCCTCTACCTGCGCGGAGCGGGGGCATGGAAAAAGATGAACGGAGATTCCTAGATGGATTGGCAGGCGGTTGTACTGGCCTTGATACAGGGCATTACCGAGTTTTTGCCCATTTCCAGTTCGGCGCACCTGCTGCTGCCCAAGGAAATTCTCGGCTGGCCGGATCAGGGGCTGGCTTTCGACGTCGCCGTGCACCTGGGCACGCTGGCCGCGGTGCTGTTCCACTTTCGCCGGGAAATCTGGCAACTGCTGCTCGCCCTGACCCCGGGTCAGGATATGCAGCGCCAGCAGGGACGCCACCTGGTGCTCTGTCTGGTCGTCGCTACCCTCCCTGCCGGTCTGGCCGGCCTGCTGCTGGAATCGACCATTGAAACCTATTTGCGTACTGCGCTGGTGATCGCCATCACCACCTTGATTGGGGCGGGACTGCTGTGGCTGGCTGATCGGGTCGCGCGTTCCGCTCAGGCGCGGGACATGGCCAGCATGACGCTGCTGGCCGCCTTGCTGATCGGACTGGCACAGGCCACTGCACTGGTGCCGGGCACATCGCGATCCGGTATCACCATCACCATGGCTCTCCTGCTCGGGTTCAGTCGTACCAGCGCCGCGCGCTTTTCCTTCCTGCTGGCCATTCCCATCATCGCCCTGAGTGCCGGCTGGCAAGCTCTGGAGCTGTTGCAGGAGACCGCGGTCGATTGGCGCCCCATGGCACTGGCTGTGCCCATTGCCGGACTCTCCGCCTGGGCCTGTATCCGCTTGTTTCTGGCGGCTATTGAGCGCCTGGGCATGCTGCCCTTTGTGCTCTATCGCCTTGCACTCGGGCTGTTTCTGTTGGCCTGGGTGGCATTACAGGCTTGAGAGGGTAACTTTTTAGACTGGTTCTACTGGCTCTGCTGCATCTGCAGGGGGGAGAGGGAGCTGTGCTAGCCACTGCCGCAGACGCGGCTCCGTCAGGTCGGCCTGATTTTCCTCGTCCAGTGCCAGGCCCCAGAAGTGCTGGCCATCGGCGGTGAGCCCCTTGGATTCGCTGAAATCGTAGCCGGCGATTGGCCACTGGCCAACCAGGGTAGCACCACAGGCCAGTAATTGATTGGCCAGATAGCCGAGGGCATCCTGGAACCACTGGCTATACCCGACCTGATCGCCCAGGCCGAACAGGGCCACCGTCCGCCCGCTGAGGTCCAGTTGGGCCAGATCATCCCAGGCCAAATCCCAGTCTTCCTGCAGTTCACCGTAGTCCCAGGTGGGGATGCCGAAGATGATGAAATTATAATTTAATGCATTAAATACAGGGACATGCGAAATATTATTAATATCAATTCTATTCTCTCCTAGCAGCTTGCCAATGCGCTCGGCCACCATTTCGGTGTAGCAGGTCGTGCTCCCATAGAAGAGCCCGATAGGCGCACTCATGGCGCTGCTCCGGAAAATCCGGTCTGGCGCCAGGCTTCATAGGTGGCGATGGCCACGGCGTTGGAAAGGTTCAAACTGCGATTGTCGGCCTGCATGGGCAGGGTGAGCCGCTGCTCCCGAGGAACGCTGCTGCGAATATTCTCGTCCAGTCCGCGGGTTTCAGAGCCGAACACCAGGTGATCGCCCGCCTGGTAGCAGATTTGACTGTAATTTAACTGGTGTTTGGTCGAGAAGGCGAATCGACGAGCCTGTGGCCATGCTTGCAGGTAGTTATCCCAGCTGCTGTGACACACCAGACGCTGTTGATCCAGGTAATCCAGGCCAGCGCGCCGCATGCGTCGGTCGTCCAGGCTGAATCCCAGGGGTTCAATCAGATGCAGGTAGCAGCCCGTGTTGCGCGCCAGGCGCATGATATTGCCCGTATTCGGTGGAATTTCCGGGTGAACCAGCACGATATGGAACATGCGTACTAAATGCCGGGCTCGACTTCCACCATGAGGTCGTCGGACAGACCTTCCAGTTCTTGCTGCAGGCGTTCCGGCCCGAGGCCGGCATCGACGGAAATCTCGGCAAAGGCCTGAAAGACCGGCTCTCCTGTCATGGGAGCAGCGGCCACGTCGGTTTGCAGTTCTTCCACGTTGACCTGCAGCCGCGACAGCAGCGTGGTGAGCTCGCGCACGATTCCAGGTCGGTCGGCAGCGATCACCTTGATGGTAAGACGCTGTAAATGGCGCGTTGCGACCGGTTCGGCGCGAGCCAGCGTCAGGGTCAGATCTTCCCGGTTGGCCTGGCGCAGTGCTTGTTCCAATGCCTGGGCCTGGCCGGCTTCGACGCTGAAGCGCACGACGCCGGTAAATTTTCCGGCCAGATTCGCAATGCGACTTTCCAGCCAATTACCCCGGTGAGCGGCGATCAGATCCGCCAGTTCGTTGACCAGCCCGGGGCGGTCTTCGCCAAAGTAGGACAGTATGTAATGATTGAGCACCGATGGCCTCCCGTCTTTGCATGCATTATAAAGCCGCCCCGAGCTCTGCGCCCATGATTGAAATACCCTGGTCTAACCTCGAAGCTGCAACGCTGCGGCGTATGCTGGAAGAAATCGTCACGCGCGATGGCACGGACTATGGGGCAGTGGAGGTGGATATCGGCCGCCGCATCGAGCAGGCCATGCAGGCTCTGCGGCAGGGGCGAGCGCAGTTGGTTTGGGACGAGGCGACGGAAACCGCCAGCCTGCTAGAGCGCCGCTAGCGGTTAATCAGGGTAGCGATAGCCGCAATCGCCTCGGGGTCCTTTTCCTTCAGCTTGTTGGCGATATGGTGCTGAAAGAAGTACTGGAAATCGGCGCGCTCTTCGGCGCGGAACAGGCAGGGATCGCCGGGAAGCACGGGCGTCTTGCTGACCAGTTTCTCGTCGATGAGCGTGGCGCAGATATTGCCGTTGTGCTTGAGTTGCCAACTGACCACTTCGGCCAGGGTGATGCTGGAGAAATTGTCGGCCGAGAAAACGGCGTGGGTACCGATGGTGTCGGGAATCTCCTGCACGATGTCCTCACCGGACTGGCAGTCGAACTGGTAATAGTCGGCGGCTGCGTTGAGCTCGACGTACTTGTGTTCGGGAGCGTCGAAGAACACCTGTTCAATGCCGGGATCGAAGTAGCCCTGCCAGCTGCCGTGCAGGGGATCGTCGATGCCGGTGCAGGGCACCACACGGTCGAGCCAGGGAACCAATCCCTCCACTTCGCCGTTTTCGCGCAGCGCCCAGCACAATACCTTTACGGTGAACAACTTTTCCGGGTGCAGGTCGTTGGTGTAGAGCATTTCCAGGCCGTCGATTTCCGGGGCCAGGCGAATGAATCGCTTATGCTTTTGCTCTGACCATGTTTCCCCGGTAAAAATGTCGTACACGTTCTTCAGTGCAGTCTGCTTGGCCGGGTAGGTCATGGTCACCTCCAGGGTGGAAATCAGCGAGAACAGGCTCTTTACACCAGATACGGTATAGACATGATTTTTAAAACACAAGACCTTGTGGGGTGCCAGAAATCATGCTTTACTCTCAAAACTCTTCCCCCCAGTTTTCCCCGCAATTTCCATCCGGCATGTGCACACCCCTGCAACTGGTGCTGAACACCTTCAATAACGGTCTGGGACAGCACTACAACACCCGACTGCTCGGCGGCTTTGACGAGCCCGAATATCTGCCGGCACGCAACGGTCAAGCGGCTGAAATCCGCTTTCGCGAAGATTATCTCGCCAGCGCCCTGCACGAGGTAGCGCACTGGTGCCTGGCGGGACGCGAGCGCCGCCAACTGCACGACTTTGGCTACTGGTATCGGCCCGAAGGACGCAATGCCGAGGAGCAGCAAGCCTTTGAGCGTGCCGAAGTGCGGCCGCAGGCCGTCGAGTGGTTGTTCGCCCGGGCCTGTGGTCAGCGCTTTACCCTCAGTCGCGACAACCATGGGCCGGCCGGGCAGCAATCCGACTTTGCTTTCGCGGCGGCGGTGAGTGCACAGGCACACCACTATTGCAGGCCGGCCGGTTTACCGCCGCGCGCTCGGCAGTTTGCGGCCGCCCTGGCCCAACAATTCGGCACCCCGGTTTACCTGGACGCGTCGCTCTACACCGAAGAGAGCTTGCGATGAAGCTGGTCGCAGATGCCAATATTCCGCTGCTGGAGCAGTTGTTGCCTGACTGGACGATTGAGCGCCTACTGGGACGTAGCATAGGCCCAGAGCACTTGCGCGATGCCGATGCTCTGCTGGTGCGCTCGGTGACGCGCGTCGATCGCCAGCTGCTGGAAGGCAGCCGTATCGGCTGTGTCGGCACAGCCACCGCCGGAATCGATCACATCAATCTGGCGGACCTCGAGGCTCTCGGCATCCGCTTTGCTGCAGCGCCCGGAGCCAATGCCCGCACCGTGGTCGAATACCTGCTGTGCCTAGTGGCCGCCCTGGAGATTCCGCTGTCCGGCCTAAAGCTCGGCGTGGTCGGTTGTGGCGCGGTGGGCCGTCGGGTGTTCCGTCAATTTCGCGATTTGGGATGTCAGGTGCTGGGCTATGACCCTCTGCTCAACCCGAGTGACTATCCCGAACTGCAACTGGTCAGTCTGGAGCAGGTTCTGCAGTCGGATGTGGTGTCCTTGCACGTGCCTTTGACTACAGAGGGTGCGTACCCCACCGCCGCCATGATTGGTGCCGAACAATTAGCTCAGATGCCGCGCGGTGCGGTGTTGGTCAATGCGGCACGAGGCGGCGTCGTGCACGAGCCGGCGCTACTGGCTGAGCGAGGTGTAGAAGTAGTGCTGGATGTTTGGCAGGGTGAGCCGCTGGTGCCAGCGGCGCTGCACGCGCGCTGCCGCTTCTTAACCCCGCATATGGCAGGCTATTCAGCACTGGCGAAGGAGCGCGGGGCGCGTCAGGTGGTGCAGGCGCTGTTTGCTTCCGAGGGTGTGATTGAGGAGGAGCAGCGTTCACCGCACCAGGTGCTCCGGGTGGCGCATTGGCAGCAGGCGGCGCTAGCCGTGTTCAATCCATTTCAGGCCCACGACCTCATGGCCGATTTGGCCCAGAGCAGGCAGGGCTTTGATACCCTGCGCCAGAGCTATGGAGATCGGCTGGAATTCAGTCAGCTGGCGCTTGAATTGCCGGCTGCACAGGCTTCAGTGGCTGCGCTGCTGGGCTTTGTGGTGCGCTGAAGCCGGCTCAGTTTCGGCATAGGCGCGTTCATCCAACTCATTAATCGCCTGACGCACCATGTCTTCGGTGATGGCGATTTCATTGCCCTGTTCATCGATAACAGCGGCCCCGTTAAAGTCGGGCTGCACGGCCAGATCGGCCGATTTCGCAGTACGGCTCATCAAACATACCCCTCTGATAATTTTTATTTCTCAGGCGTATTTATCTAGAAAGAGGGCGAGCTTGTCAATTGCCAGTTCCAGCTCTTCCTTCTGCGGCAGGAACACCAGTCGCAGATGGTCTGAATATGGCCAGTTAAACGCCGTGCCATGCACCAACAGCAGCTGCTGGTCGCGCAGCAGTTCCAGCACAAAGTTCTCATCGTCCTCAATGGGAAAGCGGCGCGGATTCAGACGCGGGAAGAGATAGAGCGCGCCCTTGGGTTTGACACAGCTGACGCCGGGGATGTCGTTCAATTTCTTCCAGGCAATATCGCGTTGCTCGCGCAGTCGGCCGCCCGGCAATACCAGGTCGCGAATGCTCTGATAGCCGCCCAGCGCTGTTTGCACGGCGAGCTGACCGGGGACATTGGCGCACAGGCGCATCGAGGCCAGCATGTTGATTCCCTGGATGTATGCGCGTGCCCGGTGCTTGGCGCCACTGACGATCAGCCAGCCGGAGCGGAATCCCGCCAGCCGATAGTTTTTCGACAGGCCGCCGAAGGTCACCACCAGACTGTCGAGCGCGATAGATCCCAGGGCAATGTGCTGCGCATCGTCATAGAGAATCTTGTCGTAAATTTCGTCGGCAAACAGCACCAGACGATGGCTGGAGGCGAGCTTGGCAATGGCTTCCAGGGTGTCGCGAGCGTAGACGGCGCCGGTGGGGTTGTTCGGGTTAATCACCACGATGGCGCGGGTGCGATCGGTGATTTTGCCGACCATGTCGGCCAGATCGGGCTGCCAATCGGATTTTTCGTCGCACAGGTAGTGCACTGCCTTGCCACCGGCCAGGCGCACGGCGGCCGTCCACAGCGGATAGTCCGGAGCCGGCACCAGCACCTCGTCGCCGTCGTTAAGCAGGGCCTGCAGGGCCATGACAATCAGTTCGCTGACGCCATTACCCATGTAGATATCGTTGATGCCAACGCCCGGAATGCCGCGAAGCTGACACTCCTGCATCACTGCCTTGCGGGCGGGGAAGAGGCCGCGCGATTCGCTGTAGCCCTCGGCCAGACCGATATTACGAATCACATCCTGAATAATTTCGTCGGGGGCGTGGAAGCCAAAGGCTCCGGGATTGCCGATATTGAGCTTCATCACCCGGCTGCCTTCCTCCTCCAGGCGGTAAGCTTCCTCCAGCACGGGACCGCGAATGTCATAGAGCACGGAATCCAGCTTGTTGGAGGCGGCAACGTTGCCGGCCCGGCGCGGCGGCTCAGCC
>JAYQPQ010000017.1:0-26635 GCA_038145405.1 Porticoccaceae bacterium | reverse complement strand
GTCCGGAACTGAGCGTCACCGATGCAGTTTTTGAGTCCATCTCGGGGCTGACTACAACGGGCGCCACGGTGATTATCGGGCTCGATACACTGCCGGAATCGCTTTTGATTTATAGGCAATTGCTGCAGTGGATGGGGGGCATCGGCATCATCGTCATTGCCGTCGCCATACTTCCAATGTTGGGGGTTGGCGGCATGCAACTTTATCGGGCAGAAACACCCGGGCCGGTCAAGGATTCCAAGCTCACCCCGAGGATAGCTGAAACGGCCAAAGCCCTATTTCTAATCTACCTCATGCTCACATTGCTGTGTGCTTTAGCTTATTCCTTTGCCGGTATGTCGCCCTTTGATGCCATTTCTCACAGTTTTTCTACCGTTGCTATCGGTGGCTTTTCCACCCACGATCAGAGTATTGGCTACTTTCTCAACGACCCTCGCTATCACGGCGCTGCCATCGTCTGGATTTGCACAGGATTCATGATCCTGTCGGGCTTGAATTTTGCTCTCCACTACTACGCTTTTTATCGACGATCGCTGGGCCACTATATGAAAGACAGTGAAGCGAGGCTTTACTTCGCCATACTGGGAGGGAGTGCCCTGGTGGTTGTAATCTCTCTGCTCATCGGCACCAGCATAAGCCCCGATGAAGCCCTGCTACTCGGAATTTTCCAAACGGTTTCGATCGCCACGACCACCGGCTTTACCGCCAATGACCTCAGTAGCTGGCCTCAGCACATCGCCTTTTTTATGCTCTTTCTGTCGTTTTTTGGCGCCTGTGCCGGATCAACGGGGGGCGGTATCAAGATTGGCCGCATGCTGATCCTGGCAAAGCAAAGCCTGCGCGAATTTACCCGCCTGATTCACCCAAATGCGGTGGTTCCCATCAAGGTTGGCGATCGCCTGGTGAATTCGCGTATCGCCGATGCTATTTGGGGGTTTTTCGGCGTCTATCTGATGGTTTTCTACCTCATGGTTCTGATGCTTCTGACCAATGGCCTGGACTATGTGACCGCCTGGTCAGCGGTAGCCGCCACGCTAAACAATCTGGGTCCTGGGCTAGGCGAAGTAAGCGCAAACTACCTCTTTATGCCAGACTTTTCCAAATGGATTCTATGTCTGAGCATGATTCTGGGAAGGTTGGAGCTCTTCACCCTTATCGTGATTTGTCTGCCCATGTTCTGGCAGAAATAGGCTCAGCGGTACAACTTGGGCTCGCCTGCGGGTCTTTTGCGAAAACGCTTGTACTCCCATTGGTAGTGTTCGGGTGCCAGCAACACTATCTGCTCAATGCTGCGATTCATGGCATCCACAGCCGCTTGTTCTTCTTCGCTGGTGATCGCGGTATCTGCCGCCTGAAAGCCGAGGGAAAATCCATCTGCTTCGGGCAGGGCATAGGCGAAGAGGATGCGCGCTCCGGTCTTCTGTTGCAGACGATGCACCAGGGTCATGGTGTAGGCCGGCACGCCAAAGAAGGGACTGAAGATGCCGCCCTGCCTGGCGGGCTCCTGATCCGGTAGTATCACCGTCATGCCGCCTTCCTTGAGGGTCTTAAGTACCGCCGATACTCCCTTGCCGTTGGCCGGCACTAGGTGGGTGGTGCCGACGTTGCGCAATTTACCCAGCAGTTCGTTCAGCGCCGTCATGCGCGGCTCGCGATACAGGATGGTGCAAGGGCGGCGCGCCGAGACTAGCATGCCGGCCATTTCCCAATTGCCGAAGTGCGGAATCAACACGATTAGTCCCTGACCTGAATTCAGCGCCTGCTCAAACAGAGTCGGCTCAATCAGTCGATTCACCCAGTTCGCGCGCCCCGGGTTGGTGGCATGCCAAACAGCCGGTGTCTCCATCGCCATGTGCAGCGTCTGCTGAAGACTGGCGCGCGCCAGTTGCCTTTGCTCCGCCAGACTCAGGCCGGGGAAGCATAGCTGGATATTCTGCAGCGTGATGCGCGCGGCCTCGGATTGCGCCCACCAGGCAAGCAGGCCGAGTCGGGTTCCCAGCCAACGGCTGAGGGCAAGGGGTAGCAGAGACAGGAGTCGAATTGTCAGGGCGGCGAGGCGTGCTTGCATGGCGCCATTCTAACCGCGTCCCCACCCGATATGTTTCGTGCGCGGCCAAGGCTTATGCGATCTGGTGCGAGCCGCTATAATCCTTGGCCAATTCCGCACCAGCCAATCTCCGTGTCTCAACAATTCGATCTCAGCACGTTCCAGGGACTGATTTTTGCCTTGCAGCATTTCTGGTCCGAGCACAATTGTGTCATCCTGCAGCCTCTGGACATGGAGGTTGGCGCCGGTACCTTTCATCCCGCCACCTTTTTACGTGCCGTGGGCCCCGAGCGCTGGAATGCCGCCTATGTGCAGCCCTGTCGTCGCCCTACGGATGGACGCTACGGTGAAAACCCCAATCGCTTGCAGCACTACTACCAGTTTCAGGTAGTACTGAAACCTTCACCTCTGGAGATTCAGGATCTTTACCTCGAGTCGCTGCGCCGGCTCGGTATCGATACGCGCACCCACGACATTCGCTTTGTCGAAGACAATTGGGAGTCACCGACGCTTGGTGCCTGGGGTCTGGGCTGGGAGGTCTGGCTCAATGGCATGGAAGTCACCCAATTCACCTATTTCCAACAGGTCGGCGGTCTCGAGTGCTACCCGGTTACCGGTGAAATCACCTATGGTCTGGAGCGCATCGCCATGTACCTGCAGGGCGTTAACTCCATCTACGACATCGTCTGGACCAAAACCGGCGATGGCGCGCGGGTGACCTACGGCGACGTCTTTCACCAGAACGAGGTGGAGATGTCCCATTTCAATTTCAGCCATGCCGATGTCGAACAGCTGTTTGGCCAGTTCGACCAGTGCGAGGCCAATTGTCGGCATCTGCTAGCCAACCAGCTGGCGCTGCCGGCCTACGAAATGGTGATGAAGGCTTCGCACGCCTTCAACTTGCTGGATGCGCGCCATGCCATCTCGGTGACCGAGCGGCAACGCTATATTCTGCGTGTTCGCGAGCTGGCGCGCTCGGTGGCCCAAGCCTACTTCGACTCGCGCAAGACGCTCGGCTTCCCGCTCGCCGACCCGGCCCTTGCCCGCGACGTGATTGAGCGCTCGGGAGAAAAATCATGAAGCGGGATTTGTTGGTCGAAATCGGCACCGAAGAACTGCCGCCCAAGTCCCTGGATGCGCTGCGCACCGCCTTTGCCCAACAATTGGAAGCACAGCTGACCAATCAGGGCCTGCAACACGATGGCGTCGAAAGTTATGCCACGCCACGCAGACTGGCAGTCTCGGTGCGCGCGCTCGACGAGCAACAGCCCGACGAGGAAGTTGAGCAGCTGGGTCCGCCCGTAGCTTCGGCCTTCGATGCCAAGGGCAATGCGTTGCCTGCTGCCGAGGGCTTCGCTAAGCGCTGTGGTTGCCGCGTCGACCAACTTGGCCAAAAGGAAACGGACAAGGGTGCGCGCCTGGCTTTCGTGCAGAAAAAGCTGGGGCAGCCAACCCTGTCTCTGCTGGCGCCGGCCATCGAATCTGCACTGCGCCAGTTACCGGTCGCTCGCTGGATGCGCTGGGGGGCGGGACGTGTCGAATTTGTGCGGCCCGTGCACTGGGTGCTCTGTCTGTTCGGCGAACAGATCCTGCAAGCACCCGTGCTCGGCGTCACGCCGGGCAATACCTCGCGCGGGCACCGCTTCCTCGCCGATGGCGAGATTGTGATTCAGCGCCCGGACGACTATCTGCGCGCGTTGCGCGAGTCGGGCAAAGTGATCGCCGATGCCGGCGAACGGCGCGCCGTCATCCGCTTTGGCGCGGAAAAAGTGGCGCGCGAGCTGGGTGGTCAGGCCGCCATCGATCTCGAATTGCTGGACGAAGTCAGTGCGCTAGTGGAGTTCCCGGTCGCCATGGCGGGAAGTTTTGACGAGGAATTTCTGCAGGTGCCCCAGGAGGCACTGATCTCTTCCATGCAGCGCCACCAGAAATATTTTCCGGTCGTGGATGACAAGGGCAAGTTGCTGCCGCGCTTTATCTTTATCGCCAACCTGCCTTCCGCCCAACCCGAGCTTGTTGTGGAAGGCAACGAGCGCGTCATTCGCCCACGCCTGGCCGACGCGCGCTTTTTTTATCAGGTCGATCAACAGAAATCGCTGGATACTTTTCTCGCCCGACTGGGGTCGGTGGTCTATCAGAGGCAGCTGGGCACTTTGCACGACAAGGCCCAGCGCATTGCCAGTCTGGCGACCTATCTGGCGGAAAAGCTGGGCGCCGACCCGGCCATGGCCCGACGTGCCGGGGAGCTGTGCAAGTTTGATCTGGCGTCCGACATGGTGCTGGAGTTTGATGATCTGCAGGGCGTTATGGGTCGCTACTATGCCCTGGCAGCCGGCGAACCCGAACAGGTAGCCGAGGCCATTCTCGAACACTATCTGCCGCGCCAGGCGTGCAGCGCCTTGCCGCGTTCCCTGATCGGCACCTGCGTGGCCATCGCCGACCGGCTCGATACCCTGACCGGTATCTTCGGCATCGGCCAGTCCCCCTCCGGGTCCAAGGATGCCTTCGGTCTGCGCCGCGCCAGCCTGGCGCTGCTGCGCCTGATTGTCGAGCAGCGGCTACATCTTTCCTTGCGCGACCTGCTGGCTCGCGCCGCCGCTGCGCATCGCGGCATTACTCTTTCCGCAGCCGACACTGAGCAGGTGGTCATGAGCTATCTGCTCGATCGCTTGCCGGCCTATTTGGGCGACCAGGGAATTTCCATAGAGATGGTGCGCTCGGTACTCAAGCTGGGTCTCGATGACTGTACCGATCTGGTGGCGCGCATGCAGGCGGTTAAAGCTTTTTCTCAGCTGGAGGCGGCGCGAGCGCTGGCAGCCGCCAACAAACGCGTTTCCAATCTGCTGGAAAAGGTGCCCGACCTGCAGCTGAGCAAGGTCAAGGCCGAGTTGCTGCAAGAGCCGGCCGAACGAGAGCTTGCCCAGCTACTCGACCAGGTGGGTGCGCGGGTAGAACCCCTGCTGCTGAAGCAGGATTATCCTGCCGCACTGCTCGCCATGGCCGAGTTGCGCAGCGCCGTGGATCAGATGTTTGATGGCGTCATGATCATGGCCGAGGATCTGCAGCTACGCCACAATCGCCTGGCGCTGCTGGTGCGATTGCGCGATCTTTTCCTGCAGGTCGCCGATATCTCCGAACTGCCGAGTGAAGCCGGCTGACGCCAGACCCGCACCGCTGCGGGTTCGCAAGCTGCTATATTACAGCGTCTATATACCCACCCTGGTGGTGACGGCGCTGTTGATGAGCTCGATTGGCATGCTCTTTCCCTACCGCTGGCGCATGGAGGCGGTCACGCTATGGAACGGCTTCGTTACCGTACCCCTGTTGCGCTGCTTCTGCGGTATCCGCGTGGAGGTCAGTGGCCGCGAAAATATTCCCGCACAGGGCCCCTATATAGTGGTTTCCAATCATCAGTCCGCCTGGGAAACCTACTATCTTGGCCGCTTGCTACGGCCGGTCAACATGGTTATCAAGAAGGAGCTGCTAGCGATCCCGGTATTCGGCTGGGCTATGCGCGCCGCTGAACATATTGCTGTGGACCGCAGCCTGCGCCACTCATCCATTGATCAAATTATCCGGGAGGGGCGAGATCGGCTGGCGCGCGGCCACAATGTGCTGATCTTTGCCGAGGCCACCCGCATGCCTCCCGGCCAGATGAAGCGCTATTCGCGCACGGCCGCAAAGCTGGCGGTGGATGCCGGCGTACCCCTGTTGCCCGTGGTGCACAGCGCCGGCGACTGTTGGTCCAACAAGGGCTCCATGCGGCCCGGCGTCATCCGCGTCTGTGTTGGCGCAGCCATTGATACCCAGGGCAAGAGCCTGGATGAGGTCGCCCAGCTTTCCGAGGCTTGGTCGATCGAAACCTTCGAAAAAATAAAGACCTGCGAGTAAGCAAGCACTTACTTATACATCCAGGTTCGCGACCGAAAGGGCGTTGGATTCGATAAAGGCGCGGCGCGGCTCCACCTGATCGCCCATCAGCGTGGTGAACATCAGGTCGGCCGCTACGGCGTCCTCGATGGTGACCTGCATCAGTCGTCGGGTAGTGGGGTCCATGGTGGTTTCCCAGAGCTGCGCCGGGTTCATCTCACCCAGACCCTTGTAGCGCTGAATGCCATAACCGCGTCGCGATTCCTTCATCAGCCATTCCAGCGCCTCGGCGAATTCACTGACTGGCTGCTCGCGATTGCCGCGCACCACGTAGGCGCCTTCTTCCAGCAATCCCGATAACTTCTTGCCCAATTCCAGCATGGCGCGGTACTCGGAACTCTGCAGAAATTCCAAGCCCAACCGGTAGGTGGTAGGCAAGCCATGCGCGGTGCGAATGATCTCCGGCACCCAGATGCGGCGCTCGCGATCTTCGACGATCTGGATGGCGTAGGTCAGGCTGCCATCGGTGCGGCCCTCCAGGCGTTCGGCCAGCTCTGCCGCCCAACGGCCCGCGGCTTCAGCGTTCTTCATCAGATCGGTGTCATAGGCGGGCAGCATAACCAGTTCGTTGGTAATGGCGCGCGGATAAAGGCGATCCATGCGCTCGATAATGGCGTGCACCGCGCGGAACTCGCGTACCAGCGACTCCAGGGCGGCACCTGTCAGTGGCGGCGCCTCCGGATTCACATGGAGACTGGCTTCTTCCAGTGCCGATGCGGTAAGGAAGGCCGTCATGGCCTCGTCGTCTTTCAAATAGGTTTCCTGCTTGCCCTTGGCCACCTTGTAGAGCGGCGGCTGGGCAATATAGACGTAGCCGTGTTCCACCAGTTCGCGCATCTGACGGAAAAAGAAGGTCAGCAGCAGAGTGCGAATATGCGCTCCATCCACGTCGGCGTCGGTCATGATGATGATGCGATGATAGCGCAGCTTGGCGATGTCAAATTCGTCCTTGCCAATGCCGCAACCCAGGGCGGTAATCAATGTGCCCACCTCAGCGCTGGACAGCATCTTGTCGAAACGCGCTTTTTCCACGTTGAGGATTTTGCCCTTCAGAGGAAGAATGGCCTGGGTGCGGCGATCCCGCCCCTGCTTGGCGGAACCGCCGGCGGAATCACCCTCCACCAGGAACAACTCTGACAGCGATGGATCCTTTTCCTGGCAGTCAGCTAGCTTGCCGGGCAGCCCAGCGATGTCCAGAGCGCCCTTGCGACGGGTCATCTCGCGCGCTTTGCGCGCCGCTTCGCGGGCCCGGGCGGCTTCTATCATCTTGGAGACGATGGATTTGGCATCCTGCGGATTTTCCAGCAGGTAGTCCTGCAGGGCCTTGCCCATCTCCTGCTCGACTGCACCCTTCACTTCGGACGACACCAGCTTGTCCTTGGTCTGTGAGGAGAACTTGGGGTCGGGTACCTTGACGGAAATAATGGCCGTGAGGCCTTCGCGCGCATCGTCGCCGGTGGTATTGATCTTGGCCTTGGCGGCATGGCCCTCGGCTTCCATATACTGATTCAGACAGCGCGTCAGGGCAGCGCGAAAGCCCGCCAGGTGGGTGCCTCCATCGCTCTGCGGAATATTATTGGTATAGCAGAAGATGTTTTCCTGATAGGAATCGCTCCACTGCAATGCCACCTCGACACCGATACCATCGTCGCGCTGCACGCTGAAGTGCATCACCTTATTGATGGGGGTCTTGTTGACGTGCAGGAAGTCGACGAAGGCCTTCAGTCCGCCCTCATATTGGTACACCTCCTCCCGACCGGAGCGCTCATCCTGCAACAGGATTCGCACGCCGGAGTTGAGGAAGGACAGCTCCCGCAGTCGCTTGGCAAGCTGCTCAAAGTGGAACTGGATGTTGCTGAAGGTGGCCGCCGACGGTTTGAAATGCACGGCGGTGCCGGTGCTTCCCGTTTCCCCCACCACCTCAAGCGGTGCCTGCGGAACGCCATGGCGATAAACCTGCTCGTGCACCTTGCCATCGCGACGAATGGTCAGCGTCAGTATTTCGGAGAGGGCGTTCACCACGGATACGCCCACACCGTGCAGGCCGCCGGACACCTTGTAAGTGTTGTCGTCAAATTTGCCGCCGGCATGCAGCACGGTCATGATGACCTCGGCAGCCGACACGCCCTCTTCGTGAATGTCGACCGGAATGCCGCGGCCGTTGTCCGCCACGGTAACCGATTCATCGGTATGAATCTGGACGCGAATCTCGGAGCAGTGGCCGGCCAGCGCCTCGTCGATCGAGTTATCCACCAATTCGAATACCATGTGATGCAGACCGCTGCCATCATCGGTGTCGCCGATATACATGCCCGGTCGTTTGCGCACAGCATCCAGCCCCTTGAGGACCTTGATGCTCGAGGAATCGTACTTGGTGCTTGTGGTCACGCTATGAAATCTCCGTTGCGGATTGGATCTGGCCCTGTTCCACGTGGAACATACGCGGCTCTGGCCAGGGGTTCATTGCCACCAGGTCCGCGGGCTCGATGGCTGCCGCAATCACCTGGCACTGCAGTTCTGCCAACTGCTCGCGGATACGCTTCATGCTTGCTTCGTCGAGCTCGGCGGGAAAATCGTCGAGCAGCAAAACACAGGTCTCCGCATGCGCACTATTATACAGCCTCAACTGGGCAAACTTGAGTGCTGCGATCAATAGCTTTTTTTGTCCCCGCGACAAGCGGTCCCTCGCGCTGACGCCGCCTAGGCTAAGCTGCAAATCGGCCATTTGCGCGCCCTTCAGGGTCCGGCCCAAGGCCTGCTCGCGCTGGCGACCGCGCGCCAGTTGCTCGGCCAGCGATTCGCCGCCGCGGCTCCAGCCGGGATGATAGTCAATGTCCAGCGCCAATCCGGCCTCCAGAAGTCGCCCGATCTGCTCCTGCAGGACCGGTGTCAATCGCAGCAGATAGCCAGTTCTGGCCTGATCAACCGCCTCGCTCAGGCGCACAAATTCGCCATCCCAGTAAGCCCAGTCCACAGCGGCTTTGGATTTCAGCAGGCTATTGCGCTGCTGCAGGACGCGGCGAAAGCGGCTCCACAAGGCCGAAGATTGTTGTTCCACGTGGAACACGCCCCAGTCCAGGTACGCCCGACGACCGGCTGGCCCGCCATCGACCAGCTCAAAACTGGCCGCGTCGATTTCGAGAACCGGAAACAGGCGGGCGAGCTCCCCAAGAGACTGGGCCGGCTGGCCATCGATGTGGATGCGGGTAAGGCTCTGCAAGTCCTTGGACAAGCCGAAACGATGCTCGTTGCCGTCGGCTGAGCGCCCCTTGGCAAACACCAGATATTCCTGCTCGCCCTGACGTATCAACGGCTCGGTGAGGCGGGAGCGAAAGCTGCGCCCGTAGCCCAGAGCATAGATGGCTTCCAGCACGGAGGTTTTGCCCGCCCCATTGCGACCGGCCAGGGCGTTGAAGCCGGCAGCCAAATCCAGCCGCGCTTTGGCGATGTTGCGAAATCCCTCGATCTGCAGCTCTTCGATGCGCATGGGCGCGCAGCGGAATCCGGATTAGAGGCGCATGGGCATGACCACGTAGAGCGCGGTCGAATCCTCCGGGTCATCCAGCACGGCGCTGCTGTTGGGATCGCTCAATCCGATCCGGGCATCGTCGCCTTTCATGGCGCCCAGCACGTCCAGCAGATAGGTCACATTAAAGCCGATTTCCAGCGATTCGCCGCCGTAATCGATCACCATCTCCTCTTCGGCCTGCTCCTGCTCCGGATTGTTGGCGGTGATGCGCAGCAGTCCGCTTTCCAGCTGCAGACGCACGCCCCGGTATTTCTCATTGGATAGGATGGAGGCGCGGGAAAACGCCTTGCGATAGGACTCGCGATTCGCCAGCACCTGCTTGGTGGAGGCGCGCGGTATGACGCGCTCGTAGTCGGGGAAGCGGCCATCGACCAGCTTTGAGGTGAATACCACTGAAGGGGTGGTCACCTGGATGTGCGATGCACCCATCGCCACCTCGACCTCGCCTTCGGCATCTGCCAGCAGGCGGGACAGCTCCAGAATACCCTTGCGCGGGATAATGGCCTGATGCACATCAGACCCGGCATAGGCGGATTCCGCGGTGACCATGGCCAACCGGTGCCCGTCGGTTGCGACCAGCCGCAAGGCGCCCTCGCGCAGCTCCATCAGCATGCCATTCAGGTAGTAACGCACATCCTGCTGGGCCATGGAAAAGGCCGTCTTCTCAATCATCTGGCGCAGTTGTCGCGCATCAATGGCAAAGCTTAGCTGTTGCTTGCCGCCCTCGACATTGGGAAATTCCGAGGCCGGCAGCGTACTCAGAGTAAAGCGCGAGCGGCCGCTGGACAGGGTCACGCGGTCGCCCTCCAGCAAAAAGTTGACGTCGGCGCCTTCCGGCAGCGAACGCACGATATCCAGCAGCTTGCGCGCCGGAATGGTGGTGCTTCCCGGCGTGTGCACATCGGCGCCCTTGGCCAGGCCGACGACTTCCACCTCGAGATCGGTGCCGGTCAGGGCCAGACCATCCGGCTCTACTATCAGCAGGGTGTTCGAAAGTATGGGCAGCGTCTGGCGACGCTCCACCACGCCGCTGACCAGCTGCAGGGGCGCCAGAATACTTTCCCGGGCAATACTGAATTTCATGAATTTTCTCTCTTGGTGGTGTCCCTAGGTACTCAGAATCCGTTTCAGATTCTTCAGGTCTTCGCGCATATCGGCACTCGAGGCTTCCAGTTCGGCGATCTTGCGGCAGGCATGCAGCACCGTCGTGTGATCACGTCCGCCAAAGGCCATGCCGATTTCCGGCAAGCTGTGGCTGGTGAGCTCCTTGGCCAGAGCCATGGCAACCTGTCTGGGACGCGCCAGTGAACGGGTACGCTTCTTCGCCATCAGGTCGTTCAGCTTGATCTGAAAGTACTCGGCAACGACCCGCTGTATATTCTCGATGGTAACCAAACGCTCTTGCAAGGCCAGCAGGTCGCGCAGCGACTCCTTGACCAGATCCAGGGTCACGGGCCTGCCGGTGAAGTGTGCGCTTGCTATCACCCTTTTGAGTGCACCTTCTAGCTCTCTGACGTTGGAGCGGATTCTCTGGGCGATAAAAAAGGCGGCATCGCTGGGCAATTCCACCTGGGCCTGGCGCGCCTTCTTCAGAAGAATCGCCACGCGCGTCTCCAGCTCGGGTGGTTCGACGGCAACTGTCAGCCCCCAGCCGAACCGCGACTTGAGTCGCTCCTCGAGCCCGTCGATTTCCTTAGGGTAGCGGTCGCAGGTAAAGATCATCTGCTGACGCGACTCGAGCAGGGAATTGAAGGTATGGAAAAACTCTTCCTGCGAGCGGTCCTTGTTGGCGAAAAATTGAATATCGTCGATCAGCAGAGCATCTGCCGTGCGGTAATAGCGCTTGAAATCGTTGATGGCATTTAGCTGCAGCGCCTTTACCATGTCGGCCACAAAACGCTCCGAGTGAAGGTAGAGTACCTTGGCGTTGGGATTGGCCTGCTTCAATGCATTGCCTACGGCCTGCATCAGGTGCGTCTTGCCCAAGCCGACACCGCCGTAAATAAAGAGCGGGTTATACCCGCCCCCGGGATTCATGGCGACCTGGCGCGCGGCGGCTACTGCCAGTTGGTTGGACTTGCCCTCGACAAAGCTGTCGAAGCTGAAATTCTCGTTGAGGTAGCTGCGCGGTTGCATGCCCTGTGCATCACGCTGCCCAAAGGAACGAATCTGACCGCCGCCGCCCGCGCTAACCAATGCTTCGGATTCGGTGCGGCTGTCGAGCGCAGCCATCTGGCTCGGCTGTCTTGTCCTTTCCACCTGCGGCGAAATGAACGCCGCGCCGGATCCCTGATCGCTGCCGCGCAGGTCGAGTGAAACCCGAATCGGTGCGGTGGAAATTTCACGCACCAGATCGCAAATACGCGGCAGGAATTTTTCCGATACCCAATCCAGAATAAAGCGATTGGGTGCGAGCAAGCGGATCTCCTCACCTGTTTCGCGCGGCTCCAGCGGCCTTATCCAAGTATTGAATTGTTGCTCAGGTATCTCGTTCTGCAGATAGGATGCACATTGTTGCCACAAAGCCATGTAGTCAGCCGCCCATTTTTTCTGTTGTATTGCCCCATAACCATGGTTAGGCCATTCGCCCCGCACGACTCCCTGTGCTTTGCGTCGGCATTTTATCCACACAGCAAAGCTGCTGGGAAGCTTCAGGAATTCTAGAAAAACATCTTTCATTTCATCGGGTTAGGTGCTGTCAAGGGTTCGCACCTGGCAAGACAAAGTATCCCCGGCGCGCCAGCTTTGGTGTCTACTTTTGGGGATATCTTGTGAATTAACTGTTATCTGGCGGTTATTTGCAAAACTTGGCGGGCATTTTGGGCGCGTACCTGTGGGGATTTTTTATCATGCAATATCGCAATGACTTTGTCGCTTTATATAAAAATTTACTATCCAAACAAGTGCTGCGCCATGTGCGGCGGCAACCAACCAACGGGATTGCGTTGCAGCGATTCAGGCTATAGAATCCCGCGCCTCGAATTGGTGCCGACAAGGGCATCATCCACAAGGGTAATTGGGCAGAGCAATGAAACGTACATTTCAACCGAGCAACCTCAAGCGAAAACGCACTCACGGATTCCGTGCCCGCATGGCAACGGCCAACGGACGCAAGGTTCTGTCCCGCCGTCGTGCCAAGGGTCGTCTGCGTCTTTCCGTCTAGTTTGTGATCCCTGGTCGGGGCAGAGTGCTCCGCTACCGATTTAACAAAGACTGCCGACTGACCCACTCCTCCGAATTCCAGGCGGTCTTTGCTGATACCCAGCTTCGATTGTCCCGCGGTCCCTTTCTGGTGCTCGCCCTCGCTAACTCAACCGGGCGGGCACGACTCGGCTTGGTAATGCGACGCAAAAATTTGCGCCTCGCCTCGCAGCGCAACCTGATGAAACGCCTAGTGCGGGAAAACTTCCGCCTGCGGCAACACCAGCTTCCCCATCTCGACCTGATTTTCATGAGCCGATCTGGAATCGAAGGCAAGCGGCGCCCTGATCTGAATCAAGACATCTGCTGGCTGCTCGACAAGATCGCCGGAGCCAGCGCGTGATAGCCCGGCTGTCAAAAGCTGTCATGCTGGCGCCGATACGCCTGTACCGGCGTTTTATCAGCCCCCTGTTTGGACCCCATTGCCGCTTCTATCCGAGCTGCTCCCAGTATTGTTGTGAAGCCATCGAGGCTTACGGCGTGTGGCAAGGGGGTTACCTCAGCCTCAAGCGCTGTCTAAAATGCCACCCTTGGCACCCCGGGGGCCTGGATCCGGTCCCTCCCCCGCAAACCAAATCCGTACCCAATTCCATATCCCGGGATTTAACGAGTGAGTAAATTCGATTGGCTGAAAGCCCTGCTGCTGACCGGCATGGCCATTACCCTGCTGTTGCTATTCCGCGAGTGGGATCAGTTTCAGAATGCGCGGTTGGCGGCAGCATCGCCTGCTGTTGAAGCTGCTTCCGATGCGCTGGGTGCCGGCGATGTGCCCGCACTGGAGCTGCCTTCCGTCGAGGAGGCCTTTGAGCTTCCAGACGGCTCCATCTCGAGCCTGACCGCTGCGCGGCTGGTCCAGGTCACCACCGATGTGTTGGACATCGAGATCGATTTGCTCGGCGGCGATATTGTTTCAGCCAAGCTGCCACAGCACAGCCTGGCGATGGACGACCCGACGCCCTTTGGCTTGTTGAGCTCCAACCCCGAACGTATCTACATTGCACAGAGCGGACTGGTCGGGCCGAATGGCACTGATTCCAATGCTGGTCGCCCGCTTTTCCGCTCGGCCACTAGCCGCTATATATTGGAAGGGGGCCAGAACGAGATTCAGGTCGACCTGAGCTATGCGCTGGGCGAAGTGCGAATTACCAAGCGCTTCATTCTGTCGCGGGGTGACTACGACATTCGGGTCCAGTACCTGATCGACAATCGGTCCGCCGAACTCTGGCTGGGCCGTTTTTATGCGCAGATCAAACGTTCAGACTTTCAGCCGCAAGTAGCTGGACGGCTGGGTGCCAGCCCCTACCTGGGTGCAGCGGTCACTACCCCGGATAACCGTTATCTCAAACTGGAATTCGCCGACCTGGCCGATGAAAGCTATCGTCAGAGCGTCGATTCCGGCTGGGTCGCCATGCTGCAACACTACTTCATTACAGCCTGGATTCCCGATCCCAACGCTTCGCTGGAGTACGATCTGCGCAAGGCCGCGGATGCAAACCTCTACTATCTGGGATTTCGTCAACCGCTGTTCCAGGTCTCGCCCGGTGAAACTGCCTCCATCGATGCGCAGCTCTACATAGGCCCCAAAGACCAGTATCGTCTCGCAGAAATCCATCCCGACCTGGATCTCACCGTCGATTACGGTTGGCTGTGGTGGGCGGCGCAACCGCTGTTCTGGTTGCTGCAAAAAATCCATTCTCTGGTTGGCAACTGGGGTGTCTCCATCATCCTGCTGACCCTGGTGGTGAAACTTGCCTTCTTTAGGCTTTCCGCCACCAGCTACAAGTCGATGGCGCGCATGCGTAAGCTGCAGCCCAAAATGCAGGCACTGAAGGAACGTTACGCCGAGGATCGCCAGGCCTTTTCCCAAGAGATGATGCGTCTCTACCAGAAGGAGAAAGTCAATCCTCTGGGCGGCTGTCTGCCAATCCTGGTGCAGATGCCGGTATTTATCGCCCTCTACTGGGTGTTGCTGGAAAGTGTCGAACTGCGGCATGCGCCCTTCTTCGGCTGGATTCAAGACCTGTCCGACAAGGACCCCTGGTTTATTCTGCCGTTGATCATGGGCGCCAGCATGTTTTTGCAGCAAAAGCTCAACCCCATGCCGCCCGATCCGACCCAGGCCAAGGTGATGCAGATGATGCCGATAATCTTCACCTTTATGTTTATGTGGTTCCCCTCTGGCCTGGTGCTTTACTGGTGTGTGAACAACATCCTGTCCATGGCTCAGCAATGGGTCATCACGCGCCGGATTGAAGCCAGCGCCTAAAGCACTTGACTGCTGTATGGCAGAGCCGCCCAGCCACACTGTTGTCGCCCTGTCCACGCCGCCCGGACGCGGCGGCATTGGCGTGGTGCGCCTGAGCGGCTCCCAGGCGGTTGCCATTGCCGAACAGATCGGCCGCATTAGTCTCAAACCCCGCACACCCCAGCTCGCGCACTTCTGGACCGAACTGGGCGCAATCGACCAGGGGTTAATGATCTGGTTTGCCAAACCGCACTCCTTTACCGGACAAGATGTTGTGGAGTTTCAGGGTCACGGCAGCCCGGTTGCGCTGCGCGAGCTGGTCAATCGGTGCATCGCTTTGGGCGCACGGCCGGCGCAACCAGGCGAGTTTTCCAAACTGGCTTTTCTCAACGACAAAATCGATCTGACCCAGGCTGAATCCATTGCCGATCTCATTGAAGCCGGCTCGGCGGCAGCGGCTCGTGCTGCTGCCCGGTCGCTGGATGGTGGCTTGTCGCGGCAGATCCAGGCGCTACTGGAACAGCTGATGGAGCTGCGTGTCTACTGCGAAGCGGCGATCGACTTTGTCGATGAAGATATCGAGTTTCTCGAGCTGGAAGCCTTCAAGACGCGGCTCTTGGCCTGTCGCGACCAGGTGCTGACCTGCCTCTCCAACGCCTCCGCCAGTCGCCGTCTTGGCGAGGGATTAAAGGTCGTCATCCTGGGCCGTCCCAACGCCGGCAAGTCCAGTTTACTTAACCTGCTGGTCGGCTCTGACCGCGCTATCGTAACGGATATCGCGGGCACCACCCGGGACACACTGAGAGAGCAAATTGATCTGGATGGTTTGCCGCTGGAGATTACTGACACCGCTGGCCTGAATGATCAGCCCGATGCTGTCGAGAGTCTGGGCATCGAGCGCGCCCTGGCCAGTGCACAAAGGGCCGACTTGATTCTGCTACTCTTCGACGATCAGCAGGATACCACCTCTTCAATAGTCGCGTTGTTGAATAGCTACCTGCCGCTGCGCCAGATCGCACAGGATCAATTGCTACTGGTAGCCAACAAGATCGACCTCAGCGGCCGCGCTGGAGGCTATGCAGATGGCGTATTAGGTCTGTCTGTCCGCTCTGGCGCTGGGCTAGTTGAACTCAAACAAGAACTCAAAGCCCGAGCAAATTTCACCGAACAGGAACCGGAGTTTCTGGCTCGCGCGCGCCACATCGATGCATTGCAGTCTGCCGCCGAACATCTGCGGCTTGCCGTCGACCTGCTGCAAAGCAAAACTGCCCCGGAACTCATTGCCGAAGAGTTGCGCTTTACCCACCTCGACCTGCAGCAGATCACCGGTGTAGAAAGTGCGGACCAATTTCTGGGGCAGATCTTTTCCCGTTTCTGCATCGGTAAATAACAAGTTGCCAACAACTTATGCGCGACTTGATAAGGTGTGGTGACAAACATCTGACCAAGCCTGGGATAAGCTGAGGAGAGGCGGGTACAACTTTTGGCTCCTGCACCCCAGCTCTTGTTGTCCACACCGACGGCACAGCTTGACGACAAGCCCTGCATGCTGAACCTCTGTACTTGTCCGGCTGCCAAGTACCTGAATCGAAAGGCAATACTAGGCTTATCCCCGCAAATACAGTGCACTATTAATAACAACAACTATTCTCTTCTTCTTTTCTATCTTTATTTAATTCTCTTGTTTTATGTTCTGCGGAATTTCTGGCGTCCTGTCATAACTTCCTTATAATTCGCGGCCTTAGGGTGAGTGAGCTATGAGCGAGCATAAATTTGACGTCATCGTCATCGGTGGTGGCCACGCGGGTACCGAAGCCGCGCTGGCTGCTGCGCGCTCTGGCGCTGCCACCCTGCTGCTGACACACAGCGTCGACACCCTGGGACAAATGTCCTGTAATCCTGCCATTGGTGGAATTGGCAAGAGCCACCTGGTGCGGGAAATCGACGCGTTAGGCGGCGCGATGGCCAGGGCAACTGACCGTGCCGGCATCCAGTTCCGCATTCTCAACGCCCGCAAGGGGCCGGCAGTTCGTGCCACGCGCGCCCAGGCCGACCGTGTGCTTTATCGGCAGGCAATTCGCACGATGCTGGAAAATCAGCCCAATTTGCGCATATTCCAACAGGCCGTAGACGACCTGCTAATGGAAGGCGATGCCGTGCGGGGCGTGGTGACGCAGTCGGGCTTGAAGTTCTTCGCCGCCACTGTGGTTCTGACCACGGGCACCTTCCTCGCGGGCCGAATTCATATTGGTCTGGAGAGCCACGCTGGCGGCCGAGCCGGCGATCCTCCGGCGCAGCGTTTGGCCGAACGGTTGCGCGAACTCCCCCTGCGCGTCGGTCGACTGAAAACCGGTACACCGCCACGCATCGACAGTCGCTCGGTGGATTTCTCTGTGATGGAGGAACAGTGGGGCGATCAACCCCTGCCAGTGATGTCCTATCTGGGTCGTGTGGAAGAGCATCCAGAGCAACGTTGTTGCTGGGTTACCCATACCAACAGTCGAACGCACCACATAATTCGTTCCGGCTTGGATCGCTCACCGATGTACACCGGAGTGATCGAAGGCACCGGGCCACGTTACTGCCCCTCCATCGAAGACAAAATTCATCGCTTTGCCGACAAAGACTCTCATCAGATATTTATCGAACCCGAGGGTTTGTTGAGCCGGGAGCTCTATCCCAACGGCATTTCCACCAGTCTGCCCTTCGATGTGCAGCAGCAGCTGGTGTGGTCGATTCGCGGACTAGAGCAGGCGCATATCACGCGTCCGGGTTACGCCATCGAGTACGATTTCTTCGATCCGCGCGACCTGCGCAAGTCCCTGGAGAGCAAATATATTCAGGGCTTGTTTATGGCCGGCCAGATCAACGGCACCACCGGCTATGAGGAAGCAGCAGCCCAGGGTTTGCTGGCCGGAATTAACGCCGCTCGCAAGGCGCGCCAGCAGGAAGCCTGGTGTCCCGCGCGCGACGAGTCCTATCTCGGTGTTCTGGTTGACGACCTCACCACCATGGGTACGCGCGAACCCTATCGCATGTTTACCTCGCGCGCCGAATATCGACTGTTGTTGCGCGAGGACAATGCCGACCAGCGTTTAACCCCCATGGGCCGCGAGCTGGGGTTGGTCGACGATCAACGCTGGCAACATTTCAGCGCCAAGATGGATCGCATCGATAGTCAGCGCCGACAACTGGCCAGCACCTGGATTCAGCCGGGCAGCGCTGAGGCGGAACGCCTGGCACCCGAACTGGAACGTCCCCTGTCGCGCGAGCACAGCTTGCTGGATCTGCTGAAACGTCCCGAGCTCGACTATGCCAAGCTCAGTGGCTCCTTATCAGAACTTGTGCAGCCCGACGCAGAGGCCGGCGAACAGGTGGAAATTGCAGTCAAGTATCAGGGCTATATCGACCGCCAACGCCACGAAGCCGAGCGCCTGCGCAGCCAGGAGCAGTTGCGCATCCCCGAAGACCTGCGCTACGCCGAGGTAAAAGGACTGTCCCGTGAAGTTGAGCAAAAACTCAGCGAAGTGCGCCCCGAAACCCTGGGTCAGGCATCGCGCATTTCGGGGGTGACGCCAGCAGCCCTGTCGCTGCTCCTCATCCACCTCAAGCGACACAGCCAGCGGCAGCAACACATTGCCTGAGACGACCACGGGTCTGCTCGAGCGCGGTTTGTCGGATCTGGGCCTGGAAACCAGCGCCAGCCAGCGCGCCGCCTTGTTGAGCTATCTGGAGCTCATGCAGCGCTGGAATCGGCAGATTAATCTCACAGCAGTACGCGAACCGCTCGAGATGGTGACTCGCCACCTGCTCGATTCACTCAGCGTGGCTCCCTGGGTGGTTCAGAACCCCATGCTGGATATCGGCAGCGGCGCCGGTCTGCCCGGCATTCCGCTGGCGATTCTGTACCCCGAGCAAGAGTGGCATTTACTCGATAGTGGCGGCAAGCGCGTCGGATTCATGCGCGAAGCCAGCCGCCAACTCGGTTTGCGCAACGTCGAGGTTAGCCAGGGGCGGGTCGAGAACTTCCGACCCCAGCAGCGCTTTGCTGCGGCCATTGCGAGGGCTTTTGCCAGCCTTGGAGAGATAGCGGATAATGCCCGACACCTGCTTCTCCCCCACGGTTATCTTTGGGCAATGAAAGGCCGCTACCCGGATGTGGAGTTAGCAGACCTTCCACCTGGCGTTCATCTGGTGGCGGTCGTCCCGCTCAAGGTGCCGGGCATCACGGAAGAGAGGCATCTGGTACAACTAGCATTCAATCCGGAAGCATAACTTGGCCATTACCTTTGCCATCGCCAATCAAAAAGGCGGTGTAGGCAAGACAACGACGACGGTCAATTTGGCCGCTGCGCTGGCGCGCAGCCGCCAGCGCGTGTTGCTGGTGGATATGGATCCGCAAGGCAATGCCACCATGGCCAGCGGGCTGGACAAAGCCAGTCTGGATAACTCCTTGCTGGAGGTGTTGCTCGGAGAACAGCCGGTCGAACAGGTCCTACAACGCAGCGAAGCCGGCATGTACGACATTTTGCCGGCCAATAGCGACCTGACGGCTGCAGAGGTCGATCTGCTCAATGAGCTGATGCGCGAGCAGCGCTTGCGTCATGCCCTAACGCGAATCGCCGAACGCTACGACTTTATCCTGATCGACTGCCCGCCTTCGCTCAACATGCTCACCCTGAATGCGCTGGTAGCCGCCGATGGCGTGATTATCCCGGTGCAGTGCGAATATTTTGCGCTCGAGGGTGTCTCCGATCTGGTCCGCACCATTCAGAAGGTGGCACAGTTTGCCAATAAGGATCTGCATATTTCCGGCATTGTCATGACCATGCACGACGCCAGAAATACCCTGACCCACGACGTCAGCCAAACGCTCAAAAAGCATTTTGGCGACAAGGTATTTCGTACCCAGATACCGCGCAATGTTCGACTTGCCGAGGCTCCCAGCCACGGCCAATCCATCTTCAATTATGATCCGGCTTCGAAGGGTGCAGTGGCCTATTTCGGGCTGGCCGGTGAGGTCATACGACGCGCCCGCGAAGAGCAGGCGCAGAGAGGTGTTGCCTGATGGTTAAGAAGCGCGGACTAGGACGAGGTCTCGACTCCCTGCTGGGCGTCAGGGACGAAATTGAACGCTCGCAGGAGATGCCGGCATCCGGCGTCAGCCTGCTGCATCTGCCGCTCGATCAGATCCAGCGCGGCCGCTATCAACCGCGCCGCCAGTTTGATCAGGAAGCACTGGAAGAGCTGGCCAATTCAATCCTCAGTCAGGGCTTGCTGCAGCCCATTGTGGTGCGTCATCTGGCGCAGGGGGGTTATGAGATTCTGGCCGGCGAGAGGCGCTGGCGCGCTGCCCAGCTGGCCGGGTTGGCTGAAGTCCCGGTGGTGGTGAAGGACATCGCCGACGATGCGGCTATCGCGGTGGCCCTGATCGAGAATATTCAGCGCGAGAACCTCAATCCGATGGAAGAGGCCATGGCGCTGCAGCGGTTGCAGCAGGAATTCGAGCTCACCCACGACGAGGTCGCCAGTGCGGTCGGTAAATCCAGAAGCACGGTCACCAATCTGCTGCGCTTGACGGCGCTGCCGGGCGAGTTGCGCGACATGCTGGAGCGGCGCCAACTGGAAATGGGCCACGCCCGTGCCCTGCTGGCGCTTTCCGGTTCACTGCAGTTGCGGGCCGCGCGCGACATCCAGCGCGGTCAGCTGTCGGTACGACAGGCAGAAGCCCTGGTCCGCGCGTTGCAAAAACCGCCAGCCAAGAAGTCCGCCGCCCAAGCCGACGCGGACATTCAGCAGTTGGAGCGCAACTTGGCGGATAAGCTGGGCGCCAGCGTTAGTATCCGGCACAAGTCCAGCGGCAAGGGCGACATGGTGATTCATTACACTTCCAGTGACGAGCTGCAGGGAATACTTAAACATCTGGGCTTGTGAAGGGCCCCAACGCGCTTGATGAAGCTGGTGCCTCGCACTATAATCCGCAGCCCGCTAGCGGCGGTGGAAGGTCAACCCAACTGGTGAAATTCCGACCTGCTTTGCGCTATGCCTTTTGGCAGTCAGCAGCGCTCGCCATCCTGCTGTTAGTGGTGACTCTGGGATTTGATCGCCAGACAGCCTGGTCGGCCGGAATAGGAGCCCTGATTGCCTATCTGGGCCAGCTGTATCTGACGGTGCTGACTTTCAGGATCAGTGCCCGGCAGGAGCCGCAGCGAGCAGTACAAAATTTTTACCGGGGGGTCGCGGGCCGACTGGCGCTCGTGACCCTGTTGTTTGCGGCGGCCTTTTATCGGCTGGCCTGGCTGGAAGCTCCAGCCCTGTTCCTCGGTTTTGGTGTCATCCTGGTGGCACAAATTATGGGAAGCGCGCGCCTGGCAACGGAGCTGGGGCGCATAAATTCAACTGGCAGAGAAGACGAGCAGAGAGCGCTAAATGGCGACTGAGACAAGCGGCAGTTTTGATACCACAGCCTACATCCAGCACCACCTCCAGAACCTGACCCTTGGCAAGTTGCCCGCCGGCTTTGAGCGCCACGGCGAGGACGGCCATGTCGAAGTGCTTGAACACGCCACCTGGACCATCGCCCACGGCAGTGAAGAAGCCCTGGCAATGGGTTTTACCGCGGTGCATGTGGATAGCCTGGCCTGGTCGGCCGGCCTGGGTATTCTGTTTTGCCTGCTATTCGGCTGGGTCGCGCGCAAAGCGACCTCTGGGATTCCTGGCGGCCTGCAGAACTTTGTCGAAATCGTGGTGGGCTTTGTCGACTCCAATGTGCGCGACATGTTCCATGGCCGCAACCCGCTGGTAGCGCCGCTGGCCCTGACCATCTTCGTCTGGGTCTTTCTGATGAACCTGATGGATTTGGTGCCGGTCGATCTGGTACCGGAAATCATGGCGCTGTTCGGCGTCAGCTACCAGAAGATCGTCCCGTCGACCGATCCCAATGTCACCCTGGGTATGGCCCTTGGCGTCTTTATTCTGATGCTCTTCTACTCGGTCAAGGTCAAGGGTGTGGTCGGCTTTGCCAAGGAGTTGTCCTGTCAGCCCTTCGCTCCGCCCACCAAGGGCCCCGCCATTATTCTCGCCCCCGTTCTGATCGTCGTTAACCTCTTTATGGAAATCGTCGGCCTGCTGGCCAAGCCCTTTTCGCTGGGCCTGCGGTTGTTCGGCAATATGTATGCTGGCGAAATGATCTTTATTCTGATTTCTGTCATGTACATGGCGGGCTGGGTGTTCGGCATTTTCGGTGGCTTCCTGCAGATTGGCTGGGCTATTTTCCACATCCTGGTTATTACCCTGCAGGCCTTTATTTTCATGGTTCTCACCGTGGTCTATCTAAGCATGGCCCACGAGGATCATCATTAATTTACTTTTCAATCTCATTGCTACTTAGGAGAAAAAAATGGAACTGGTAATCATTGCTGCAGCAATCATGCTGGGACTGGGCGCCCTGGGTGCCGCCATAGGCATGGGCCTGCTCGGCGGACGCCTGCTGGAAGGTACCGCGCGCCAACCGGAACTGGCCCCCATGCTGCAGGGCAAAATGTTCCTGCTGGCCGGTCTGATCGACGCCGTGCCGATTATCGGCGTGGGTATCGCCATGTACCTGATTTTCGTCGTCGCCCCTGGAGTTGGTGCTTAATACAGGTCGCTTTCCAAGCGACTTCACAACCATCCAAGTGAGGAAGTTGGCGTGAGTATCAACTATACGCTTTTCGGCCAGATGGTCTTTTTCGTTATCTTCGTGCTGTTTTGCATGAGATACGTTTGGCCGCCCATTATCAAAGCCATGCAAGAGCGCGAGCAGAAGATCGCCGATGGCCTTTCCGCTGCTGATCGCGCTGCCACGGATCTGGAGCTGGCGCGCGAAAAAGCCGCCGAAGAGCTGCGCGAAGCCAAGGCGCAGGCCAGCCAGATTATCGAGCAGGCCAAACGCCGCGGCGACCAGATGGTCGAGGAAGCCAAGGACAAAGCCCGCGAGGAAGCCGACCGCATCCTTACCGGCGCGCAGTCCGAAATCGACCAGCAAGTTTCGCGCGCCAAGGAAGACCTGCGCGGTCAGGTCGCGCGATTGGCCGTGGCCGGCGCCGAGAAGATCCTGCAGGACAGCGTCGACGCCAAGCGCCACGCCGCCATGCTCGACAAACTCAGCGCGGAACTTTAAGGGCAACTCATGGCAGAACTGAACACCCTGGCTCGCCCCTACGCTCGCGCGGCCTTTGAGTTTGCCGATCAGGCCGGGCAATTGACCGGCTGGTCTGCGGCACTGGGCTTGGCTGCCGCACTGGCTGCCCAGGAGCGCGTGGCCGCCGCGCTTACCAATCCCGCGCTGACCGCTGAGGCCAAAGCGGAAAAGCTGATCGGCCTGGCCGGCGATGCGCTGGAACCGCTGCAGCAGAATTTCATTCGCGTGCTGGCTGAGAACAAGCGGCTGGGGTTGCTCGCCGTGATCCGGGAGCAGTTCGAAGCGCTCAAAGCCGAGCGCGAAAAATCGGTTGAGGTGCATCTCACCAGCGCCTACGACCTCTCCAAAGAGCAGATTGAAAGCCTGTCCAAGGCCTTGACCGAGCGCCTCAAGCGCGAAGTTATTCTCCATACCGAAACTGACAACACCCTGCTGGGCGGCGCCTATATTCGAGCCAACGATACGGTGATCGATGCCTCCCTGCGCGGCCGGCTGGCCAAGCTGGCTGATGCCATGAATTCTTGAGGAAGAATGCAATGCAACAACTGAACCCTTCTGAAATCAGCGAGATCATCAAGAAGCGCATCGATAGCCTCGATGTCAGCAGCGATGCCCGTAACGAGGGCACTGTGGTCTCCGTCCAGGACGGTATCGTCCGGATTCATGGCCTGGCTCAGGTGATGTACGGAGAAATGATCGAATTCGACGGCGGCCTGTTCGGCATGGCGCTTAACCTGGAGCGCGACTCGGTCGGCGCGGTGGTGCTGGGCGACTATCTGGGCCTGGCCGAAGGCGCCAAGGCGCGCTGTACCGGACGCATTCTCGAGGTGCCCATTGGCCCGGCGCTCGAAGGCCGCGTGGTGGATGCCCTGGGTAATCCCATCGATGGCAAGGGCCCGATCAACGCCGAACTTACCGATGCCTTGGAAAAGGTGGCCCCTGGCGTTATTGCACGTAAGTCGGTCGATCAGCCGCTGCAAACCGGCCTCAAGGCCATCGACGCCATGGTGCCAATCGGCCGCGGCCAGCGCGAACTGATTATCGGCGACCGCCAGATCGGTAAAACGGCGGTCGCCATCGACACCATCATTAACCAGAAGAACGCCGGCGTTAAGTGTATCTATGTGGCCATCGGTCAGAAGAACTCGACCGTCGCCAACATCGTGCGCAAGCTGGAAGAACATGGCGCCATGGACCACACCATCGTGGTCGCGGCGACAGCTTCCGACCCGGCCTCCATGCAGTTCCTGGCACCCTATGCCGGCTGCACCATGGGCGAGTACTACCGCGACCGCGGCCAGGACGCCCTGATTATTTATGACGACCTGACCAAGCAGGCTTGGGCCTACCGCCAGATCTCCCTGCTGCTGCGTCGTCCGCCGGGCCGCGAAGCCTACCCCGGCGACGTTTTCTATCTTCACTCCCGCCTGCTGGAGCGTGCTGCCCGCGTCAACGTGGAATACGTCGAGAAGTTCACCGAGGGCAAGGTGAAGGGCAGAACCGGCTCCCTGACCGCGCTGCCGATCATCGAGACCCAGGCTGGCGACGTATCGGCCTTCGTACCGACCAACGTAATCTCCATTACCGATGGCCAGATCTTCCTCGAATCCGATCTGTTCAACTCGGGCATCCGTCCGGCTATGAACGCCGGCTTGTCGGTGTCCCGCGTCGGTGGTGCCGCGCAGACCAAGATCATTAAAAAGCTCGGCGGTGGTATTCGCCTGGCACTGGCCCAGTACCGCGAGCTGGCAGCCTTCTCCCAGTTTGCATCCGATCTGGACGAAGCCACCCGAGCTCAGCTGGAGCATGGCCAGCGCGTCACCGAACTGATGAAGCAGGCCCAGTACTCGCCCATGAACGTGGCCGAGATGGGCGTGGTGCTCTATGCCGCTAACCAGGGTTACCTGAAGCCGATCGCGGTGGAAAAGGTAGGTGACTTTGAAGCGGCCCTGCTGGCCTACATGAATGCCGAGCATTCCGATCTCATGGGCCAGATTAACGAAACGGGCGCCTGGGATGATGACATTGCCGCCAGCCTCAAGGCTGCGCTGGACAAGTTCGTCAGCACCCAGACCTGGTAAATCCTGACCAAAGGGCCACGTCATGGCAGTTGGAAAAGAAGTTCGCACCAAGATTGGCAGCGTCAAGTCCACGCAGAAGATTACTTCGGCGATGGAAATGGTCGCTGCCAGCAAGATGCGCCGCGCCCAGGATCGCATGTCGCTGGGCAAACCTTATTCCGAGCACATTCGCGCGGTGATCGGCAACATTGCCAACTCCACCTCCGAGTACCGTCACAAATACATGCTGGAGCGCGAGGTCAAGCGCGTCGGCTTTATCGTGGTATCCACGGATCGCGGCCTTTGCGGCGGTCTCAACGTCAACCTGTTCAAGGCTGTGACGCGTTGCTATCGCGACTGGATCGACCAGGGCGTCGAGGTCGACTTCTGCGCCGTCGGTGCCAAGGCCATGGCATTCTTCGGCAACTACGGCGGCAATGTGCTGGCCGCGTTGCGCGACCTGGGCGACCGGCCCTCTTCGAGCGAGCTGGTCGGCAATGTGCGCGTCATGCTGGAAGCCTTTGATGCGGGCAAAATCGACCGCCTCTATCTGGCCAGCAACGAATTCGTCAACACCATGACACAGAAGCCCCGCCTGCAGCAGTTGCTGCCGCTGGAAAAGCAGAATGAGGATCGCCTCAAGCACCACTGGGACTATATCTACGAACCGGATGATGCCGGCGCGATTCTCGACGAATTGCTGATGCGCTTTATCGAGTCCCAGGTTTACCAGGCCGTGGTGGAAAACAAGGCCTGTGAAATGGCGGCTCGTATGGTGGCCATGAAAAATGCCACGGAAAATGCTGGCAACCTGATCGACGAACTGCAGTTGCTCTACAACAAGGCGCGTCAGGCTGCGATTACCCAGGAGCTCTCGGAAATTGTCGGCGGCGCGTCGGCGGTTTAGTGAGCGAGACCCGATTGAGAAAAGATTTTTAGTGAGGAAGCTGAAATGAGTAGTGGACGTATCGTACAGATCATTGGCGCCGTTATCGACGTCGAATTTCCACGAGAAAGCGTACCCAAGGTCTATGACGCCCTGAAAGTCGGAGCCAGCGGCCTGACTCTCGAAGTCCAACAGCAGCTGGGTGATGGCGTCGTGCGTTCCATCGCCATGGGCTCCTCCGAAGGTCTCAGCCGCGGGCTGGAAGTGACCAATACCGGCGCCCCCATCAATGTGCCGGTCGGCCCCGCTACCCTGGGCCGCATCATGGACGTGCTGGGCAACCCGGTAGATGAAGCCGGCCCGGTGGAAAGCGAAACCACCATGCCCATTCACCGCAAACCGCCGACCTATGCCGAGCAGTCACCGACCGTCGACATTCTGGAAACCGGTATCAAGGTAATCGACCTCATCATGCCCATTGCCAAGGGCGGCAAGGTGGGCCTGTTCGGCGGTGCCGGCGTGGGCAAGACCGTTACCCCTGACACTTATACACAA
>JAYQPQ010000016.1:8915-28234 GCA_038145405.1 Porticoccaceae bacterium | reverse complement strand
TCTTTCCTACTCCCTCTGGTTGTTTTTTTGGGGCCCGCCCCCAAACCGGGGGGGGGCGCCACCAGCCGATTACATCTCGACAGGGATGCTGTAAGAAACGACGAACAGGGCTTCTTCGCTGTAACCGCCGCCATCGTCAAAGGACTGGCTGAGGGTGAAGGCCAGGTTGTCCGTGTAGGAGTAGGTCACATCGAAGTGGCTGCCCAGATCGTCGAAATGGCCGTAGGTGAAACCGAGGGCTCCGGCACCCGCAGAAAGCGCGTAGTAAGAGGAGTCGGTATCACCCAGACCCTCTGCCCAGGTAAAGCCGAAATTCATATAGCTCAGACCCAGAATGGCTTCTTCGAAGTCAGACGCACCACCCACTGAGGGGTAGTTGTAGTCGACGTAGGCGATATCCACGCCAAAGCCGCCTAAATCACCGGCCCAGCCGGCATAGAGGTCGTATTCGGTACCGAAGGTGTCATCGCCCGATGAGCCCCAAATACCGGCATAGAGACCAGTTTCATTGGCATAGTCAAGTGAACCGGAAACCACCGCAGAACCGAAGCTCAGATCGAAGCCGCGCCAGAGGTAGGAACTGGCGATGGCGACAGAGCCGGATACTTCCGCCTGAGCGGCAGCACCTGCGCTGGCCAGAACTACGGCAACGAGGGATTTCTTGAACGTATTCATCAGATTCTCCTGTGTGAATATCTATGGTTGAACAATTAAAGGCTTAGGTAGCATTACCTCGTCATAGAGCTTGCACAGTGCGTGCCAGAACTAAATAGATACATAAATATCAGAAGGTTACCGCAAATACTTGATGCTGCAGGTATGTGAGCCACGCGAATTTCGCACCAAAAAAGGGATGGATGCAACTACTTGCACCAATATTGTGCGTAGATTTGTGTCATGCACTATTTTGGTCTGCGTTATACTTTTTTTGCCGACACGCAAGGAGCCCTCATGGCGCTGAACTCTCTGCTGGATGAATTGCTCGAAGACAATCGGGAAATGCTCTCTGCGCTCGACCAGGAGGCACGCCTCTACTCTGGTATCCTGTTGGAGAAGGCCGCGCGCCAAATGGATCTCGCCTACCGCGACGAACTGACTGCGGTAGAGGGCGCCCTGGCGCGCGCTGAAGCGCGCATCGGCGAACTGGAAAGCCGCCTGGCCGCATTGGAGGAGACGCCCGGCCGTTAAGCTCCCCGACTATCACACCCATGCAAAGGAAAGGATTCCATGCAACTCGCCACCCTGCGCAGCTACGCTGGCCTGGGCATTGAAGCCCAGAACGTTCACATCGAAGTCCACCTCGCTTCCGGCCTGCCCGCATTTACCATCGTCGGCCTGCCCGAGACCGAAGTCCGCGAAAGCCGTGACCGGGTGCGCTCGGCCATACTCAACTCGGGTTTTGAGTTTCCGGCCCGCAGGGTCACCGTCAATCTGGCGCCGGCCGATCTGCCCAAGCACGGCGGCCGCTTCGATCTGCCCATCGCGCTGGGCATCCTGCTGGCGTCGGGACAGCTGCGTGCCGAGGGGCTGGAGCAATCGGCCTTTGTCGGCGAGCTGGGGCTGCGCCAGCCGGAAGTGCTCGGCCAGGGCAGCAACCCCATCGGGCAATAAAAAAGGCCGCATCAGCGGCCTTTTGTGCTTTGGGGTAGAACAGCCTAGCGGGATTGCTCCACCATATAGTCCACAACGGCGCGGATATCGTCGTCGGAACAGGTCATGCAAAGACCCTTGGCCGGCATAGCGTTGAGACCATTGATGGCGTGATTGTGGAGCAAATCCATGCCCTGGGCGATACGCGGCGCCCACTGCTCGGCATTACCTGTAATGGGTGCACCAGAGGCTCCTGTCATGTGGCAGGCCATGCAGTTGCTGTTGTAGAGGTCCTGTGGGCTCCGCGCGGCAGACGCGCCGGTGGCGCTGGCTTGCTGCCCGGCACAGGGGTCGCCCGCCATGCAGATGCTGCCAACCGGAGCCAGGCGATCGACGATGGCCTGTTCGCGGCTGGTTTGTGCGAAAAGGATGCAGCTGACCGACAAAGTCACAACCGCCAGAGCCACTTTTTTTACAAGATGCATAGAAAAATTCCCGGGATGAACTAATTGCGGCGAGCATTATAACCTCGAGTTCCGGCCGGCTCCAAAGAGCAAAGCGCAGGAATATTTAGGTGCCTTATTGAATCCGCCACGAAGGCACCCATAATAGGAGCTATGACACGACCCACCCGCCGGTGGGTTGCCTACCCCAAGCTATCTGGAGCCAAGAATGAGCAATAACATTACGCACCTGAACGACAGCGACTTCCAAAGCCAGGTGCTCGAAGCCGACGGACCCGTGCTGGTGGATTTCTGGGCAGAGTGGTGCGGTCCTTGCAAAATGATTGCTCCCATTCTCGACGAACTCGCCGAGGAAATGGCCGGCCGCGTCAAGATTTGCAAGCTGGATGTGGATAGCAACCGCGAAACACCCATGAAGTACAACGTACGTGGCATCCCTACCCTGATCCTGTTTAAGGACGGAGATGTCGAGGCCATGAAGGTCGGCGCCCTGTCGCGAACCCAACTCAAGGACTTCATCGAGAACGCCATCTGATATCTGGCCAGCCGGGGGCACCCAGGCTGCTCCGCCGACGCCTCGCCTGAGAATAATGCCAGCTTCGAGCTGGCATTTTTTCGCGCCGAAAAAGCCGTTGCTATCGCTCTAAAAGCGGCTATACTGGGGCTAAGGCTGTCCTGCCTCCCCCTCCCCGGTTGACACGCAAGTTTTTCCAATCCCTGCCTTGTCGCTGGCTGGTCTTCGGAGCAGAGCTGTATAACAACAATCTCCTACTTTCCGACTTAGCATAATGAATCTAACTGACCTCAAGCGTAAGCCGATCGGCGAGCTTATTGATATCGCCACCGAAATGGGCCTGGAAAACGTTGCGCGCACGCGCAAGCAGGACATCATCTTCGCCCTCCTTAAGAAGCACGCCAAAAGCGGCGAGGACATCTGCGGCGATGGTGTTCTGGAAATCCTCTCCGACGGTTTTGGCTTCCTGCGCTCCGCCGACAGTTCCTATCTGGCCGGCCCGGATGACATCTACGTCTCCCCCAGCCAGATCCGCCGATTCAACCTGCGCACCGGCGACTCCATCACCGGCAAGATTCGACCGCCCAAGGACAGCGAGCGCTACTTCGCCCTGCTCAAGGTCGACGAAATTAATTTCGAAGTACCGGAAAACGCCCGCAACAAGATTCTGTTTGAAAACCTCACGCCGCTGTTCGCCGACGAGCGACTCAAGCTCGAGGCCGGCAACGGCAGCTCCGAGGACCTCACCGGCCGCATCATCGATCTGGTGGCTCCGATCGGTAAAGGCCAGCGTGGCTTGATCGTGGCGCCGCCCAAGGCCGGCAAAACCATCATGATGCAGCACATCGCCCAGGCGATTATCCGCAACAACCCGGAGTGCTACATCATCGTCCTGCTGATCGACGAACGCCCCGAAGAAGTTACCGACATGCAGCGCACCGTGCGCGGCGAAGTGATTGCTTCGACTTTCGACGAACCACCGACCCGCCACGTGCAGGTTGCCGAAATGGTGATCGAAAAGGCCAAGCGACTGGTCGAGCACAAAAAAGACGTGGTTATTCTGCTGGACTCCATTACCCGCCTGGCGCGCGCCTTCAACACCACCCAGCCCTCCTCGGGCAAGGTGCTGACCGGCGGTGTCGATGCCCACGCGCTAGAACGTCCCAAGCGCTTCTTCGGCGCTGCACGCAACATGGAAGAAGGTGGCTCGCTGACCATTATCGCCACCTGTCTGGTGGACACCGGCTCCAAGATGGACGAGGTGATCTACGAGGAGTTCAAGGGCACCGGCAACATGGAGCTGCACCTGGATCGCAAGATTGCCGAAAAGCGCGTCTACCCGGCCATCAACGTGCGTCGCTCCGGCACCCGCCGCGAGGAATTGCTGATGGACGAGCAGGAATTGCAGCGCGTTATCATTCTGCGCCGCCTGCTGCATGAAATGGAGGATCTGCCAGCCACCGAGTTCCTTGTGGAAAAACTCAAGGATTTCAAAACCAACGATGAGTTTTTTACCGCCATGCGGCGCAAATAGAACCGGTCTGTTTCACCGTGCTTCGAGATAACGGGTAAACCACTGATCGGTGGCGTGCAAACGGCGCGTGGCCTCCCGTGAGATATTCAACACCAGCAGACTGAAGAGCGGCACGTCCGTTTCGAAGAGATTCAGGAGCGCCTCGCGCGACAGCACCCATAGCCGCACTTCACCCTCGGCAATGGCATCGGCCGAAGGGTTGAATGCCAATCACTGAGGTCTCGCCAAAGCATTCTCCTGCATCGAAATGAATGTCGGACAGCGGATGGTCGGGGCGGCCAAAATCGATGCGCACTCTGCCCGACTGCACGATATAGATGTGTGACGGCTGATCGCCGCGCCGGAAAATCTGTTCGCCGTCTAGGTACTCCACCTGCTGCAACAAGCTGCAAAGTTTTTGTACCTGGCTGGCATCCAGCCCTCCCAGCAGACTGATGTGCTTGAGCAGAACGGCGAACTGTGCTGGCTCGGGAGTAACTGCCTGCGGTATTTTTTCAGTCATCCATGGAACCCCGAAACAACTGCTTGATGAGCCGAGCTTGGTTCGCTTTGGTGAAAATCGCGAGGCGCGTCGCGAAGCTTCCGCTCCTGCTCACGCCCCTCACCTACATCCTGTAGGCGAAGGTCCCAAGCCACAGCTATTGGACGAGCGGCGCAACAAAGCGAGGGCACCAAAGCGTCCAATCCTGAAGAAGACGCATTTTTGAGGCCTCCCTGCAGCGTTGGGCCGCTGGCAAAGGGTATCCGCCATTCGCGGCGCGGCCCGCCTTGCCGGACAGACCACAAAGTCTGCGTCTCGGCCATCAGGGAATTATTCAGGGGTTCCCTCGACGCAGCACGCGCATCTGCTGTGCGTAGTCGTGCGCTCGATCGGCGTCGTTGGCACGCCAGGCCAGTTTCTGCAGGGTTTCCAGCAGCTCAACTGATAAATGCTTTTCGTGCCAACGCTCGGCCCGCTTCAGCTGCTTGCGCGGTTGACTGCTCTCAATTTCACCAAAAGCAGCGACCAGTTGTGGATGCCAGGATTTCTCGATCAGACCGGCGAGAATTTCGGCGGCATCGTCACCGGGAATATCGCCCAGCCGAGCCACCAACAGACGCACCAGTCCCGGATCGGACAGGCTGCTGACAGCAAAGGACTTGAGCACCGGCTTCAGCTGCTCGGCCGAGATATCCTGTCTCGACAGCTGATAGAGGTAAAAATAGCGCTGCAGGTGTGCAAGCTCCACGCGGCTCATACGGTGTGACTGCAACGACTGCAGGCAGCGCTGCAGACCGTCCATATCGCCTTCGAGATGAGCCAATTGCGCCTCGATCAGGGTAGCTTCGGCAGATGCCGGGCCGCGGGCGCGGAAGCCAGCCAGCACTTCCTTGCCTGCAGCCATCTGCTGGGCATTGGCATGCACCTGGGCACGCACCAGCGCTATCGCTCTAAAGTTTTCAGGATGGGCGGTTTCGAGGTTTTCGAGCAAGCTGAGTGCGCGTTTTGCATCGCCGGAACGCGAACTCGCCAATGCCGCCAGCATCAGCAGGGGCATGGGGTCTTCGGCCTTCTCGGCAGAGCGCACAAAGCCCTTTGCCACATTTTTCCAGTCGCCTTCAAAATAGGCGACAAAGCCGGCACGCACCTGCTTGCGGATACGCCGTTGACGAATTTGGCGCAGCCAGTCGAACAGGCCGAACCCGCTCAGCGCCAGGCGCAGCAGGACATAGAGTATCCACAGGCAGCCCAGCAGCAAAAGTGCAGCCCAGATGCTGAGCTGCACCGCCCAGTCACCAAGCCGCACCAGCACGTAGCTCTCTGCACCTAGCCCGAACCAGGCGCCAACACCCAGCAGCAGGCCGGCCAGCAATATCCAGATCAATTTGACCATGATCTAGTTTCTCGCGTTGGCGGACGCCCGCAGAGTTTCCAACAGATCCTGCAGGGCGCGTTCCGATGCCGTGATTTCCGGAATATCGGCACGCACCTCGCGGCTGGCCAGTTCGCGCAACTGCTCCTGTAGCGCAGCGGAACCGGCAGATTGCGCGAAGAAGTCGCCCAGAATCGCAGCCGCCCGCTCTAGGCTATCGCGATAGATTTCTTGCTCCGTGGCCATGAGTCCCAGCTGGGCTTCGTTCAGCAGAATCTGTACGCGCAGTTTCTGCAGTTCAACTTCCTCGCTGGCGATCAGATCCCTGCGTTCGCTGCCGCGCCGCACAATGAAGAAGGGTTCCAGGCGCTGAGCGATCAGACGCAGCCAATGGCGCCAACCGCTGGCTGCGGGCGCATCGCCGGCCGGCGCCGCATTGGTCAACTGAGGAATGGCCGGTGGCGGCAGGTCATTCACCAGTCCGATCAGACCGGACAGGCGGAAGTGAACACCCTGATAGTCGACCGCAGCCACCTGCCGCAAGCGCACCATGTCACCGGCCAGGGCTTCGCGCGCCTGGCGTGCCTCGGGGTAGCCCAACTCGAACAGCAGGTTGTCGGCGTCGGCCAGTAACCGCAGGGCACTGGCCGTATCGCGACCGATCAGCAACTTCTGGCTGGCCAGGCGAACCAGATACTGGGCTTCTGCCACTACCCAGTCGCCTGTGCGCGCATTTTCCACGGTGCGTAATCGGGCTGCCAGTGCGGCCAGTTCGTTTTGTGTAGCTTCCAGTGCCGACTGCACGGCGGAGAGGCTCTGCTGCTGATTTGTCAAGTTTTGGCCCAATTCAGCCTGGCGCTCTTCGTTTTCTGCCACCTGACTGGCTACGGACAGCAAGTCGGCACGCAGACCAGTCAGTTCATCCTGGTAGCGCTGCACCTGGGGCACGAGGTAATACCAGGCAGCGAAGCCGACCCCGGCCAGTACCAGCACCCAGAACAGGCCGAGGAGTAGGCCACGCCCCCCGCGCGCACGCCCGCTGCTGCGAGCGGCATGCGTCACTTCCGCTGTGGTCGACGGGGATTCAGTCGGAGAGTCTGCATCGCTCATAATAAATTTAGCTTGTTGCCGCAGTAAGGAACATTATAGGGCAGCTTGTTCCGCCAGATAATCGGCGGGCCAGTCACCGCCCCGTACCGGCACCACCACAACCTGGCGAAAGCCCAAATCCCTGGCCAGTGCCGCCACCCGTTCACTCGGAACCAGCAGGCGACCTTGCAGCCAGGCAGATTGATCGGCTGCGGGCAAGGCGCGATGCAAGGCAGCCAGCGTATCGCCACTCATCGCGGTGAGCAGATCGGGCGAAGCGTTAAGCTTGGCCAGCGCAGCGGCAGCGGACTGATCCGGCCGCCGGCGATAGACCTCCCAGCGCGCCACCCGGCCACCGCGCTCCAGCAACCCCGCTTCAATATGCTGGCGTCCGCCTTCGCCTACGAGATAAAGCACCCGCTTGTCCGTCAGCTGTTGCAACTCGGGCAGGTCGAGTAGGGCTTCCGAATCGCTGCCACGCTCGGACACCCGGGCTTGAATATGAAAGCTGCGCAATTGGGCCGCCGTGCCCTCGCCCAAGCCAAACCAGAGCGCATCTGCGGCCAGCTGGGGATAAGACGCCAGCAGCAGAGGTACGCCCCAGAGCACGGCGTTGCGGCTCACGCAAATCACCAGATCCGGCGGCGCACCGGCGATCAACTGGTGCAACTGCGCGCGGCGCGCTTCTTCATCCAAGGGCTGAATTTCAATCAGCGGCACTTTGATCGGCTCGAAGCCCAAGGCCGCCAGCCTGGAACCCAGGGGCTCCAGTTCTGGCAGGGGGCGCGTCAGCAGAATGCGCACGCGGCCGGTCAGGATTTGAGCAGAGCGTCGAGAATATCCCCGGCGCCCTGGTCGCGCATTGTGGCCGCCAGACGCCGACCCAGTTCCTCGGGCTGGCTGCGGCTACCCTGCATGGCCGCACGCAGGACGCGACTGCCATCCAGATTGGCGACCACGCCCTGCAGGTTGAGCTGACCGTCGCTGCCCAGAAGGGCAAAGCCGGCAACCGGAACCTGGCAGTTTCCCTGCAGGTCGCGGCTCATGGCGCGCTCGGCCAGCACACAGTCAGCCGTATTGGGGTCATTCAGGGGAGCCAGCAAGGCAGCGAGCGCGCGATCATCGCTGCGAATTTCGATCCCTACGGCACCCTGCCCCACCGCGGGCAGGCAGATTTCAGGACGAATGCCAGCGCGAATACGTTTGGCCATACCCAGGCGAATCAGGCCGGCCTTAGCCAGCACAATGGCGTCGTACTCGCCGCTGTCGAGCCTGGCGAGACGCGTGTTGACGTTGCCGCGCAGGTCGCGAATATCGAGGTCGGGCCGGGTTGCTAATAGCTGCGAGCGTCGACGCAGACTGCTGGTACCGACGCGAGCGCCCTGCGGCAACTCATCGAAGCGACTGAAGCGATTCGACACAAAGGCATCGAGCGGATCTTCGCGCGGGAAGATGACCGCTAGCTGCATGCCCTCCGGCAGATCCATGGGCACGTCTTTCATGGAATGAACCGCCAGATCGGCACGATTTTCGTACATGGCCTGCTCCAGTTCCTTGACGAACAGTCCCTTGCCGCCCACCTGAGAAAGCGGCTGACCTAAAATACGGTCGCCCTGCGTCACCATGCCATGAATCTCGACCTCAATGCCCGCATCGAGTTGCCGAATCTGATCGGCGACAAATTCAGCCTGCCAGAGGGCTAGCGGGCTCTTGCGGGTGGCGATGCGTATGGTCTGCATGGGGGTCCTGTTGCGTTGGGTATCAGCTGCCAGTCAGGTATTGCCTGATTTCCTTGAGATGCCTTCGACTGATGCGCGGCTCCTGGGCAACACCCTTCAGCCGCAGAAAAGCCTCGCCGGAAGCCAAGCGTTTGATGCCGGCAATATAGTCGACATTGGCCAGTGTGTTGCGATGCACGCGGATAAATTGTCGGGGATGCTGTTCTTCGATGGCGCGCAAGCTGGTTTCCATCAGCATTTCGCCGCCGCGATGGTAAAGCGTAACGTACTTCTGGTCGGCCACCAGATGGTTGACGCTGTCGACCGCGATCAGTTCCACCCCGCGATGCGACTCCACACAAAAATGATCGGCCTTCGCATCGTCCTGGCCGAGCTGCTGCAGCTGCAGGCGGTTGACGCGGCGCGCCGCCTCCAGACTTTCCAGCAACTTGCCCTCGCGCACCGGTTTCAGCAGATAGGCGGTGGCGCCGGTGTAGAACGCAGCTAGCGCGTGTTCGTCGTGCGCGGTGCAATAAATCAGCGCTGGCGCCGGATCAAAATTAGCCAGGTAGCGGGCCAGCTCCAGGCCACTCATGCCCGGCATGGAAATATCCAGCAGCACCACCTCGGGAACTTCGCGCTGCAGACTGTCCATGGCGGCACGCGCGTAGGCGCAACTGCTTTGCACGCGATAGCCGGGTAGCCCATTGACCAGCTGCTCCAGCCGCTGTCGCGCCAGCGGCTCGTCGTCGACGATCATGACGCAGACCTCAGTCACCGCGGCACCTCCAGCACAATGCGCACCAGGTAATGGCTGCCCTCTTGCCCGTACTCAAAGGCGTGGAGTTTTGGCGTGTAGCTGACCAGACGAGCGCGAATATTCGCCAGCGCTTCGCCCAGCCCGGGGCTGCTGGCGCTGGTGGGAGCCAGGCTGTTGCTCAGCGTAATGCTCAGGCGGTCGTCCTGCAGCGCGAGCTCGAGATGCAGGTCACCGCCCTCCGGCAAATGCTGCAAACCGTGCAACACGGAATTTTCCACCAGAGGTTGCAGCGCCAGCTGGGGAAAGCGGATGGGCCTGGCGGCATCGGCGAGCTCGATGTGCCAGTTCAAGCGCTCGCCCATGCGCAATTTCTCGATGCCGAGGTACTTCAGACAAATGTCGATTTCGTCGGCCAGCGTCCAATCGCTGCGTTCGCGCCCAACGCTGGAGCGCAACATATCGGACAAATCCAGCAAAGCATCTTCGGCCTGCGCGGGCTGCAGCGCATCAAATCGGGCACGATTGAGCTGCTGATCGCTCAGCTGCAGCTGCGCCTGCACGGCAAAAAAACGCAGAATCACGGCAGCAAACAGCAGCGCAATAAAGACATTTTCCAGTGGCGAAGCCATGGATGGCGCGGCGGCGGGTTGGACCCAGGACAGCCAGAGATTAAACAACCCGGAGGCCAGTGCCACCACCAACAAGATGCCGCCCAGGGCCAGGCCGGCAACCAGAGGCTGGCGCCATTTGGTTTGGTAGGGATGCAGCAGACATAGCCAAAAGGCACACAGCAGGATGAGCCAGAGCACCAGCAGCGCCAGCGGGCCAAAATTGACGGCGCTGAGCCCGGCGAGGCCGTAGCGCAGCACACCCAGCAGACAGCTGATCACCAGGCTCAGCAGGACGGTGCGCAGCAATCCCAGTCCGGTGCAAATTTTCGGAATCCATGCGGGTGCCGATTTTTCTGCCGCCAAGTGCAACTTCCCCTGATAAGACGGTCGAAGCATAACCTATAATAGGCGCTCGCCTTTATTCGATATTCGAGCATAGAGAACTGCAACATGCCAGACGCGCCAAAAACCAACAAACTCTGGGGTGGCCGGTTTAGCGAAGCGACGGATGCCTTTGTCCAGCGCTTCAATGCCAGCGTGTCCTTCGATCAGCGCATGGCCACACAGGACATACGTGGCTCGCTGGCGCACGCCCGCATGCTGTGCCATCAGGGCGTGCTGAGCGAGGACGAATTTCGCGCCATCGAATCCGGCCTTCAGACTATCTTGCAACGCATAGAAGCCGGCCAGTTTGCCTGGTCGGTCGAGCTCGAAGACGTACACATGAACATCGAAAGCGTCCTCACCGACGCCATTGGTGCGCCCGGCAAGAAACTGCACACCGGCCGTTCGCGCAACGATCAGGTGGCCACGGATATCCGGCTGTGGCTGCGCGATCACATCGATCTGGCCTGCGCCGAACTGACGCGCCTGCAAAAGGGCGTGATCGGCCTCGCTGCGCGCGAATTCGACACCATCATGCCTGGCTTCACGCACCTGCAAACTGCTCAGCCGGTAACCTTGGGGCATCACCTGCTGGCCTGGAACGAAATGCTCGAGCGCGACTACGACCGGCTGCAGGATTGCCGCGCGCGCATGAACCTCTGCCCGCTGGGCTCGGCAGCACTGGCCGGCACCACCTACCCCATCGACCGCGAACAGACGGCGGCCGAGCTGGGCTTTGCCGGACCGACCCGCAACTCGCTGGATTCAGTGAGCGACCGCGACTTCGCCATCGAATTCTGCAGCGCCGCCAGCTTGTGCCTGATGCACCTGTCGCGCATCAGCGAGGAACTGATCCTGTGGACCTCGACCCAGTTCGGCTTCATCGACCTGCCGGATCGGTTCTGCACGGGCTCTAGCATCATGCCGCAGAAGAAAAATCCCGACGTGCCCGAACTGGTGCGCGGCAAGACCGGCCGCGTCTACGGTCACCTGATGGGCCTGCTGACCCTGATGAAGTCGCAGCCGTTGGCCTATAACAAGGACAACCAGGAAGACAAGGAACCGCTGTTCGATACAGTGGACACCCTACTGGACTGCCTGCGCGCCTTCGCCGATATGGTGCCAGAGATGCGTGCCAATCACGCCGCTATGCGCGAAGCGGCGTTGAACGGCTACTCCACGGCAACCGACCTGGCCGACTATCTGGTTCGTAAAGGTCTGCCCTTCCGCTCCGCCCACGAGGTGGTGGGCCGGATCGTGGGCGCCGCGGTCGCAGCCAAAAAGCCGCTGCAGGATTTCAGCCTGGCTGAGTTGCAGGCCCAGGCCGAGGTCATCGAAGAGGACATCTTTGCCGTGATCAGCCTGGAGGGCTCGGTGGCCGCGCGCAATCACCTGGGCGGCACCGCGCCGCAACAGGTACAACAGGCCGCCAAAGCCGCACTGGCGCGTCTCGAAAAACGCGGCTGAAGCAGAGCGGGGCAAGGCGATTCCCGGGAGACCCTGGGCTATACTGCCGCCCATTTAACGACCCGGACGGGGACACATGGCACGTACTGCGCGAAACATTTTCTGGCTTTGCCTGCTGCTGACCGGATGCGGTCAGACGGGACCGCTTTACCTGCCGGAAACCCCTCAGGAGCTCAGCCTGTCTCTCCAGCAGAGTACGCAGCCATGACTGACTTTTTTCAGCGCAGCGGGAGCGTGCTGCACGCCGAGCAGTTGCCGCTGGCCGAGCTGGCGCATGAATTCGGCACGCCGCTCTATGTCTACAGCCGCGCCACGCTGGAGCGCCACCTGTGCGTTTGGCAAGAAGCCCTGCGCCCGGACGACCTGGTCTGCTACGCGGTCAAGGCCAACTCCAATCTGGCCGTATTGCAGGTGCTGGCGCAGCGCGGCAGCGGCTTCGACATCGTCTCCGGCGGCGAACTGGAACGCGTCATATGCGCCGGTGGCGATCCGGGCAAAACCATTTTTTCCGGCGTGGGCAAAACCCGCGCCGAGATCGAACGCGCGCTGGAAGTCGGCATTCTCTGCTTTAACGCCGAGTCCGACTCGGAATTGCTGCGCATCAATGACGTCGCCGCTGCCCACGGCGTCACTGCCCCCATTTCGCTGCGCGTAAACCCGGATGTGGATGCTAAAACCCATCCCTATATTTCGACCGGGCTACGGGAAAACAAGTTCGGTATCGATATCAAGTGCGCACCGCAGATCTATCAGCTGGCTGCCGGCCTGCCGCACCTGCAATTGGTCGGCGTCGACTGCCATATCGGCTCGCAGCTGACGCAGCTGCCGCCCTACTTCGACGCCCTGGAGCGGGTGCTCGAGCTGGTCGACCGACTGCAGGCCGATGGCATTCACTTGCACCATCTCGATCTCGGCGGCGGCCTCGGCGTACGCTATCGCGATGAAACGCCGCCCTTGCCACACGAACTCTGTGCCGGCGTGCGCGCCCGTATGGACGGCCGCAGTGAGCGACTGATATTTGAGCCGGGACGCTCCATTGCCGCCAATGCCGGTGTGCTGCTGACGCGTGTCGAATATCTCAAATCCACCGAGACCCATCATTTCGCGGTAGTCGACGCCGCCATGAACGACCTGCTGCGTCCGGCGCTCTACCAGGCCTGGATGAATATCGTCGAAGTCGATCAGTCGACCAATCGCACCAAGCAGATCTGGGACGTGGTCGGCCCGGTGTGCGAAACCGGCGATTTTCTCGGCAAGCAACGTGAGCTCGGCATCGAAGCGGGCGACCTGCTGGCCGTTCTGGGTGCCGGCGCTTACGGCTTTACCATGAGCTCAAACTACAACACGCGGCCGCGCGCTGCCGAAATCATGGTCGACGGCGACCGTGCGCAGGTGGTGCGGCAACGCGAAACGCTGGATGACCTGCTGCGAGGCGAACATTTGCTGGGTGATGCCTGATGTGGCTGCCCTTCACCAAGATGCAAGGCCTGGGCAACGATTTTGTCGTGCTCGACGGCGTCACGCAGCAGGTAACCATGACTGCCAGCCAGGCGCGCAAGATCGCCGATCGCCACTTTGGCGTGGGCTGTGATCAGATTCTGCTGGTCGAACCACCGAGCGATCCGGACGTCGACTTTGACTATCGCATTTTCAACCAGGATGGCAGCGAGGTCAGCCAATGCGGCAACGGCGCGCGCTGCTTTGCCAAGTTTGTACGCGAACGCCATCTCACCAGCAAAAATCTGATCCGCGTGCGCACGGCTGCCGGAGTCATGGAGATTGCCGTTAACGACGACCACAGCTACAGCGTCGATCTCGCCCTACCTCAATTTGAACCCGCCGGCATTCCGTTGCAGGCGCCAGCCAGGGCAGCGCTTTACCATACCGAGTTTGCCGGCCAGCCCATCGCGTTCAGCGCCCTGTCGCTGGGCAATCCGCACATGGTGATACAGGTAGAGGACACGGCCAGTGCGCCGGTGGCAACCTGGGGGCCCTATTTCGAGCGCCACGAACTCTTCCCGCAACGCGTCAATGTCGGCTTTATACAGATACTGGACCGCGGCGAAGTGAGCCTGCGCGTCTACGAACGCGGTTCCGGCGAAACCCTGGCCTGTGGATCCGGCGCTTGCGCCGCCGCCATCGCCGGCATCCAGCTCGGCTTGCTCGACAACCGGGTCCTCGTTAATCTACCCGGGGGCCAGCTCAGAATTGAATGGCAGGGTGAAGGCACGGCCGTGCGTCTTACCGGGCCGGCCAAAACGGTATTCCAAGGGAAAATACGATGGCAGGCAAAACAAGCCAGGTCAGCCAGGAAGTAACCAGCGATCAGGTCATCCAGTTCCTGGAAGCCCACCCGAACTTTATCGACCAACGTCCCGAATTGCTGGCCAAGCTGAAATTCTCCCATCAGGTCGTGGGCGCCACCTCGCTGATCGAGCGCCAGATTCAGGTATTGCGGGAAGAACAGGCAATGGCGCGGCAGCGCTTTGAGCACCTGGCCGGCAACGCCGAACTGAACCAGCGCCTGCTGGAAAAGATGGAGAAATTCACCATCGAGCTGCTGGATTGCCGCAGTGCCCAGCCCATGGTTTCGCGCGCTCACCTACTGATCAAGGATCTGTTCGGCCTGCAAGGCAGCCAGATCCTGATCGCCGAAGCCATTCATCCCGATCTGACCAAGGGCGTGCTGCGCTGTAACGCAGACCATGTCAGTCGCCTGGTCGAACTGGTCGCACGCCGACCCAGCTATCTGGGCCAGTGCCCGGACTGGTTGCAGGAACTAACCCAGCTTAGCGGAGCCGCCACCGGTTCCATCGCTCTGGTGCCTCTGGCGCTGGAGCAGGGCGCCGGCTACCTGCTGCTCATCTCGCGCGAGGAGGCCCGCTTCCAGAACGATATGGGCAGCGACTTCCTCAGCTATCTTGCCGCCCTGATCGGCCGCCTGATGGAACGCTTGGAGTGACACAGGCCCCAAGTCTCGGTGTGGCGATCGATCGCTTTGTCGAGCACCTGCGCAGCGAGCGCAACCTCTCCCCGCACACCCAGTCCAATTATCGTCGCGACCTGCAGCACCTCGAACAGATTGGTGGCGCCGACCTGGTATTGACGCAGTTCGACGGCCTGGCCCTGCGCAATCTGCTGGCGGCGCGGCACCGCGCCGGCCTGGGTGGCCGATCCCTGCAGCGCTGGCTCTCCGCCGTGCGCACCTTCTTTGCCTTTGCGCAGCGCAATACCTGGGTCAAAGCCAATCCCGCGCTTGGTCTCAAAGCGCCAAAGTCGCCGCGCAAACTGCCCAAGGTGCTGGACGTGGATGCCACCAGCCGGCTGCTGGAAATCCGCGGCGAGCGCTGGATCGACCATCGCGACCGCGCCATGTTGGAGCTACTCTATTCCTGCGGCCTGCGTCTAAGCGAGCTGACCGGACTTGATCTGGGATCGCTGGATGTGCAGGATGCCGCGGTAGAAGTGACCGGCAAGGGCAACAAAACGCGCTTGGTTCCGGTCGGCTCTTACGCCATCAAGGCCCTGCGCCAGTGGCTAACAGTGCGCGGCGAGCGCGCCAATGCCGGCGCAACTGCGCTGTTTCTGTCAGAACGCGGCCAGCGCATCAGCAACCGGGCCGTGCAGGCCCGGCTGGCCCAACTGGGCTTGCTGCAGGACAGCTCTCAACCCATCCATCCGCACATGCTGCGCCACTCCTTTGCCTCGCATTTGCTCGAGTCCAGTGGCGATTTGCGTGCCGTGCAGGAGCTGCTCGGCCACGCCAATCTCGGCACCACCCAGGTCTATACCCACCTCGACTTCCAGCACCTGGCGTCGGTGTACGACAAGGCGCATCCGCGCGCCAGCAAAAAGCCCAAGGCCGCCGACTCCACCTGAGGCCGCCCTTCCCAACATCAGCTAGATGCACTAATTTGCCGTTCCGACTGTCCAAGTTGGAAATCATTACGAGGTGAGGTCTGCATGAATCCAACAGCCAAATTCCTGTCCGCCCTCTTGCTGGTTGTGCCGCTGGTCGCGGTTGCCGCCGATCGTCAGGTCAGCGTCACCGGTCTGGGCGAGGTCTCGGCCAAGCCGGACAGCGCCCGGGTCAATCTGTCGGTGAAGTCCGTGCGCCGTGAAAGCACAGCCGCCAAGGACGAGGTGGACACGCGGGTCAATGCCTTCCTGGAGGCCCTCGACGATCTCGGATTCGCAGAAGACGACATCACTGCCGGCACCCTGCGCACCAACCCGCGCTACGATTACCGCAGTGGCGAACAGGTGTTTGCCGGTTATCAGGCCAGCCGGGTATTGACCGTCATGGTCAAGGATCTGGAGGATCTGGAAGGCCTGCTGGATACGGCCCTGGCGCAAGGCATCGACAGCGTGAATCAGATTGAGTACCAGGTCAGCGACCCCAGCGCCCTGGAACGCCGTGCCCGCGAACTGGCCATTGAGCACTCCAAGCAGCAGGCGATGGAGCTGGCGCAAGCCTATGGCGCCGAGCTGGGCCCGATCAGTTCAATTAACTACCGCAGCCAGCAAGTCAGACCGGTGTTTATGGAGGCGGGGGTGCAAATGGCCTTTCGCACCGCCGCAGCCGACGCCGGCCCGGTGGGGCAGTACCTGCCGGAGCAGATCACCTTCAGCGATCAGATCGATGTGGTATTCGACCTGATCATCTCCGAGTAATCCTCAGAGCCAGGTTTATACCACCGGGGGCAGCTCAGGCGCGTTTTGCAACGTCGCCTGGGCAGCTCCGGTTAATTTGCTGACGGATAGCAGGTCGGGTCGACTTCGCTGACCCAACCAAAGGGATCAGCCTCTACGCGCTGCTGAATCGCCAGCAGGCGATGGCGCAGGGTCGCGGCCACATCGTCGATACGCGGCAGTTCATAACTGCTGCCATCGGCATCGGCGATCACGCTAACCGGGCTGATAATGGCCGCCGTACCGCAGGCAAAGGCTTCGGTACAACGTCCGGCGCGAATATCCGCCAGCAGCTCTTCGATCGGCATGGCGCGCTGTACGACCTTGTAACCCATGCTTGGCGCCAACTGCAGCAGCGAGTCGCGGGTAATGCCGTTGAGGAAGGTGTCGGTCAGCCGGGGCGTATACAGTTCGCCGTCGATGACGGCAAAAAAGTTCATGCCGGACAACTCTTCAATGTTGGTCATAGCGACCGGATCCAGCCAGAGCGACTGGTGGAAACCCTTGGCCTGGGTATTGCGCGCCGACAGCATGGCGGCCGCGTAATTGCCGCCGCACTTGGCGGCGCCGGTGCCGCCGCGAGAAGAACGACAGGCTTCCCGCTCGATTAGTATGCGCATTTCACCCGAGTGATAGGCCTCGACCGGACTGGCGATGACCAGGAACAAATAGGTCGCCGCCGGCGCCATGCCCAGCGCGCCGGTGGTGCCCAGCATAAAGGGGCGCAAATAGAGGCTCTGGCCGCTACGGGTGGGGATAAAGGGTTCATTCCAGGCAGTAACCAGACCGATGCCCTGCATAAAGAGGTCGCGCGGAACTTCCGGCATACACAGGCGTGCCGCTGAGAAGTTCAGCCGCTCCATATTTTTCAGGGGGCGGAAGAAGTTGGCATGGGCCTGGTTGACCTTATAGGCCTTCAGGCCTTCGAAGACCTGTTGGGCGTAATGCAGCGTCTTGGCTGCCGGATCCAGGCTGATGGCCTGATAGGGCTCAATCTTGCCCGGCTCCCAGCCGCCATCCACATACTCGGCCACGAACATGACGGGCGCCTTGACGACGCCAAAGCCGAGTTTTTCGGGAAGGCTGAATCCGGCGAGCGCTTGCTCGACGCCGGGGTCGATCTGGTAGCTGGACATAATGTCGGAATTCCTGATTTTCGCCGCAAAGATGCGGGGCGCAGATTATAGGCAAGCCAACCCCGGCTGCCCATACCCGCGCGCAAACGGACCTGTATTGTCGAGATTGCGATACAGCCGGGACTGACTATAATCGCGCCCTTCTCACCACAGCCTTTTCCCCGGAGTGTTTGCCATGAATCTGCAGCAGGCTTCCACCGAGCAAATGCAGCGTCTGGAGGCAGAGATCGCCAGCCAGTACGCGGCGTTGCAAGCCCAGAAGCTGAATCTTGATCTGACGCGAGGCAAGCCCTCTGCGGCGCAGCTGGATATGTCCAACGATCTGGACGGCATTCTGCAGGGTCAGTTTATCTCCGATTCTAAGATCGACACGCGCAACTACGGCGGACTGCATGGGTTGCCCGAAGCGCGCGCCCTCGGCGGTGAAATGATGGAACTGCCGGCAGCCAACATTATCGCCGGTGGCAACTCCAGCCTGCAGCTCATGTACCTGACCATGCTGTTCATGTACCTCTATGGCTGCCGCGGCCCGGCTACCGCCTGGCGCAACCTGGGAAACCCCAAGATGATCTGCCCGGTGCCGGGCTACGATCGTCACTTCGGCCTGTGCGAGAGCTTTGGCATCAGCATGGTCAACGTGCCCCTGCTGGAAACTGGCCCGGATATGGACGCCGTCGAGGCCCTGGTGCGCGGCGACAACCAGATCATCGGTATCTGGTGCGTGCCCAAATACGCCAACCCCACCGGTGGTGTCTACAGCGATGAAACTGTCGATCGCCTGGCCAGACTGGGCCAGATCGCCGGGGAAAACTTTCGCATCTTCTGGGACAACGCCTACGCCATTCAGGATCTGGTCGATGATGCCCCGGTGCTGAAAAGCCTGTGGCAAGCCTGCGTTGAGGCCCATACCGAAGACAGCGCCTGGCACTTCGCGTCCACTTCAAAAATCAGTTTCGCCGGCGCGGGAATCGGCTGGCTGGGCAGCTCGGAGGCCAACATCAAGGCCATCGAACCCATGCTGCAAACCGGCATTATCTGTTTTGATCAGGTCAATCAGCTGCGCCACCTGCGCAAGTTTCCCAATCTGCAAGCCTTGAAGGCGCAAATGGCGCGTCACCGCGAACTGCTGGCGCCCAAGTTTGCACTGGTATTGTCGAAACTGGATGCCAGCCTGGATGCCAACTACGGCAGCTGGACGCGACCCAAGGGCGGCTATTTCGTGTCCTACGACACCATGCCCGGTCTGGCAACCGGAGTGGTGCGCCTGGCTGCCGAGGCGGGCGTAAAGCTGACACCTGCTGGCGCCACCTTCCCCTATCGCCGCGATCCGGAAAACAGCAACATCCGCATCGCGCCGTCCATGCCGCCGCTGGCGGAACTGGAAAAGGCGATGGACGTCTTTGTCACCTGTGTAAAGCTGGCCACCGTGCGTCAGCGTCTGGACGCCTCAGCCGGCTGATAAGGCAGTGGCAGGCCGCAAGGCCGGCCCCCGTCGGTAATACACAAA
>JAYQPQ010000016.1:3523-8905 GCA_038145405.1 Porticoccaceae bacterium | reverse complement strand
CCAGCCGGCTTATACGGCTGTGGCAGGCCGCATGGCCGGCCCTTACTCGGGTTTGGAGCCGCCGGGCTGGCGGTTGAAGTGCGTCAGCGGCAAATGGGCAATCTTGTCGCTGCTTTTGATATCGGACACCCGCACCTGGCCTTCCTTATCGACCTCGTCGATGCGCACCACCGAGTGCATGGGGATAAAGGAGCGCTTGACGTTGGCGAACTCATTCTTGAGTTTCTCTTCGGCTGGCTCGACGATCAGCTGCGAGCGTTCGCCAAAGACAAATTCCTCGACTTCGATAAAACCCATCAGATCGCTCTGAAAAATCTGGCGGGCGTAGATTTCGTAAATCTGCCCCTGATTGTAGAAGACGTCTTTGAAAACTGGTTGTCTGGCCATGATGGATGCACTACCTGAAAAGGCTGGGTCGACGGCAAGGGCCGCTATTTTCCCACTATTTGGGGCGAGTGTCGCCAATTTAAAGCCCCGGCAAGACCAGCCAGCGTGTGAAATCGGGCTTTGCGGCGCTATAATCCGCGTCCGCCTTGAGCGGGCAAGCTATGAAAAAACTTTTCATCGAAACCCACGGCTGTCAGATGAACGAGTATGACTCCTCGCGTATGCGGGATTTACTCGGGGTCAGTCACGGCCTGGTGCAAACCGACGATGCCGAAGAAGCCGACATCATCCTACTCAACACCTGTTCCATTCGCGAAAAGGCCCAGGAAAAGGTATTCCACCAGCTGGGCCGCTGGAAGCACCTAAAACAAAGTAATCCCGACCTCATTATCGGTGTCGGCGGCTGTGTCGCCAGTCAGGAAGGCGATGCCATCCAGCGGCGCGCACCCTATATCGATCTGGTCTTTGGCCCGCAGACATTACACCGGCTGCCCGAGATGATTGAAAGCCGACGCAGCGGCAATACAGCTGTGGTCGACGTGAGCTTTCCGGAAATAGAAAAATTTGACCGCCTGCCCCAGCCCCATGCCGATGGTGTTTCGGCCTATGTTTCGATCATGGAAGGCTGCTCCAAATACTGCACCTTTTGCGTGGTGCCCTATACCCGTGGCGAGGAAGTCAGCCGCCCCTTGCCCCAGGTGCTGGATGAGGTGCGCCACCTGGCCGCCCAGGGCGTGCGCGAAATCAACCTGCTCGGCCAGAACGTCAATGCCTATCGGGCCAGCGGGCCCCTGGGCGAAATGGTGCGCCTGTCGGATCTGATCCAGATGGTGGCCCAGATCGACGGCATCGACCGCATCCGCTACACCACTTCCCATCCGGTGGAATTCACCCAGGACCTGATCGACATCTACGCCGAAGTGCCGGAACTGGTGAGCCATCTGCACCTGCCGGTGCAGAGCGGGTCCGACCGCATTCTCAACCTGATGAAGCGGGGCCACACCGCGCTGGAATACAAATCCAAGATTCGCGCCCTGCGCCGCATTCGTCCAGACATCAGCATGAGTTCCGATTTTATCGTCGGCTTCCCCGGTGAAACGGACGAAGACTTCGCCGCTACCATGAAGCTGATCGAGGACATCGGTTTCGATAACTCCTTCAGCTTTATCTACAGTGCCCGCCCCGGCACCCCGGCAGCGTCCATGGTCGACGAGCTGCCGGAAGAGGTGAAAAAACAGCGGCTGCAGATCCTGCAGACCCGCATCCAGCAGCAGACCCGCCAGATCAGCCTGGACATGATCGGCTCGACCCAGACCATTCTGGTCGCCGGCTACTCGCGCAAGGATCCGGGCGAGATGCAGGGTCGCACCGAGAATAACCGGGTGGTGAATTTCCGCTGCGACGATGCCGGCCTGATCGGCCAGTTCGTCGAGGTGCGCATCCTGCAAGCCCTGACCAACTCCCTGCGCGGCGAGCTTGCCAGCCCGGCCTGCGTGCAAGTTTCGGGAGCGCTAACTCTTCAACAGAAAAAGCAGGAAGTCGCCCGTGCCTGAAGCTGACCTGGCCGAAATCAGTCGCGATTTCCTGCTGGAACCCTCCGACGCCGCACGCCTGTCGATGCTCTGTGGCCAACTCGACGCCCACCTGCGCCAGATCGAAGCACGCCTGCAGGTGCATATTCGCAACCGCGCCAATCAATTCGTGGTGCGCGGACCCGGACCGGCAGTCAATGCTGCCGTGGCCCTGCTGGAAAGCCTTTACAAGGAAACCGCCAGCGGCGATGAGTTGACACCGGAAAGCATCCACCTGCACCTGCAGAACGCCAGCGCCCAGCCAGCAACCCGGCAGGCGCCTGGCGCGCAGCCGATCCGCACCAAAAAACTCACCGTACGGCCGCGTGGCGAGCGCCAGGCGGCCTATGTACAGAATATCCGCGAAGCCGACATCAATTTCGGCGTCGGCCCCGCCGGCACCGGCAAGACCTATCTGGCCGTCGCCTGTGCGGTGGAAGCCTATATGCGCGACAGCGTGGAGCGCATTCTGCTGGTGCGCCCGGCGGTCGAAGCAGGTGAACGCCTGGGCTTTTTGCCCGGCGATCTGGCGCAGAAGGTCGATCCCTATTTGCGCCCCCTGTACGACGCCCTGTACGAGATGATCGGCTTTGAGACCGTCGGTAAGCTGATCGACCGCCATGTCATCGAAGTGGCCCCACTGGCCTACATGCGCGGACGCACCCTGAACCACGCCTTTATTATTCTGGACGAAAGCCAGAACACCACGCGCGAACAGATGAAGATGTTCCTCACCCGCATCGGTTTCGGCTCCACCGCCGTGATCACCGGCGACCGCACCCAGATCGACCTGCCGCGCGGTACCCAGTCGGGTTTGATCCACGCCATTGAGGTGCTCGAGGGCGTGTCCGGCATTCGCTTTACCCACTTCAATTCGCAGGACGTCGTGCGTCACGAGCTGGTGCAACGCATTGTCGATGCCTACGACCGCCACGAGGAAGAGCGCGAGCACAGGCCCCGTCCATGAACAGCGAAATCAGCCTGCAGCTGGCCTCGCCCAGCCTGCAGCACCCACCCCAGGATCTGCTTGCCGGCTGCGTCGAAGCCGCCCTCGAAATGGAAGGCCGCCAGGGCGACGTCGCCCTCTATCTGGTAGACGAAGCCGAGATGGCCCAGTTGAATCAGCAGTACCGCTACAAGGCGGGGGCCACCAACGTGCTATCCTTCCCGGCCGAATTACCCGCCGGTGTGCCGCTGCAGTTGCTCGGCGACATTGTCATCTGCGTGCCGGTAATGGAGCGCGAGGCTGCCGAGCAGGGCAAGACGCTGGAGGCGCACTGGGCCCACCTGCTGGTGCATGGCACCCTGCACCTGCTGGGCTACGATCACGAGCAGGATGACGAGGCCGAGGCCATGGAAAGTCGCGAAACAGTTATTCTTCAACGCCTGGGCTATGCCAACCCCTATGGCGACGAACCCCGGAATCAAGTTAAATAGACCCAATGAGCGACGACAAACCGCCCTCGACAGGCACCAGTTGGCTCTACCGACTGGTTAACCTCCAGACACCGCCCCCCGACAACCGCGATGAGTTGTAGAATATCCTGCAAAAATCGCACGAGTCGCGCATTATCAATTCGGATGCGCTTCGCATTATGGAAGGGGCGCTGCGCGTGGATGAAACCCAGGCGCGCGAGATTATGGTGCCCCGCTCGCATATGGAAATGATTCAGATCGACGAATCCCCCCAGCAGATTCTGGCCAAGGTGATCGAATCGGGTCATTCGCGCTTTCCCGTGATCGGCTCCTCGGCCGACGATGTACTGGGCATTCTGCTGGCCAAGGATCTGCTGCCCCTCACCCTAAGCGGCATTGAGCAGCTCGACATCAAGACCATCATGCGTCCGGCTACCATCATCCCCGAGAGCAAGCGCCTGGGCGTGCTGCTGCGCGAATTCCGCGAGCAGCGCTACCACATGGCGGTGACCGTGGACGAGTACGGCAGCATCAGCGGCCTAGTGACTATCGAGGACATCCTTGAAGAGATCGTCGGCGATATCGAGGATGAGACCGATGAGGAGGAGGCGGACGTCATGCGCCGGCTCGACCTCAATACCTGGCTGCTGGAAGCCCAGATGGAGGTAGAAGCCTTCAACCAGCAATTTGGTGCCGGCCTCAGCGAGGACGATTTCGATACCCTGGGCGGCGTGCTTTCTAATGCCTTTGGCCACCTGCCGGCCGAGGGGGAGAAGGTACTAATCGACCACATGCAGTTCGAGATCGTCGAAGCCGACAACCGACGCATTCAGAAGGTCAAACTCACCCTGCTCGAGGGTGAGCCCGGAGCGTGATCCCGCAGCCCTGGGGACGCTGGTGTCAGCACCTGGCGGCCCTGGTGGCCGGTGCCAGCCTGCCGCTGTCAATGGCGCCCTGGAATCTCTGGGCTATCGCGCCTTTCGCCCTGGGCCTGTTCGCCTGGATTCTTAAACAGCGCCCCAACCAGCCCTTTATTCCGGCCCTGCTGTTCGGTCTGGGCCTGTTCGGCATCGGCGCCTCCTGGGTCTATGTCAGCATTCACAGCTACGGCAATGCCGGTGCGCCGCTGGCCTTTTTGCTCACCTTTGTCTTCGTGGCGACCCTAGCCCTGCTCTTTGCCCTACCCTGGCTCCTCCTGCGTTATGTTCGGCCCGGGCTGGTACCCTTTCTGCTCAGCTTTACCGGACTCTGGACCCTGGGCGAGTGGCTGCGCGGTTGGCTCTTTACCGGCTTTCCCTGGCTCTATGTCGGCTACGGCCAAATCAGTTCGTCTCTGGCCGGCTGGATACCCATAGTCGGCGTACTCGGCGCCGGCCTGCTCGTCGCGCTGTCTGCCGCCCCTCTGGCCTGGACGGCGGAATTTCTGCGCCAGGATGCGCGGCACAAAGGGCGGTCCTTGGCCGCCTATGCCGCACTGCTCCTGCTGATCTGGGCCGGTGGCGCCCTGTTGCGCCTGCACGCCTGGACTCAGCCCGCCGGCACACTGGACGTCGCCCTGGTGCAGCCAGATATTCCTTTGATGGAAAAGTGGGATCCGCGCAATCGCCAGGCCATCACCGATCAACTGTTGCAACTGTCGGCAGAGCACTGGCGTCCCGGCTTGGTGGTGTGGCCGGAAGCCGCCGTGCCCATGGTCAATGTCGGTCAGGCCGAGTTTCTGGCCCTGCTCGACGCCGAGGCGCGGGCCGGGCAAACCGCACTGGTAGCCGGTCGCCTGCTCTACGCACCCGTCACCGGCAGCTACTACAACAGCCTGCTAGGGCTGGGCCAAGCCAGCGGCGATTACCACAAGCGCCGCCTGGTGCCCTTTGGCGAATATGTGCCCCTGGAAGGCTTGCTGCGCGGGCTAATCGACTTTTTTGACCTGCCCTCCTCCTTCATATCGGTGGGCAATCAGAGCGACCCCCTCGACCTGGGCAACGACATCCGCGCAGCGGGTGCCATCTGC
>JAYQPQ010000016.1:0-3513 GCA_038145405.1 Porticoccaceae bacterium | reverse complement strand
CTGCTACGAAATTGCCTACGCCGATCTGGTCGCACGCGGCGCCCGGCAGTCGCAGCTGATCATTACGGTAAGCAACGACGCCTGGTTCGGCCGCTCAATGGGCCCCGACCAACACATGCAAATCGCCCAGGCACGCGCGCTGGAAAACGGCAAGCCGGTGGTGCGGGCAACCAATAATGGCTACTCCGCCCTGATTGCCGCCGACGGATCCATCCTGCAGCTCGCCGAGCGCTTTGTGCCGCTGACGCTCAACGGCCAGATCGAGCTGCGCTCCGGACAAACGCCCTTCAGTGCGGGCGGGCAATGGCCCAGTCTGCTACTGGCCCTGCTGCTGCTTTTCGCCGACACTGGGCGGCGACGCCTTGCCGGGAGCACACTGCCATGAAAGCCACTCTGCTTGGGTTGCTTAGCCTGATGTTACTGGCCTGCTCACCGGCGCCGGATACTGCGCCGGAGCCTGCGGCTGAGCCCTTGATGCAGCCTATTCTCCTTGAGGATTGGCAGCTCAAGCTGGGCGATTACCCGCCGAACATTCTGGTGGTGGACTACTGGGCCAGCTGGTGCGCACCCTGTCTGGAACGCTTTCCGCGCATGGTGGAAATGGCCGCCCAATACGCCGAACAGGGCGTCACCTTTGTCTCCTTCAACCTCGACGACCCCAGTGATCCCATCGCCCAGCTGCAGGCCGAGGAATTCCTGCAGACCATGGTGGCACCCTTCGAGCACCTGCGCATCCACACCTCGGTATTCGCCGCCATGGCCTGGCTAGGGGTGCAGAGCATACCGGCGGTATCTTTTTACGATCGCTCTGGTGTCGAAGCCGTTCGGCTGGAAGGCATCGGCGCGGAAGGCGAGGTATTCGGCAACGCCGACGTCGAGGCGGCTATCCAGCAGCTGCTGGCGACCCAAACACCGCCCCCCTAGAACGCCAGCGCCAGGCAGTTTTCGGGGGCGGCATTCTCTATAATAAGCCGCTTTATACAAGGCCTTGCTCAGCCCATGCACGACCAGTATCAACCCCAGCAGATCGAACAGCAGGCCCAGCGCCACTGGACGGAAACCCGCGCCTTTGAAGTCGAAAGCGATCCGAGCCGCGAAAAGTTCTACTGCCTGGCCATGTTTCCCTACCCCAGTGGCAAGCTGCACATGGGGCACGTGCGCAATTACACCATCACCGACGTCATTGCGCGCTACCAGCGCATGCTGGGCAAGAATGTGCTGCATCCCATGGGGTGGGATGCCTTCGGCCTGCCGGCCGAGAATGCCGCCATCCAGAACAAAACGGCACCGGCCAAGTGGACCTATCAGAACATCGCCTACATGACGCAGCAGCTGCAGGGTCTGGGCTTCGGCTTCGATTGGTCCCGCGAGCTGGCCACATGCCAGCCCGACTACTACCGCTGGGAACAGTGGTTTTTTACGCGCCTCTACGAAAAGGGCCTGGCCTACAAGAAAAAATCGGCGGTGAACTGGTGCCCCAACGACCAGACCGTGTTGGCCAACGAGCAGGTGGTCGAGGGCCGTTGCTGGCGCTGCGACAGCCTGGTGGAGCGTCGCGAAATCCCGCAGTGGTTTATTCGCATTACCGACTACGCCGAAGAACTGCTCAAGGATCTGGATCAGCTCGAGCAGTGGCCCGAACAGGTGCGCACCATGCAGGCCAACTGGATCGGCAAGAGTCGCGGTGTGGATATCCGTTTCGATCTGGCTCAGCCCATCGCCGGCCAGGACCATGTGCTGGTTTACACCACCCGCCCCGACACCCTGATGGGCGTCACCTACCTGAGTCTGGCCGCGGAACATCCCATCGCCACCAGTCTGGCGGCTAACAACCCCGAACTGGCGGCCTTTATCCAAAGCTGCCGCCAGCAGTCGGTGTCCGAAGCCGAAATGGCCACCATGACCAAGCGCGGCATGCATACCGGCCTGCGCGTTAAACATCCCATCAGTGGCCGCGACGTGCCACTCTGGGTAGCCAACTATGTATTGATGGACTACGGCTCGGGCGCCGTCATGGCGGTGCCGGCCCACGACCAGCGCGACTGGGAATTTGCCCATCAGTATCAGCTGCCGGTGGAACAGGTGATCGCCCCGGCCGACGGCTCGGCCATCGACCTGAGCAAGGCCGCCTATGTCGACAAGGGCGTGCTGATGAATTCCGGCGCATTCGACCGCCTGGATTTCAACGCCGCCTTTGATGCCATTGCCGCCAAGCTGTCGGCAACCGGGCACGGCCAGGTCAAAACCAACTTCCGTCTGCGCGACTGGGGCGTATCGCGTCAGCGCTATTGGGGCGCGCCTATTCCCATGCTGCATCTGGGCGACAAGGAAATTCCGGTGCCGGCGGACCGCCTGCCCATCTTATTGCCGGAAGATGTCGAAATGAACGGCGTGCAGTCGCCCATCAAGGCCGACTCCGAGTGGCGCAAAACCGACTTTCAGGGTCAGCCGGCCGAGCTGGAAACCGATACCTTCGACACCTTTATGGAGTCGTCCTGGTACTACGCCCGTTACTGTTGTCCCGATTACGACCAGGGCATGTTGGATTCCGCTGCGACCAACTACTGGTTGCCGGTCGATCAGTATGTCGGCGGGATCGAGCACGCCATTTTGCATCTGCTCTACGCGCGATTTTTCAACAAGCTGATGCGCGACGAGGGCCTGGTGCAGTGCGACGAGCCCTTCAAGGCGCTGCTGTGCCAGGGTATGGTGCTGGCTAACTCCTACTACTACGAAGACGCCGAGGGCAAGCGGGTCTGGGTCAATCCGTCTGCGGTGGAAACCGCCCAGGTGGAGGGGAAAACCGTCGCCCGCGAACCGGGCTCCGGCCGCGAACTCCGGGTCAACGGCATGACCAAGATGTCCAAGTCGAAGAACAATGGCGTCGACCCGCAGACCGCCGTGGATACCTACGGTGCCGACACCGTGCGGCTGTTTACCCTGTTTGCTGCGCCGCCGGAGCAAACCCTGGAGTGGTCCGACGAGGGCGTGCAGGGTGCACACCGCTTCCTCAAGCGTCTGTGGAACTACTGTCACGACAATCGAGAGCTGATCAAAGCCGGCAACAACAGCCGACCAGAAAACCTGGACGACGCGCAGCAAACCCGGCGTCGCGACATTCACGCCGCGCTGAAAAAGGCGCTGTTCGACTTCCAGCGCAACCAGTTCAATACCGTGGTGTCGGGCTGCATGTCTATTTTTAACGCGCTGGCGCCACTCAGCGCAGACAATCCCGCAGAAAATACCGTGTCTGTGGAGGGTCTCAGCATATTGCTGCGCCTGATGTCGCCTCTGGCGCCCCATATCAGCCACTACTTATGGCGCGAGCTGGGTCTGGGCGACGACATTCTGCACGCAAGCTGGCCGGAGGTGAACGAAGCGGCGCTGGTGCAGAGCAGCATTGCCTATGTGGTGCAGGTCAACGGCAAGGTGCGCGGACGGGTCACCGTCGCGGCTGCCGGCGACCAGGCCAGTATAGTAAGGGCTGCGCTGGGCGACGACAACGTGCAGAAG
>JAYQPQ010000015.1:0-29702 GCA_038145405.1 Porticoccaceae bacterium | reverse complement strand
TATCGGGGCGAAAAAAAAAGCGCCTTGCGGCGCTTTTTTTCAGTCTTCGGTCGATTCGTCGGAATCCAGCTTGCCCTTGAGGTCCAGTTTTTCCTTGATTCGAGCCGCCTTGCCCTGCAGGTCGCGCAGGTAATACAGCTTGGCTTGACGCACATCGCCCTTGCGCTTGACGCTGACGCTGTCGACGACCGGGCTATGGGTCTGGAAAGTACGCTCGACGCCAATACCGTGGGAAATTTTGCGCACGGTAAAGGAGGAACCCAGTCCGCGGTTGCGGATACCGATCACGACGCCTTCAAAGGCCTGCAGGCGCTCGCGGGTACCTTCTTTCACCTTCACCTGCACGACGACGGTGTCGCCCGGTGCAAATTCCGGCAACTGGCGCATCTGCTCTTTTTCGAGCTCGGCAATTACCTTGTTCTTTCCGCTCATTTTTGGCTCCTGATCAAGCGATCAAATCATGATGTCTTTTTTATCCCCCTGCCCGGCCGAAGCCAGCAGATCGGGACGTCGTTTTCGGGTGCGCTCCAGAGCTTGCCGACGTCGCCATTCAGCGATGCGGGCGTGATCCCCTGAGAGCAGCACATCGGGCACTTCCATGCCCGCAAAACTCTCCGGCCGTGTGTAGTGCGGCCAATCCAGCAACCCCTCAGTAAAGGAGTCCTGGTCCGCCGACTGCTCGTCGCCCAAGGCGCCTGGCAGGCAGCGAATCAGCGCATCCATCATCACCATGGCGGGGAGCTCCCCGCCGCTGACGACGTAGTCGCCGATCGAAATCTCCTGGTCGATCTCGCTCTGGATAAAGCGCTCGTCGACTCCTTCGTAGCGGCCGGCAACCAGGATAAGTTGCTCCGCCTGCGCCAGCTGGCGCACACCTGCCTGCTGCAACGCCTGGCCCTGGGGCGACAGGTAGATCACCTGCAGCGGCGCATGCGCATCCATCCACTGCCGTGCGGACTGTACCGCGTCGCGCAGCGGTTCGCAGCGCATCACCATGCCGGGGCCACCGCCGTAGGGCCGGTCGTCCACGGTGCGGTGCTTATCGGTGGCAAAATCGCGCGGATTAAAAAACCGCAGTTCCACCAGTCCGTTGCGCACCGCCCTGCCGCTGATCCCGGAATCTGTCAGTGCGACAAACATTTCGGGGAAGAGCGTCACCACGGCAATTTTCACGTCACGCTCCTAGAACTCCGCATCCCAATCGAGCTCGATACGGCCCGCGTGGAGATCCACCTGCACTACCGTTTGCTGCAGACTCCAGGGAACCAATCGCTCCCTGTCATCAATGCTCTCCGGCGTCGGCCGGATCACCAGCACATCGTTGGCGCCGGTCTCCAGCAGATGATCCACCTGCCCCAGGACCAGCTCGCGCCCTTGGGCGTCGCGGGTCCAGGCTTGCAGACCCTCCAACTGGAACCAGTAATACTGACCGGATTCCAGACTCGGCATGTCGCCTGCCGGGATGCCGATCTTCGCTCCCACCCAGGTGGCTGCCTCTTCGCGGCTATCCACTCCGGCCAGTTTGACGATCAGCGTCTTGCCGCTGTGCTTCCATTCCAGCGGCTGTATCTGGCTTACCCCTCCGCGGTGTTCAATCCACCACTGCGGGTACTGAAAAATCTGTTCGCGGGGCTCGGTGTCGGAAAAGACCTTGAGCCAGCCCCGCACGCCCTGCACCGCGGAAATCCTGCCTAGCGAGATACAGGCAGGGTTCGCTTCAGGGTTCGGGTCACGCGTTGTCACGTAACGCGTCTATCCGGGCTCAGTTGCTAGCGGCAGCGGCCTCGCGAGCTTGCTTGACCAGGCCGGAAACACGCTGGGAAACCTGGGCGCCCTGACCGATCCAGAAATCGACGCGCTCCAGGTCAACACGCAGCTTGTCTTCCGAGCCGCGGGCCAGGGGGTTGTAGAACCCCACTTGCTCAATGCGACGTCCGTCGCGCGAACGCCGGCTATCGGCCACCGTCAGATGGTAGAAAGGTCGCTTTTTGGCGCCGCCGCGTGACAGTCGAATGGTTACCATGTCGTATACACTCTTTAAGTAACTGCGCCACCGAAGGGTAACGCACTGAAATTCCATAAAAAAACCGGAGCTAAGGCCCCGAAAGGGCGCGTATTTTACGGAATTCCCGGGACGAATAAAACCTTTTTTCCGGGGCTTAGAAAAATTTGTTCTTTTTCGGCTGGAAGGGCAGTCCGCCCCCCGGCATTCCGCCCATTCCGCGCGACATGGCGCCTGGATTTGGCATGCCTCCTATCATATTCATCATCTTGCCCATCCCCTTGGCACCGCCCATCTTTTTCATCATTTTCTGCATCTGCTTGTGCTGTTTGAGCAGGCGGTTGAGGTCCTGGATGCTAGTACCCGACCCCAGGGTAATGCGCCGCTTGCGCGAGCCATTCAGGGTATCGGGCTGGCGTCGCTCGCGCGGCGTCATGGAATTGATGATGGCTTCCATACGGGCAAACTGCCTGCTGGTGTCGACCTGCTCCAGCGCCGCACTCACCTGCCCCATGCCGGGCAACTTGTCGAGCAGGGCGCCCATGCCGCCCATATTGCGCATTTGCTGAAACTGATCGCGCATATCCTCCAGGTCAAAGCCCTTGCCCTTGCCAGACTGCATCTTGCGCGCCAGCTTTTCGGCCTTGGCGCGATCGACCTTGCGCTCGACCTCTTCAATCAGGGAGAGCACATCGCCCATACCCAGAATACGCGAGGCGATCCGCTCGGGGTGAAATGGTTCCAGCGCATCGGATTTTTCACCCAGGCCGAGAAACTTGATCGGTTTGCCTGTGACCTGGCGCACCGACAGCGCTGCGCCGCCGCGCGCATCGCCATCCACCTTGGTCAGCACCACGCCGGTTAGCTCCAGCACCTGGTTAAAGGCGGTGGCGGTCGCTACGGCATCCTGACCGCTCATGGCATCGATAACGAAAAGGGTTTCGGTCGGCTGCAGCTCTGTTTGCAGGGCGGCGATTTCATCCATCATGGCCTGGTCGACGCTCTGGCGACCGGCGGTATCGACGATCAGCACATCGGCAAACTGGCGCGCCGCCTGAGCGCGTGCCGCCCGCACGATGCCCAGTGGTTTCTGACCACTGTCGCTGGGGAAAAACCCGGCGCCCACTTCACCTGCCAGCGTCTTTAACTGTTCGATTGCCGCAGGACGATTGACGTCGGCGCTGACCAGCATGACCGATTTTCCCTGGCGCTCTTTCAGGTAGCGCGCCAGCTTGGCGGCGCTGGTGGTTTTACCAGCACCCTGCAGACCGGCCATCAGCACAATGGCCGGCGGCTTGGTCGCCAAATTGAGCGCCTGATTGTCGCCCCCCATCATCTCGACCAGCTCGGCCTGCACTATCTTGAGGAACTGCTGACCCGGCGACAGGCTGGCCTGCACCTCGGCGCCCAGGGCGCGCTCACGCACCCGGTCGATAAAGACCTTGACGACCGGCAGGGCGACATCGGCTTCGAGCAGCGACAAGCGCACTTCGCGCAGGCTGTCGGCGACATTCTCTTCGGTCAGCCGGGCATTACCGCTGATGCGCTTAAGGGTGTGCGAAAGACGTTGCTGAAGGCTGTCGAACATGAATTCGGAAGGCGAGCAAAAACGAGCGGCGAGTATACCCAATCAGCGCGCGCAATGCAGGATGCCGCGGCAGAGACAAACGAATTCCAGGTGCTTGCGGTTGCCTTGAAATCTCGACTCTGGCCTACGCGCTTTGCCCCTCGGCTTTCACCGCGACGGCAGCTGTGACAAACTCCGCTGCAGCGAAAACGGCACGACCATGAGTATTTCGACCCTGCTATTTCTCTTTTGCGCCCTCGGCTATCTCTGGGTTTCCTGGAGCCTGGCCGGCAAACTCTTTTTTGGACGAGGATCGCGCGCAAGCACGGTTCTGGCGATTGGCAGCCTGGCAGCGCTGGCGCATATTCTCGGCGCACTGCTGCAGATGCACGGTGCCAACGGCACCGATTTCAGCCTGTTGCGCAGCCTTAACCTGATTCTGGCGGTAACCACCCTGATGGTGGTGGTCAGCAGCGAGTTCCGCCCTACCCGTCCGCTGCTGTTGTTGCTCGCCCCGCTGTCCCTGGTCGCCATCCTGGCGAGCAGCCTGAGTCCTGCCAGCGCGGCGCCTCTGCAACTCAGCCTGGGCGAAGCCACCCATATCAGTTTGTCGATTCTGGCCTTTGGTCTGCTCAGCATGGCAACGGTAGAAGCGCTGCTGTTGAAGTTTGTCAGTGCCCGCCTCAAGGAACACCGGTTGAACGCACTGCTGCGCCATATGCCGCCCATGGAAGCACTGGAGAAGCTGATGTTCGACCTGCTGCGCGTGGGCACCCTGCTGCTCGCCGCCGCCGTGGCGACCGGCCTGATGTTCCTGCAAAGCTTTGCCGAACAGCACCTCTACCACAAATTCTTCTTTTCGGTGGTTGCCGTGGTGCTTTATAGCTGGTTGTGGTGGGGCCATGCCCGCTATGGCTGGCGCGGCAAGAGCGCGCTGCGCTGGACGCTGGGCGCCTATGTCAGCCTAGTGCTGGCCTATGCCGGCACCAAGATCGTACTGGAGTGGATTGTGCGCTAAAGCCCGGCGTGAGGCAGGGAGTTGGCGGGTTTGCGCCATTTGCTGAGAAGCGCAGCGACGCGGTTCTTGCGGTAGAGAATGCCCTGACATTGGTGGCACTGGAACTTGGCCGAACGCAGGCAGAGGATATCCGCGATTTCGCGGTGGCGCTTTTCCACGTGGGTCGAGCCACACACCAGACAGGCTTTACAGGTTTGATCAGCCACTTCCGCAAGTTCCTCACTGCTACGAAAGATTAGGGGACATCTTTTGGCGCGGCATTCTAGTCATCCCCTCTTGCCTTGGCCAGTTGTGCGCGGCACCAATAGGAAAAATCAATGACGGGCCGAGCATTCAGGCGCACCGGGGTGTTGCGGCTGTCGTCAAACTCCTTCACCATGTCAGGCCCAATTAATGAAGGGTCGCGCCGCGTTGAACGACGCCTCCACAGCTAGCCTTTTAGGCTTGCTCGTTTTCCTGATCTTCCTGTCAGCATTTTTTTCCAGCTCAGAGACGGCCATGATGTCGCTGAACCGCTTTCGGCTGCGCCATTTGCGCAAGCATCATCGCGGTGCGCGTCGTGCAGCGCGCCTGCTGGAGCGGCCCGACCGTCTGATCGGCCTGATTCTGATCGGCAACAACGCAGTAAACATCCTCGCCGCTCTGGTTGCCGGCATTGTCTTCGGGCGCTGGTTTGGCACCGAGGCAGGCCTTTGGCTAACCACCATCCTGCTTACGCTAATCATGCTGGTCTTCGCCGAGGTCACACCCAAGACCATGGCTGCGATGCATCCCGAGCGCGTCGCTTTTCCCGCTGCACGCATTCTCAAGTTGTTGCTGTTCCTCTTCCTGCCGCTGGTGATCTTTGTTAACTGGATGACCAATTCGCTGGCGCGACTCTTTGGCGTGGACCCGACCCAGGTGGCGCGCGAACAAATCAGCCCGGACGAACTGCGCACCGTGGTAGATGAGGCCGGCCACCTGATTCCCGAGCAGCATCAAGACATGCTGATCAATATTCTGGATCTAGAAAAGGTCACGGTGAACGACATCATGATCCCGCGCAACGAGATCGTCGGGCTCGACCTGGACCAGGACATCGACAAGCTGCTGCGGCATATTCTCGACAGCGAGTACACCCGTCTGCCGGTCTACTATGGCGACATCAACAAGGTGGTGGGCACCTTGCACTTGCGGCGCATGAACCGCATTCTGCGCTCCGGCGACCACAAGGTAACCAAGGAAGCCATCAAGCGCTTTACCCGCGAGCCCTACTTTGTGCCGGAAAACACGCCACTCAATGTACAGCTCATCAACTTCCAGAAGTTGCGGCGACGCATCGGCTTTGTAGTGGATGAATACGGTGAGGTCGAAGGTCTAGTCACCTTGGATGACATCCTCGAGGAAATCGTCGGCGACTACACCACCAATGTGGATGAAGGCGATGATGAGTTCACCAAACTGGGCGACATGGAATACCTGGTGGATGGACGCGCCAGCCTGCGCGACTTCAACAAGATCACCGGCTGGACCCTGCCCACTCACGGACCGCGCACCCTTAGCGGCTACCTGATTGAACATATCGAGGCCATTCCCGATGGCGCTGCCTGTCACCAGGCCGGCACGCTGCGCTTTGAAATACAGGAAGTCGCCGACAAGGTAATCCTCAAGGTTCGGGTCTGGGCCTATCGCCTCGATGCCGGCAAATCGGGGGATGGCGAGGACTGAAAATCCTCGTTTCTTCCCACCTAAACAAACCTGACCGTATACACCCCATAAATGCCAGCCCTGACCTGGTCCTTCCCGGCAAAGAAAGACGCCAGTTGCTCGCCCGCCTTGCGTGTGTTTTCGGAGCCGTCAAAGTACAGGTGAATAAAGCTGGTCACCGGCTGTGAGGGTGTCATATAGGGCTTGTCGATCAGCTTGACCACTTCGTCGCGGATAAAATGCAGCACCGGAAGTGCAGCAATTTCGTCATCCAGCTCATCGAACAGCGTGCAAGCTTCCTCGTAAACCAACGCCAGAATCAACTTGCCCCCTTCGCTGTCCTGCAGAGATGGCGCTGCGGCCAGAGCATAGCCGGAACCATGGCCCAGAAAGTTGGGTTCGTCATCGATCATCGGCTTGGCCAGCGGGCTCTTGAAGGCCTCAGCCATATCCTCGGGCTTGTCCCAATACAGCTCGACAAAGCCGTCTGCCCTGATCGGTGCTTGCTTCCCCGGTACCGGAAATTCCTGCTCGATATGATTCTGGATATAGCCGCGCACCCGCGGTAGGCTGGCAACCGGTGCGGCGTGGCCCTTCCACTTGGCGGAAAAATAATCCCGGGTATCGCCGTCGCGACGAACCAGCACTGACATGCGTTTAAACATAGGTTCTCCTGAATACTATTCTCTTAGCGAATGCGTTCCGGCGGCGTGTACAGCCGAAAGCCCTTTTGCAAAAAATGCCCGACGTCCTGAATAATGCGCTCCATGCCACCGGGTATGCCGAAGTAGCGCTCGGTCAAATCTGCCAGGCTGGCAAAATCAATTTCGACAATACCGCGCACCGGCAGATCCTGCGGTGAGCGCGCCACCACCCAGTTACGGGCGTAGCGCCCCGCGCCGGTATGCACGATACCGGCCAGCTTGGCATGCTGCGCCCAACTTCTCTGCGCGGCCGAATCCGGCAGATCGTCGTGAAAGATATTCAGTGCCAGATATTTGATCGCGGGCAGTACGTCCTTCGTCATGCGCTCGATCACCGGTGTGGGCTGCACCAGATAGATTTCGGCGTACAGGCCCGACGGCAGCCAGGCCAGCGCGGAGACCTGATCAAAGCCAGTTTTGGCATCAGCTGAACTGGCGAATTCGGCAATGATGGCGGCATCATAAGCCGGCTTGGGGTTGCCGGTGTCGTCGGGCCGGCGCGGCAAGCCGGCTGGTGGTGGGCCAATCGGGCAAAAGGTCAGATGCTGCGCTGTCTGAAATGGCGTCGGGTTGGCTGCGAGCACTTCGCGCAGCTGCTGGTGAACTGACCCATGCTGGGCATTCTCCGGAAATCGCAGCAGGACAAATAACTTGTCTGTCTCTGGCTGGCTCACCACTCGCCCCTGCTTCGATGCGCTTCCATCAGGCGATGGATGCCCCACCATCCAGCGTGACAATGGTTCCCGTGGCGTACCCGGTTGCTGCCAACAGCAGCAACTGGCGGGCAATTTCCTCAGGCTGTGCCGGACGCCCTGCCGGATAGGCGGCGGAAACTTTGGCGAACATGGCCTGGCGATCCGCCTCCGCCATGCCGGCCCACATTTCGGTTTCGGTCACTGCCGGTGAAATCGCATTGACTCGCACCGGCTTGAGTTCCAGCGCCAATCCCTGCACCAGGCTTTCTAGCGCGCCGTTGATGGCGCCCATCAGGGCACGGCCGGCCGCAGGTCGCGTGGCCAGGAATCCGGCGATCACGCTCAGGGATCCACCCGCCTTGATATTGGCGGTGCGCGCCACGCGATAGAAGCCCCAGAACTTGCTGTCCATGGCGGCCATGGCGGTTGCCAGTGGCAGCTGACGCACTGCAGCGATACTGACGTCCGACCCGGTCACGATAATGTGATCCCAGGGCTCGCTCTTGGCGAAGAAAGACTCCACCGAAGTGTCCGAGGTGACATCCAGCACCCCGCGCGCCACCTTGCCGTCAAGGCGCTTCGCCGCTGCCAACAGTTTGTCTTTCGAACGCGACGCAATGGTCACGCTGGCACCGAGTTCCGCTGCAATGCGGGCGGTCGCCAGGCCGATACCCGAACTACCGCCGATGGCCAAGATGCGCTGGCCGGTTAAATCAATCATGTGTTTCTCCAAGTTTGAACTGCCCCACAGGGGGAGCAGTTGGGAAGTGAAGCAAAGTTATACCAAATAGTTAATCGAGGCAATTTCGAGTGGCCGTGTCAGTCTTTGAAATCTAGAAACGCGACCGATCAGGTCTTGGCTTTCAGCGCTGCGCGTTGGCGGCAGTTCTCCAGCACCCGACGCTTTTCGTCGTCGCTGAAGGTGCTCCAATAGGTGATTTCTGCCGAGGTGCGGTGACAGCCACGGCACTGGTTGTCCTGCTCCAGAATACAGACGCTGATGCAGGGCGAGGCGGGTGAGTCCGCCGCTTTGGTGGGAAGGGGCTTTGTGTAATGCACAATGCTATTTTAGGCGGAGCGCAGGTGCTTTAAAAGATCGTCGATCATCAGAGCGGTCAACCCCCAAATCTCGTAACCCTCAAAATGCCACGCAGGGACTTTCAGGTGCTGCCCTTGGCGCGTGACGAAGTCGTGGCACTGCGGCGGGTTGTCCATAAAGAAGTTCAGCGGCGCCTGAAAGATCACCTCGATTTCCTCGGGATTGGCGCGGGTAGTCACGCCCTCGGGCACAAAGCCCACGACGGGCAGCACTTCGAGACCCCAACGCGAAACCCGCACCGGCAGGCAGCCCTGCACCTCGACCACTAGCGGGTCGAGATTGACCTCCTCGAGCGATTCGCGCAGCGCCGTCGCTTCCAGGCTGGCATCGCACGGCTCCCACTTGCCGCCGGGGAATGCCACCTGATGGCTATGGCTGTTCAGATGGGCGGCGCGACGCGTCAGCAACAAGTGCGGGTTGGCACCGCGGGTAATGGCCACGAGCACGGCGGCGAGCGGCGCGCCGTTCGCTGGTGACTGTTGATGGCTGTCCTTATCCAGTCGCTGTGCCAGGCTTTGCATGGGACTCACGGTTTCGCCTCACGAACTTGGTAGAATTGCGCCTACGCAGTCTAATGGTGATGCATGAAATTCTGTAGCGAATGTGGCAACCCGGTCTCTCTGCTTGTACCTGCCGGCGAGGACCGCCACCGGCACGTCTGCGGCAGCTGCCACACCATCCACTACCGCAACCCCAATATCATCACCGGCACCATCCCGCGCGAGCGCGAGCGCATTTTGCTTTGTCGCCGCGGTATTGCGCCCAAGCTGGGTTTGTGGACGGTACCGGCCGGATTTCTGGAGCTGGGCGAAACCGTCGAGGAAGGAGCGCGTCGCGAAACCCGCGAGGAAACCCGAGCTGAAGTGGAGTTACAGGGTGTTCACGGCATCTACTCCATCCCCCGCATCGGCCAGGTCTATATGCTCTATCGCGCGCGCTTGATTAGCGAGGACTTTGGCCCGACGCCAGAATCTACCGAGGTGAAATTATTCACGCGCGAGGAAATTCCCTGGGGAGAGATTGCCTTTAAGGTAGTGGAAAAAGCCTTGCGTGACTATGTCGAAAGCTACGACAACCCGCCCGCACAGCCCTACTCGGAATTTCACGAATAGCGATCAGTGCCCGAGAAACCACTCGCTGAGTAGCGCAACCACCAAACTTCCCGCCACCCCGGCCAGCAGGGGATAAACCACCCGCAGTGAACGCCGCGGCTCGTGGATCGCCGGCAGCACATCGACGGCCGCAACATAAAGAAAGGTTCCCGCCGAAAACAGCATTGCCAGACCCTGCCATTCGCCGGAGAGATCGGCCGCCAGCAGATAGAAAGCCAAAATGGCCAGGGGCGTGGACAGCGAGAACAACAGCAGATCGAGGTAGGATTGGCGCCGGTTGCGGCGCTCGTGCAGGCTGAAAGCACTGACGCTGAACGCCGCCGGCAATTTATGCATGGTAATCGCCAGCACCAGGGAAACCGACAACGCCAGCGCGCCCTGTGACAGGGCAATACCGATAATCATGCCGTCGATCAGCGCGTGTACAGTCAGGCCGACCACTGCATAGGGCACACGGCCGGTCGGATGATTAACGTGGCTGTGGCCGTGGTCGTGCACATGGTCGTGGTGCTCTTCGTGCAGGTCGTGACTAAAGCCGAAGGTTTCCATCAACAGCATAAAAATAAACCCCGCCATCAATGCCATACCTACTTCCAGGTAATGGCTGTTGCCCGACTGGGTGAACAGCAGCAATCCTTCCGGCAAGGCGATCATCAGCGCAGCGCCGATGAGGAAACCGGCCGCCAACGCGGTGAGTTGGTTCAGTCGAAAGGCGTGCGAGGGATCGTGAATACGGAAAGGCAAGGACCCCACCGCCATGGCCGCCAGAAAGCTGAACACTGCCAATAGCAGCGCGGCAACCATCTAGTCCAACCAGACTCGCGCATTGCGGAACATGCGCAGCCAGGGGCCATCGCTGCCCCAGTCATCCGGGCGCCAGGAGTGCGTCAGTGCACGAAATACGCGCTCGGGGTGCGGCATCATCAGGGTGACGCGACCATCCTCGCTGCAAAGACCAGTAACGCCTTGAGGCGAGCCATTGGGATTGGCCGGGTAGAGTTCCGCCGGCTGGCCGGAAAAATCCACAAAGCGCAGCGCCAATTGCTGACGCTTCGCCAGTTCCGCAATCTGGGTCGGCGCAGCGAATTCTGCGCGTCCTTCGCCATGGGCTACAGGTACGGGTAACACCGATCCCGCCATGCCTTCCAGCAATATGGATTTGCTCTGTTCCACGCGCACCCAGCTGACGCGCGCTTCGAACTGTTCGGAACGATTGCGCAGGAAACGCGGCCAGAGCTCGCCACCGGGAATCAGATCGCCCAAATGCGACATCATCTGGCAGCCATTGCACACGCCCAGCGCAAAGGTATCTGTGCGCTGAAAGAAGGCGGCAAAGCGCTCCAGCAACCCGGGGTTGAAGCGGATGGTCTTGGCCCAGCCGCCGCCGGCACCCAGCACATCGCCGTATGAAAAGCCGCCGCAGGCGACCAGCCCGGAGAACTGCGCTAGATCCTGACGCTGCTCCAGCAGGTCGGTCATATGCACATCCACCGACTCAAATCCGGCGCGTTCAAAGGCGGCTGCCATCTCCAGCTGACCGTTCACGCCCTGCTCGCGCAGGATGGCGACGCGCGGTCGCTGGCCGCCAATATAGGGAGCGGCGATATCATGGCCGGGATCAAAGCTGAGTTTTATCGGCGGTTCCTGACGGGGCTGGCGCAGTGCCTCAAATTCCTCGCGCGCACAGTCCGGGTTGTCGCGCAGCGTCTGAATTCCGTAGCTGGTCTCCGACCAATTGGCCTGCAAGGTGGCGCGGTCAAAGTCGAGTAACAGCTGTGTACCCTGTCGCAGACGAATGGTCTCTTCCGCAGTGACCTTGCCAATCAAGTCAATAGCATCGGCCAGGCCCGCAGCTGCGAAGTGGCTGAGCACGCGATCCAGCTTGGCCTGCTCAACTTGCAATACGGCGCCGAGTTCCTCGCTGAACAGCAGCGCCAGTGGGTCGGCTTTTTCCGACAACTGGACCTGCAACCCGCAGCACCCGGCAAAGGCCATTTCTGCCAGCGTTGCCCAGAGTCCGCCGTCGCTCCGGTCGTGATAGGCCAAAACCAGTTTTTCGCGCAGCAGCGCCTGCATGGCGTCAAAGAATTGCTTGAGTTGTTCCGGTCGCTCGACATCCGGCGGCGTGGCGCCGAGCTGCCCATAGACCTGCGCCAACACGGAGCCACCCAATCGGTAGCGTGCGCGGCCCAGATCGACATACACCAGAAGGGTATCGCCGCGATCGAGACGCAGTTGGGGCGTGACTGCCAGACGCACATCTTCCACCGGGGCAAAGGCCGAGATGATCAGCGACAGCGGCGCCGTCACTTTGCGCTCCTTGCCTTCAGCTTGCCAGCGCGTGCTCATGGACATGGAATCCTTGCCTACCGGGATGGTAATACCCAGGGCCGGGCAAAATTCCATGCCGAGACTTTGCACGGTACGGTAGAGCTTTTCGTCTTCGCCGGGATGGCCGGCGGCGCACATCCAGTTGGCTGACAAGCGCACCTGCTGTAATTCGCCGATAGCGCAGGCCGCCAGATTGGTCAGCGCCTCGCCGACCGCCATGCGACCTGAGGCCGGCGCATCCAGTAAGGCCAGAGGGGTGCGTTCGCCCATGGCCACAGCCTCGCCGGTGAAGCCCCGATAGCCGGTAGTAGTGAGGCCGTAATCCGCCACCGGAACCTGCCAGGGACCGACCATCTGGTCGCGCACGACCTGGCCGGTGATTGAGCGGTCGCCGATGGTAATCAGAAAATTCTTGCTGGCCACGCTGGGATGGCGCAGGACGCGCTGCGCGGCTTCTTCCAGCGCAATGGGTTTTGCATCAAAGGCCTTGGGCTGCACCTGCAGACGCTCGGCCTGGCGGTGCATTCGCGGTGGTTTACCAAACAGCACCGACTTGGGCAGATCCACCGCGCGGTTGCCAAAATGGGCATCGTCCACGCGAATGCAGTCTTCAGCTACGGCCGTGCCAACCACCGCGTAGGGCGCACGTTCGCGGGCACACAGGCGCTCGAAGGTAGCCAAATCGTCTGGCATGACCGCCAACACATAGCGCTCTTGCGCTTCATTGCACCAGATTTCCAGCGGCGTCATGCCCGGCTCGGCACTGGGTATCTGGCGTAGCTGAAACTGGCCGCCGGTGCCACCGTCCTTGACCAGTTCCGGCAAGGCATTGGACAAACCACCCGCGCCGACATCGTGAATAAATGCAATGGGGTTGCGATTGCCCATGGCCCAGCAGCTATCGATCACCTCCTGACAGCGGCGTTGCATTTCCGGGTTTTGTCGTTGCACCGAAGCGAAATCCAGATCAGCCGACGAGGTGCCAGAACTCATGCTGGAGGCCGCACCGCCGCCCAGACCAATGGACATTGCGGGGCCGCCCAGCACCACCAGTTGCGCGCCGGGAACGAAGCCCTCCTTGCGCACATGCGCGTCGCGGATATTGCCGTAGCCGCCGGCGATCATGATGGGTTTGTGATAGCCGCGTCGCTCGCCGTTCCAGGTCTGCTCGAAGGTGCGGAAATAACCGCACAGATTGGGACGGCCAAATTCGTTATTGAAGGCGGCGGCACCAATCGGCCCCTCGATCATGATCTCCAGGGCATCGACGATGCGCTCCGGCTTGCCATAGTCGTCTTCCCAGGGCTGCTCATAGCCGGGAATGCGTAGATTGGATACGCTGAATCCGCACAGGCCAGCCTTGGGCTTGGAGCCGCGACCGACGGCGCCCTCGTCGCGAATTTCTCCGCCGCTGCCGGTGCCGGCGCCGGGGAAAGGCGCGATGGCCGTGGGGTGGTTGTGGGTCTCTACCTTCATCAACAGATGTACGGGTTCCTGCTGGAACCCATAGACGCCAGTAGCCGGGTCGACAAAGAAGCGGTCGGTGACCGGTCCCTCGACCACAGCGGCATTGTCGGCATAGGCCGATAACACGCCCTGCCCGCCCTGTTCGTGAGTATGGCGAATCATGGCAAACAGCGACTTATCCTGATCAACGCCATCTAGGGTCCAGCTGGCATTGAAAATCTTGTGCCGGCAGTGCTCGGAGTTGGCCTGGGCGAACATCATGAGTTCGGCGTCCGTGGGGTTGCGCGCCAGGACCTGGTAGCTTTGCAACAGATAGTCGATCTCATCGGCCGCCAGTGCCAGACCCAGGTCGCGATCGGCGGCCTCCAGAGCCGCGCGTCCCTGGCCCAACAGGTCGACATGTTGCAGTGGACGGGGTTCGTGACTATCGAAGATACTGGCCAGCCCGTCCAGATCGGCGAAGACCGCTTCGGTCATACGATCGTGTAGGGCGGCCGCGAGCGCTGTCGCCTTGGCGCTGGAATGCAGGGGCTTGCTGAATTCGTATTCGCGAGCCAGTTCGACCCGTTGCACCTGGACCAGACCGCAATTGTGCAGAATGTCGGTGGCCTTGCTCGACCAGGGCGAAATGGTGCCCGGACGCGGCGCGACCACTGCGTGTGGCAGCTCATCGAATTCGCCCTCAAAGCTGGCGCCAAGCAGGTCCAGCAAGCGCTCCATTTCGCTGCCACTCAGCGCGGCATCGAGCTGCACCAGATAGAGGTTACGAACGTCCCTGAGATGAATTCCCGAGTCGATATCAGACAGGACTTGGTGTAATTTAGCGAATCGGAATTCTGACAGAGCGGAGCTGCCGTGCAAGATAAGCATGGATCGTTCTAGACCGGGTCCGATTGAGTGCGAGAGGCCGAATTGTACTGGAATTTGGAGGAGCTCACAGTCTTCACATCATGTCATTTCCCGGTGATTTGCGCTCTCATCTTCGCGCCTGCGGCCGATTCCTGCGATTCCACAGCCGGCTTGGCTGGCTGCCTGTTCTCCTGCTGATTGCCCTGGCCCTGCTCTGGACTGACGAGCGACGCCCCCTCAATACCCTCGAACAGATTCTCAGCCGAGGCACCCTTCGCGTTGCCACCCGAGTGGGCCCGCTGATCTACTACGAGCGCGATGAGCAACCAGCCGGGCTTGACTACTTCCTGCTTGACGAATTGGCCCGGCATCTCGGCGTCCAACTCGAAATTCAACTCTACGACGACCTATCCAGCCTGCTCGAGGCAGTTTTGAGCGGCACGGCCGATATCGCCTCGGCCAACCTGGCTATCACGCCAGCTCGCGCTGCACAGTTCGACTTTTCGTTGCCCTACATGGAGGTTCGGCCGGTGCTGATCCAGCACAGCCAGGAACCGCCGATGCGTTCCTTATCGCAGTTGCGCGGCGACCAGACCCTGGTGGTGATCCAGGGCAGTTCGCACGCCGAACTGCTCGCCACGCTGCAGCAGGAATACCCAAACCTGCACTGGATGGAAGAACCCAATGCCATCATGTTTGAGCTGATGGAGCGCGTGCAGAGCGAGGACATCGATTTTGCTGTTATAGACTCCAGCATCTACGAACTGGAACGCCCCTATTTTCCGCGCGTGGAAATTGCCATGGAGCTGGGAGAAACCGAGTCCCAGGCCTGGGCGCTGCGCCCGACCGAAAGTCGTAACCTGCTGCGCGCGGTGAACCGCTTTTTGCTCGAGTTTCGCGACAGTGGCCAGTTAGACGCCTTAATCGCCGAAATTTACTCGCATAACGAACCCTTTAATGTGGCCGGCTCGCTGACTCTGCTGGAACGCATTGAAGATCGGCTACCCGAACTGGAACCCTTGTTCCGTCAGGTGGCTTCCGATCTGGAGATGGACTGGATCATGCTGGCTGCCATCTCCTATCAGGAATCGCACTGGGACCCGCGCGCACGTTCGCCAACGGGGGTGCGAGGGCTGATGATGCTGACTCAGCCAACAGCGCAGCAATTGGGAGTGGAAGATCGCCTCGATGCGGAACAAAGTCTGCGCGCCGGAGCCCAGTACCTGCAGAGCCTGCACAAGCGCATCCCCGATCGCATCGGTGAGCCGGATCGCACCAAGCTGGCCCTGGCCGCCTACAACATCGGCTTTGGCCATCTGGAAGACGCCCGCATCCTGACCCAGCGCTCGGGCGGCAATCCGGATTCCTGGGACGAGGTTAAAGCCCACCTGCCGTTACTGCAGCGCGGCGAGTATTACCGCACCCTGCGCTATGGCTTTGCTCGCGGTACCGAGGCAGTTACCTACGTCGACAATATCTACCACTTTTACAACATCCTGGAGTCGCACGCCTGGCAGCAGGAGCGCGAAACCATGCGCGACTTTTTCCAGCAAAGCCTGCCCGAGGATGCGCAACGCGAGCCCGTCTATCGCGGCGTACTGGAGATGCCGCTTTCGCCGATTTAGCCAGACTGATCCGGCGGTGTGCTCGACTGGCAAAATCTCGATGCAATCAGGCTCGTCGCTTACGCAGAGCAGCTATTCGGTAATTTAGGTAGTTAGTGTGTTTGACCGCAAGAGCAAAGCATGGGCCCGGATCAGGGCACGTAGTTGGCACTTTCGATAATGCGACGCAAGTCCTGCACCTCCTCCTGACTCAGGTTGTAGGTGCTCTGCAGTTGATTGAGTTCGCTCAGCGTCATGTTCACCTGCTCAGAGGCATTGCGTGGCGTCGGCGTCGGCGCAGCCGGCGGTGGCGATTAAGTGGCGGAAACATTTCCAGGTATCGCCACCGGCTCTGGCCCGTCGCGCCAGGTTTGCGTCAACACAAAGGCCACCGACACTGCGACGGCCAAGGCGATCAGCTTGGTTTTCAGGGGAAAACCGGTGGGTTGTTCAGCTCCTGCACTCTTGCCCTTTTTTGCCGCCCCGTTATCCGGGCGTCGGCTGCCCAATGGCTTTGGATTTTTACTCATGCTGTCGTATCGCCTGGGTCGATTATCTCTCCAACGTAAAAAAGGTCGTCTCTTATGGCCAGCAGTAATCACCCTACCGCCGGCATCGGATTGACCGACCTTTCTAAGCATCAGATGATTTGTGAACCAAATCAATGTTTTGCTCAGTGCGACGCAGAAATTTGGCGGGCGAGGTGCAGTTCGAAGTTCATGGACTGCCCTGCGACAATCAGAGTTATTATGGTGACAGTTGAATAGAGTCGGATTATTGCTCATCCCCGTCAATGGCAAGCACCCATGGCAGTCATCTCCCCGTCGAGCACGCGGTTTTTCGCTGATCGAGCTGATGGTGGTAGTTGCCATTACCGGTGTGCTCGCCGCTGCGGCGGTGCCCATGTACCGCAATTACGTCATGCAAGCCGTAATGACCGACGCCATCAGTCGACTGGACAGGTTCACTAACGACGCCGCCATCTAGTACCAGACCGAAGGTCGGCCGCCTGCCCATAACAATGTCGGCTTCCCTTCCTTCTTCTCTACCTACGCTGCGGTCTAAGGCGAGACCAGCGATCTGTGGAATCAGATTCTCTACTACACCACCTTTGACGGTAAGCGCTCGGTAGTGTTGTTTTACTCCAAAACGCCGCATCTTTTCGGCTCTACGACCTGGCAGGTGGCTGCGCTATTTCGCACCACCAACGGCTTTTTTGAGTCGATTTGCACGTCCAACGCCAATGCTCAGCCAGCTCTGCCGGATAGCTGCGATAACTCGCTGCTGGACTGGAACTGGTAATCAACTTTCGGCTTGAACCGGGTTAGCCAGAACGCCGATACCGGCAATCTCCACTTCGATTAGATCACCCGGCTTCAGGAAGACGCGGGGATCGCGCACAAAGCCCACGCCGCCCGGGGTGCCGGTTGAGATGATGTCTCCAGGCTGCAGAGGCATCACCTGCGACAGATAGGCGATCAGGTCAGCGACACCGAACAGCAGATCGTCGGTGTTGCCGTGCTGCATTACTTCACCGTTGAGCCGTGTCTCCAGCATCAGACCGGAACCATTACCCAACTCGTCTGCGGTCACCAGCCAGGGGCCCATGGCGCCAGAATGATAGAAATTCTTGCCCGGCGTGAACTGACTGCCGTGACGCTGGAAATCGCGCACCGAGCCGTCGTTTAGACAGCTGTACCCCGCCACATAGTCCAGAGCATTGGCAGCGGGCACGTGACGTGCTTGCCGACCGATCACCACCGCCAGTTCGCCCTCGAAATCCAGTTTGCTGGAGACGCGTGGAACGACAATGGGCTCCCCGCTAGCAACGAGTGAATCGGGGTAACGAGTAAATATGGTCGGGTAGCGCGGCGTTTCCATGCCGGTTTCTTCGATATGGCTGCGATAGTTCAAGCCAACGCAAAGAATACGGCTCGGATTGCCGATCGGCTGCAACAGCTCTACTTCGTCCAGCGCATAGGTCGATGCCTTGCCCGGATCGGCTCGGCGCAGCAGATCGAGCGCATCGGCCTGCAGCAGAGCCATTAGGGTTGGGTATTTCGCGCCCAGCAGGGATTTGCCGTCGAGAACGCGGCGGCCCTCGAGCAGCAGGCCAAAGCTCTCGCTGTCGCCCTGGCGATAACTCAGTACTTTCATCGGCCCTCCTGCTGCAGATTCTCTTCGGAGAGTGCCTTGTGCAATTTAACCGATGCGCGTTCGCCCTTGCGCAAGCGCAGATTTAGCATTTCCACAAAGACCGAAAAGGCCATGGCGAAATAGATGTAGCCCTTGGGCACGTGCACGTCGAAGCCCTCGACGAAGAGGGTGACACCCACCAGGATCAGGAAGGCGAGCGCCAGCATGCGCACCGTGGGGTGGCGGTCGACAAAGTCGCCGATCGGACGCGCGGCAAACAGCATCATCAGCACCGCCAGAATAATGGAGATGGCCATGACAGATACCTGATCGACCAGGCCCACAGCCGTGATCACGGAATCCAGCGAGAAGACGATATCCAGCAGCACGATCTGCCAAAGCACGGTGCCGGCATTGGCCAGTGCGGCGCTTGCCATTGACGGCTGACCGGATTCGGTGCCTTCGAGGCTTTGGTGAATCTCATGTGTCGCTTTGGCGACAAGAAACAAACCCCCGGCGATGAGGATGACATCGCGGCCGGAAATCGCCTCCCCCATGATCTGGAACCAGGGCTCGGTCAATCCCACCACCCAGGCGATGGAAAACAGCAGTGCCAGGCGACTCAGCATCGCCAGGCCAATGCCTACCCGGCGTATGCGATCGCGCTGCCGCTCCGGCAAGCGAGCAACCAGAATGGAGATAAAGATTATGTTGTCGATGCCCAGGACGATTTCGAGAGCTGTCAGGGTAGCCAAGGCCACCCAGGCGTCGGGGCTGGTGATCCATTCAAACATCATGGGGTATTGGATTCCTGCAGATCAGGTGTGGAGGATTCGGACGGAGCGCGTCGACCAGCAAAAAACTTGCGCAACAGTTCTCCGCATTGATCGGCCAGCACACCGCCTTCGTAACTGACCCGATGGTTGAGCCAGGGCGCATCCAGCAGCTGCTGGCGCGACACCACGGCACCAGCGCGCGGCTCTTCGGCGCCGAATACCACGTGGCTGATGCGGGCGTGCACCAGGGCACCGGAACACATGGCGCAAGGCTCTACTGTCACATACAGAGTGCAGCCCGGCAGGCGATAATTCTGCAGCCGCTCGGCGGCGCGGCGCAGTGCCAAAATCTCGGCATGGGCTGAGGGATCGTGACGGCCAATGGGCTGATTAAAGGCGTCCGCAATCAGCTCGCCATCCTTGACCACAGCGGCGGCAACCGGCACTTCGCCGGCACGGGCGGCGTCGGCTGCCAAGTTCAGGCAGTGCTGCATCCAGTGCTGATGATCCACTCAAGGCATTCCGAATAGCTGCTAAACTCTGCACTTTACCCCGGGTGTGCGTGGCCTGCCAGAAAATCGCCCAAGCCTCCCGATAGTGTCGATGCATCGACTGCGACAAGCGCCTACAAAACCCACAGAGGATTGCTGCCATGACCATCAAGACCGGTGACACCATACCGTCCATGACGCTTAAGATACCCAGCCCGGAAGGTCCCAAGGAGATCGGTCTGGACGACGTGTTCCGCGGCAAAAAGGTGGTGCTGTTCGCGGTACCCGGCGCTTTTACACCCAGCTGCTCCAACACCCACATGCCCGGTTTCATCATTCACGTCGACCAGATCAAGGCCAAGGGCGTGGACACCATCGCCTGTGTGGCGGTCAACGACGCCTTCGTCCTGAGCGCCTGGGCCGCCGGACAAAATGCCGAAGAGATCCTCATGCTTGCCGACGGCAGCGGCCACTTTACCGAGGCCCTGGGGATGACCCTGGATTTGACCCAGGCCGGCCTCGGCAAGCGCTCCCGGCGCTATGCCATGATCGTCGACGACGGCGTGGTGAAATCCATTCACATTGACGAAAAAGGCGTTGATCAAAGCAGCGCGGAAAATATCCTGCGCCAGCTGTGATTGCCCCGTTTCTGGGCCGCAACCAGCGAGCCACTTCTCCATGCTAGGCGGCGCTGCCAGTCAGGGCGACCTGTTGCCGGATGCGGAGCCGCTGGCAACGCACACCCCAATGATGCAGCAGTATCTGCGGCTTAAGGCGGAGCACCCCGACCTGCTGCTGTTCTACCGCCTGGGGGATTTCTACGAACTCTTTTACGACGACGCCCGCAAGGCAGCAGCGCTGCTTGAACTGACCCTCACCCACCGCGGCAAGTCCGCTGGCGAGACAGTACCAATGTGCGGCGTACCCTTTCACGCCGCGGAGGGCTATCTGGCACGCTTGGTGCGCGCCGGCCAATCCGTTGCCATCGCCGAGCAGATCGGTGACCCCGCCACCAGCAAGGGGCCGGTCGATCGTCAGGTGGTGCGCATCATCACACCGGGCACCTTGAGCGACGAAGCCTTGCTCGACAGTCGTCGCGACAATTTGTTGGTCGCCGTGCATGCCGAGGAAGATCGCTATGGCATCAGCTGGCTGAATATGGCCAGCGGCCTCTTTAAGCTGACCCAAGTCAGCGGTCTGAACACGCTGCGCAACGAGTTGCAGCGCCTGGCGCCAGTCGAGCTTCTGCTGGCGGAAAACCTCAGCCTGGACAGCAGCTTTCTCGGTCCGCACAGCCGCCGCACTCGTGCGCCGGCCGAGTTTCATCCAGATGCCGCACAACGCTTGCTGTGTGCACATTTTGGCCTGACCAGTTTCGACAGCTTCGGCTGCGCCGATTTGCCGCTGGCTGTTTGCGCGGCGGGTTGCGTGCTGAACTACGCCATAACCACCCAGGGCGGCAGCCTGCCGCATATCCGCCAGTTGACGCCAGAATTGCCGGACGATCTGCTCATTATCGACGGCGCCTCGCGGCGCAACCTGGAATTGCTCGCCAATCTTTCCGGCGGCCGCGAGCACAGCCTACTGGCCATACTGGATCAATGCCGAACCGCCATGGGCAGTCGCCATCTGGCGCGTTGGATCAGTCAGCCAATGCGTCAGCGCGGCCCCATCGAGGCACGTCATCAGGCCATCGCTGCGCTGTTGGAAAGTCATCGTCTGGATATGCTGGCGGACAATCTGGATGCCGTCGGCGATCTCGAACGCATTCTCACCCGCGTGGCCCTGGCATCGGCCCGGCCGCGCGACCTGTCGCGACTGCGCGATGCACTCGCGGCCTTCCCCGTCCTGGGAGCCAACCTGCATGGACTCGCCGCCGACCGCCTTCACAGCCTGACACAGATCGTCGGCGAATACCCCGAGTTCGTCGATTTGCTGACCCGCGCCCTGGTGGAAAACCCGCCCATGGTGCTGCGCGATGGCGGCGTCATTGCCGACGGCTTCGATGCCGAACTGGACGAGCTACGCGCCATCAGTCACAACGCCGGCGACTTTCTGCTGCAGCTTGAAGCCGAGGAAAAGAAGCGCACTGGTATCGCCACGCTCAAGGTCGGCTATAACCGCGTGCATGGCTACTTCATTGAAATCAGCAAGGGTCAGGCCGAGCGGGCGCCGACGCATTACATTCGCCGCCAAACCCTGAAGAATGCCGAGCGCTTTGTTACGCCCGAACTGAAAACCTTTGAAGACCGCGCTCTGTCGGCCGAAAGTCGTGCCCTGGCGCGCGAGAAGCAACTCTACGATCAGGTGCTGCAGGCGCTGAACGACCGTCTCGGCGAGATGCAGGATTCCAGCGCCGCCGTCGCCGAGCTGGACGTATTGCTGTGCCTGGCGCGCAATGCGCGCGATCATCACTACTGCCGCCCCGAACTGCACGACGAACCCGGGCTGTCCATCCGCCAGGGTCGCCACCCGGTGGTGGAACGCGCCAGTCGCCACCCCTTTATCGCCAACGATCTGGAACTGCACCCCGATCGCCGCCTGCTGCTAATTACCGGCCCGAACATGGGTGGCAAATCGACCTACATGCGACAGTGCGCGCTGATCGTGCTGCTTGCTCATATGGGCAGCTTTGTACCGGCCGAGGCCGCCCGCATTGGTCTCACCGATCGCATCTTTACCCGTATCGGCTCGGCCGACGATTTGGCGGGTGGGCGCTCTACCTTTATGGTGGAGATGGTGGAGACCGCGGCCATTCTGAATAACGCCAGCGCCCGCAGCCTGGTGCTGATGGATGAGGTCGGGCGCGGCACCTCGACCTACGACGGTATGTCGCTGGCCCTGGCTATTGCCACCTGGCTGGCCACCCGCATCCAGGCGCTCAGCCTCTTTGCCACGCACTATTTCGAACTCACCGGACTGGAATCGCGCATCGAAGGCGTGGCCAATGTGCACCTGCGAGCACGGGAAATGGCCGACCAGGTGATCTTTATGCACCGCGTCGAGCCGGGTCCGGCTAGCCAGAGCTTTGGCCTGCAGGTGGCGCGTCTGGCGGGCGTGCCGGCTGAAGTGATTCAGTTGGCGCGGCAGGAACTGCGCCACCTGGAGTCCAGCAACCTGCTGGCGCTGGATGCCGGGCCGGCAGCAACAACTCCGGCGCTGCAGGCCGACCGCCATCCGGCACTGCAGCGCTTGGCCGCCCTAGACCCCAATGAACTCACGCCGCGCGAAGCACTGGATATGCTGTTCCAGCTGCGCCAGCAATTGAAGGACGACGCATGAGTAAAACCGATCTAAGCAACCCCAAGGCCACCCTCTAGCTGCGCAATGCGCATCACGAGGATGTCGAGGGCATCTGCACCCTCACCGACCGCGTTTACCGTGGCACCGGCATGGACGGCTATTCGCCGGGCGCCATCATCGGCCAGATCAACGCCTTACCCGAGGGTCAGTTTGTGGTGCTGGTGGAAGGCCGCGTCGTCGGCTATTGCGCTACCTTTATCATCGACGAAGCCAGTGCCATGCGGCCGCACAAATGGGTCGACATCACCGGCAACGGCTATGCCTCGCGGCACAATCCCAAGGGCAATTGGCTCTACGGCATGGAAGTGTGCATCGATCCCGAGCTGCGCGGCTACCGCCTGGGGCAGCGCCTCTACGACGCGCGCAAGAAGCTGTGTGAAAAGTTCAAGCTGCGCGGCATCGTCTTTGCCGGTCGCCTGCCCTCGCTGGCGCGCCGCCTCAAGCAAAGCGGTTCGGTTGAGGATTACATCGAACAGGCGCGAAGCAAAAAGCTGCGCGACCCGGTGCTTAGCTTTCAGCTGAAAAACCACTTCGAGATTATTGGCGTCATCCCGGATTACCTGAGCTGGGATCGCGAATCTCTCGGCTATGGCATTCACATGGCCTGGCGTAATCCCAAGGTGCCGCGAGAAAGTCAGCCCAGCAACGAAAAAGGTTACGGCGGGCGCCTGTCCGATACCATCCGCGTGGGTGCCGTGCAGTACATGCAGCGCCGGGTGAAGGATTTCGGCGAGTTTCTCGGCATCGTGGAATATTTCGTCGACGTGGTAGCCGACTACAAGGGCGATTTTGTCGTCTTCCCCGAGCTGTTCAGCCTGCAACTGCTGTCCTGCGAGGATCAGGAACTCTCCCCGGTGGAATCCATCGAGGCGCTGACCCACTACACGCCTCGCTTTCGCCAAGCCCTGCGCGACATGGCGCTGCGCTACAACATCAATATTATCGGCGGCTCACACCCCACGCGCATGCCCAATGGCCGGGTGGAAAATATCGCCCATATCTTTCTCCGCGACGGATCCATTCACGAGCAGCCCAAAATTCACCCGACACCCAACGAGGTCTACTGGTGGAATATCGAGGGCGGCAGCAAGCTTCAGGCCATCGAGACCGATCGCGGCCCCATCGGCGTAGTGATCTGCTACGACTCCGAATTCCCCGAGCTGGCCCGGTACCTGACCGACCAAGGTATTCATATCCTGTTCGTGCCCTTCTGCACTGACGAACGCCGGAGCTATTTACGGGTGCGCTACTGCTGCCAGGCGCGCGCCGTAGAGAACCAGATTTTTGTGGTGATGGCCGGCAATGTCGGCAATCTGCCCAATGTCTCCAATATGGATATCCACTACGCCCAGAGCTGTGTGCTGACGCCCTGTGACTTCCCTTTCTCGCGCGATGGCATCGCGGCGGATACCACGCCTAACGTGGGAATGATCGCCTTTGCCGATCTACGCCCGGAAACCCTCACCACGGCGTGCAACAGCGGCACGGTGAAGAACCTGCGCGATCGCCGGCACGATCTTTATTCGGTGAAGTGGCGCGGGGAATGAGCAAATGCCTCGCCGCATTTCGCCGCGGGCGGATGAGCAGGCGCGAGATTTATCTGATCAGCTTTCCCAATCGAACTTCGGCAGGTTGTCGAAGGCCTTTTGCATGCCCGCCTGCCAGGTTGTTTTGAAGTTCTGGTAGAACTCGGAATCGATCTCGATACGGCTGTTGACGGGTAGATCGAAGCTGTTAGCCGGGTAGATGGCCAGGTCGTAAGGCGGCGCCACCGTGGCGTTGGATTTGATGGTGGCATCGAGTGAAGCCAATACCAGGCGTGCACCGTCGCCCAGTGACATGTCGGGTTTAACCAGGCGGTCGATAATGGGTTTGCCGTACTTGTTTTCACCGGTCTGGAAATAGGGCGTATCGGCGGTGACCGACAGGGTATTGCCCTGCGGATAGACCAGAAAGAGTCCGGGTTTTTCCTTGCCAATCTGGCCGCCGACGATCAGGGTGGCCGAGCCGTCGACGCCCGACTGCTGCAACGGCTTGTCGTGCGAACGCTGCACCTCCACCGACACCTGGCCCAGGTAATCGGCCGCCTCGAACATGTACTTGCAGCCCAGCAGGTTTTTCTTGCTCTTTTCCTCGCGCAAATCCCGCTCCACCACGTTAAGAATCTCCTGTGTGGTGGCCAGGTTGCCGGCCGTCAGCACCACAAAGAGTCGATCATCTGAAGGCTTGATGACATGCAGCTTGCGCGCCTTGGTGACATAGTCGACCCCGGCGTTGGTGCGGGTGTCCGCTGCAAAAACCAGTCCGTCTTTGAGGGCAAGAGATACGCAGTAGGTCAATTGGGAGTCTCGGTATTGGTTAGGTCGCCATACAGATCCGGGCGCCGGCTCTGGAACACGCCCCAGCGCTCGCGCGCCTCGGCCATGGCATCCAGATCCAGGCTTTGCAGCAGGATCTGCGGCTCGGTGCGACCGGCGGTGCGCAACATAGCACCAGTCTGGTCACATATGAAAGAGCTGCCGTAAAAAGTCAGTTCGCAGCCGCCGTTGGTCTCCACGCCAATGCGATTGGAAGCCACCAGGGGTACCAAATTGGCGCCCGCATGGCCCTGCATGACGCGCTGCCAGTGTCCGCTGGAATCCAGTTGCGGTTCCTCCGGCTCGGAACCGATGGCGGTGGGATACAGGAGCACTTCGGCGCCAGCCAGCACCATGGCGCGGGCCGCTTCGGGAAACCACTGATCCCAGCAGATGCCGACGCCGATGTTGGCGTAGCGCGTATCCCAGACGCGAAATCCGGTATTGCCGGGCGCGAAGTAGTAGGTTTCTTGGTAGCCCGGCCCGCTGGGGATATGGCTCTTGCGGTAATTGCCCAACACGCGGCCATCGGCATCGGCCACGCACAGGGAATTGAAGTAAGACTCGCCATCGCGCTCGAAATAGCTGATCGGCAGCACTACTTCCAGCTCGTCTGCGAGCGCGGCAAAGCGCCGGATCAGTGGTGAATCCTCGAAGCATTGCGCCAGGGCGAAGTGGTCGTCATTGAGTTCGCTGCAAAAATAGGGGGTGGCGAAGAGCTCCTGCAGCAATATGATCTGGGCGCTCTGGCCGGCGGCGTCGCGCACTAGCTGCTCGGCCTGGTCGAGGTTGTGCTCGATATCCCAACTGCAGCTCATCTGGGTAGCGGCTAGGCTGACAAACCTCATGCTTGGCCCTCCTCCGGACATTGCTGGGTGATGCAGTGGATATTGCCACCGCCGGTGACCAGTGCGGAGCAGTTGACCTGGACCACGCGGCGCCCCAGGAAGGCAGCCTGCAACTGGCTAAGGGCGGCCCGGTCATGTTCCAGCTCTCCATAGGCCGGCATCACCACGCCACCGTTGGCAATGTAACAATTGATGTAGGATCTCGAAAGTCGCACGCCCTGATGATAAGCCGCGGGGGGCTGTTCAATCTGGCGGATATGCAGGCGCCGCCCACGGGCATCGGTGGTGGCGCTGAGGCGACGATGGGCTTCCTGCAATCGTTCGTAGTTGGCATCGGTCGGATCGGAACTGGCCAGCAGCAGTATCTCGCCGGGTGCGGTAAAGCACATGAGCTCGTCGATATGGCCATCGGTGTCGTCGTCGACCAGGCCTTCCGGGATCCAGATAAATTTTTCGATGCCGAGTAGACGGCTCACTTCGCTTTCGGCCTGATCGCGCGTCAATCCCGGATTGCGGTTCGCGTTGAACAATACGCTTTCAGTCAGCACGCAAGTGCCCTCGCCGTCCACGTGAAGGGCACCGCCCTCGTTGACCAGAAAAGAGCCGAGCACCGGCAGTTGCAATCGCTCGAGCAGGCGCTGGGCGACATGCTGGTCGCGCTGGTGGGGAAACTTGCCCCAGCCGTTATATTTCCAGTCGACGCCGCACAGCTTTCCATGGCCGTTGCGCACCATGGTAGGCCCCATGTCGCGCATCCAGCAGTCGTCGAGTTCAATCGCGATGAGCTCGGTGCCGGGTGGTAACTGTCTCCGAGCTTCGTCCTCCAGCTCGGGATCGACCAGCACGCGCACCGATTCAAATTGGGCAATGGCCTGCAGCACCTGCAGGAAGTCCCGATGCACGGCCTCGATGGCCACCGGCCAGTCACCGTGATCGCGCGGCCAGGCCATCCAGCAACACTGGTGGCGCTCCCACTCGGCGGGCATCAGATAGGTGGGTTCACTCATTGGCTCAGGACAACCGGTTGCGGAAATCTTCGTAGGCGAACTCGCGTACGACCTGCACCGCATCGGTTTGGGAGTTCCAGATAGCGATAGCCGGCAACGGAATGCCGTTGAAGGTATTCGTCTTGACCATGGTGTAGTAGGCCATTTCGTCGAATACCAGACGCTGGCCGATCTGCAGGGGTTGAGCAAAGGCGTAATCGCCGATGACATCGCCGGCCAGACAGGTCTGCCCACCCAGGCGATAGCTGTGTGGCAGGTTGCCAGCCAGAGCGGAACCGCGAATATGCGGGCGATAGGGCATTTCGATCACATCCGGCATATGGCAGGTGGCCGAGGTATCGAGAATGGCGATCTGCTGATCGTTGAACTTGATGTCCAGCACCTCGCTGACCAGCACGCCCGTGTAGAGGGCAATGGCCTCGCCCGGCTCCAGGTAGACCTTGAGCCCGGTGCGCTGACGGAAATCGCGAATGGTTTGCACGAGTTCGTCGCGCTGATAGTCGCGTCGCGTGATGTGGTGACCGCCGCCAAAGTTGATCCACTCCAGTTGCGGAAAGAGATAGCCGAATTGGCGCTCCACCTCGACCAAGGTGCGCTTCAGCGGCAGGAAATCCTGCTCGCACAGGGTATGAAAGTGCAGCCCGGACAAGCCTTCCATATCCAGGCCTTTGAAATCGTCCAGCGGAATACCCAGGCGCGAACCGGGCGCGCATGGATCGTAGATAGGCGTGGCGCCCTCGGAATGGCGCGGATTGACGCGCAGGCCAAAGCGCAACTGCGGACGCCGTAGCTGGGCTGCCAGGGCCAGGGCGCGAAAACGCAGCCACTGGTCGACCGAGTTGAAGACAACGTGATCGGAGATTTCGAGCACCCGCGCCAGCTCTTCCTGGCGGAAGGCGGCGGAAAAGGTATGCACCTCGCCGCCAAACTCCTCGCGGCCGAGACGAGCCTCATAGAGACCGCTGGCGCAGGTGCCACTGAGGTAGCGACTGATCAGAGGCGCCAGGCTGAACATGGAGAAGGCCTTGAGCGCGAGCAGCACGGTGGCCCCGCTACGCTCGGCTACATCGGCCAGTATTTTCAGATTGTCTTCGAGCGCGACCTCGTCCACCACAAAGCAGGGCGAGGGCACGCGGCTGGCGTCAAACTGCGCGAAATAATCCGGGCGCACCAAGGCAGGCTTCGCTTGGCAGGGTCAGTCGGACAGTTCCTGCACCGTCCAGGGCAGGCCGTATTTGTTCAGATCTTCCATAAAGGGATCGGGATCGAACTCTTCCATGTTCCAGATACCCGGCTTTTTCCACTTGCCCTCGAGAATCATCTTGGCACCGATCATGGCCGGCACACCGGTGGTGTACGAAATAGCCTGGGAGCCGACTTCCTCGTAACAGGCTTCGTGGTCGCAGATGTTGTAGATGTAGACCTTGCGCGGCTTGCCGTCCTTAATGCCCTTGACGATGCAGCCGATACAGGTCTTGCCGCGCGTGGTGGGGCCCAGGCTGGAGGGCTCCGGCAGCACGGCCTTGAGGAATTGCAGCGGCACGATGTCCTGGCCCTGGTAATGCACCGGGTCGATGCGGGTCATACCGACGTTCTGCAGCACCTCGAGGTGCTTGAGGTAATTGGCCGAGAAGCTCATCCAGAACTGGGCGCGCTTCAGGGTCGGGAAATTCTTCACCAGCGACTCGAGCTCCTCGTGGTACATGCGATAGATGTCGTAGGTGCCGACACCTTCCGGGCACTCGAAGCTTTGCTTTTCCGACATGGGTGCCGTGCTGACAAAGCGGCCATCTTCCCAGTGGCGACATTCGGCCGTCACTTCGCGGATATTGATCTCGGGGTTGAAGTTGGTGGCAAAAGCCTTGCCGTGGTTGCCGCCGTTGACGTCGAGGATATCCAGCTCGTGGATTTCATCGAAATAATGCTTGGCCAGATAGGCGGTGTAGACGTTGGTCACGCCCGGATCGAAGCCGCTGCCGAGTAGTCCGGCGATGCCGGCGCGCTCAAAGCGGTCGCGGTAGGCCCACTGCCAGCTGTATTCGAACTTGGCTTCGTCGCGCGGCTCGTAGTTGGCGGTATCCAAATAGTCGACGCGGGTCTCGACGCAGGCGTCCATGATGGTCAAATCCTGGTAGGGCAGCGCCACGTTAATGACCAGGTCCGGTTTCACGCGACGAATCAGCGCGGCTACCTGGTCGCTCTGATCGGCGTCCACGGCAGCCGTCTCGATCGGCCGCGACAATTGTTCGGCAATGCGGTCGCACTTGGCCAAAGTACGGCTGGCCAGCACGATCTCGTGGAAAACCTTGGGCAACTGGGCGCACTTGTGCACTACCACCTGGCCGACGCCGCCGGCACCGATAATCAGAACTTTAGCCACAACTTCTCCTCGAGTTCAGCAGGAATTAGCGTTCGAAATAGGTATAGCCGCGCAGGCCGTCTGAGTAAAGTTCCATCAGCTGCTGACGCTCCGTGCCCGTGATCTGGCCGCTATTCACACCCTGTTCGGCGCGAGCGCGGAATTTCTTCAGCAGCTCTTGGGGCTGGTACTCGACATAGCTGAGCACGTCGGCGACGCTGTCGCCCTCCACTTCCTTGACCAGCTGGAAGCGACCGAGTTCATCGACGCGCACACTGACCACGTGCTGTA
>JAYQPQ010000014.1:7929-31330 GCA_038145405.1 Porticoccaceae bacterium | reverse complement strand
GGACCGGTAGTTCAGCTGGTTAGAATGCCGCCCTGTCACGGCGGAGGTCGCGGGTTCGAGTCCCGTCCGGTCCGCCAATTACTAATACAAATCAAGCGCGTAGGTGCTTTTTTTGTTTCTACATACCAAAAGGCATATCAAAAAACCTACAGCTTGCCATTGGCAGTGCTCAGCCAATATTTGGGGTAGGTCGCTGCTACTGTCTAGTTGGATTCAGAGTGAATTCTAAAAAGAGAGATGCTCCAAAAACGAGTACAAGCTCGCCAATCGCACCTCGACCCAAGACCGGAACAGGCCAGGTCGATCTCCCCCCGTTGTATTGCAAGCACCCAGTCACCTTAGCTTTAGCCGCCTAACTCCCTTTTTCAAAATAGGGTTGGAGTGATCAATGGAAGAGTAATACGCAATCGAATATTTTCGCCTCTAATTTGCAAAAAAAAACAAATTTTCATTTTCCAAAGTCGCAAAATTTAAATAAATTTTTATCTTTGATATTTTTTAAACGCCTATCTATGTTCACTAATATCCTTACCGTAGCGTTTCCAAAAATAAAAAAATTACCGCTCGATGTATACGTCACAACGTTTACTATAATTTTTGTACTTCTGGCTAGCTCGCTTGCTAGCGCACAGAGCTTTATCGTTAGCGCAGGTTTTGAAGATGGCGTCGTTGGCGAATATCGAAACAACGCTCACCAACCTACAAGGCTTCGCACATTCAGCACTCTTGGCATAGTCGGCGCTGTCATCCAAGACGAAACAGATGATGGCCGATTTGGCGGTAGTCAGGGCAATGACTACTCTGTGACGGTCACTTTTCAATTCAGCGATGGTACGACGGAGACCTTCAATGCAGCAGTAAATTGGCGCGACACGGATGGTTCCGATGTTGCTGCTATTGGCCTAACCGCTCAGGACGGCGTCATTGATGGGACATCTTACGTTGCTGGCGACGGACTCCATAAGACATATCTTTTGAAATTCTTGGGAAGTTCGCGAAATTATGTCGACACAAATTCTGGCGACAGGGGCAGCGTAATTTCGGGAAACGCCGCAACTGTCGGCCTGTTTACTGAACTCAACGTCTACGCATCTGCCAAGCCGGCATCAACAAATCCTTCCGGTCTGACTTCCACAATTAATGCCGTACCTTCAAGTATATTGGCAAATGGAATATCAAATTCGACCATTACTGTTCAAGCTAAAGATATCAATGGAAACTCACTATCAACTGGTGGCAATAGCGTTGTGCTCTCTGCAACCTCTGGATCACTTTCGGCGGTTTCAGATATCGGCGATGGAACTTACACCGCAATACTAACTTCCTCTACAGAAGTCGAAGTAGCTATCGTCAGTGGCTCTATAGATGCCTCGTCAATCTCTGACACTGCTTCGGTGACATTCACTGGTAACAGCTCGATTTCAGGTACCGTTCGGAACTCTGCTGGAAATGGAGTAAGCGGCCGCTCCGTTAGGCTCCTGACGAATTCGGACCAAATTGTACAAACGGTCACGACCGGACCAAGCGGAACATATATTTTTAGCGGTCTTAGTTCCGGAACCTACAAGGTTGAATTCGAATCCGCGGGCAACTACAAAGCTAAATCTAAGTCATCTGTCGGGATTGCTCGTAGCTACTTCGTTAGCTCAATTGCTGTCCAGACCAACGATAGCCAACTAACCGCAATAGATGCGGTTGTTATCGACCCTTCGGGGGTCGTTTACGATGCGGTAACTCGTCTTCCAGTTCCGGGCGCGGTAGTAACCTTTAAATATAACGGATCTCTGGTGAATGACAGTTGGTTGGATCAAACATTAGGAGGGCCAAATACGCAAACTACGTCCGCTGATGGCCAGTACTCTTTTGTTCTCAACGCCAATGCACTTAGTGGTGTCTACACCATTGATATCGCTGAGCCTTCAGGATATTCATTTGAAAGCCTAGCGATACCAGCTCAAATAGGAGCATATGATCCTGGAACAGGCGGAAACCTAGTTCTGATTCAGCCTCAATCGACAGCTCCTACAGGCTCACAGAGCACACTCTACTATCTAGATTTTAATTTTGTTATCGGTGACTCCTCTGCAACTAGTTCCAACGGTGTTATAAATAATCACATTCCGCTGGACCCATCTCCAAGCGTGAGTATCGCCAACACGACCCAAGCGGCTGAATCATCGACCAATGGTGTGGTTACGGTGAGCTTAAGCACTGCCTCTGCGACAGATACAGTGATCAGCTATTCGGTGGCGGGTACGGCAGTTGCTGGCGCCGACTATACAGCGCTGCCAGGTACAGTAACCATTGCGGCGAATGCGACGAGCGCTACGATCGGGGTGCCGGTGATTGATGACAGCCTGGTCGAAGGTGACGAGACGGTCATCATCACATTGACAGGCTTAATAAGCGGGACAGCATCGCTGAGCACTAATTCATCTAATCTGACAGCAACCAACACGATTGCTGATGATGACTCAAATTCTGCTCCCATCTACACCAATCAAAATGCTGATGGAGGAGCCGGCTATAGTTTCGATTATCCGGCTGGTTCGAGCGCGAGTGATGTTCTTGGCCAGGTGACCGGAGCTGATGCAGATGATGAAACGCTGTTGTTTAGTATAACGGAAAGCAATAGCGATGGCTGGTACAGAATCGACGGCGCAACCGGCGAGATCAGACTGACTGCTACTGGAGTCAACTCCCTGGCAAATAATTACGAGCAAATGCCAAATACCCATCTGCTGATTATTACGATGACGGATGGACTCAGTAGCATTAGGGTGCAGGTCTCTTTAGATGAGACTGACGATGACAACGTCGCGCCGTCAATCAGAGGCCCTAGTGGTGATCAAGGCGCCCCTGAGTCAGCCATTAGTATTAATGAGGGTTTAACGAGAGTAAGCACTTTCACGGCTGACGAGAGGGTAGCATGGTCAGTTGATGGCGGGTCAGAAGAACATAAATTTGAGATCAACCCAGAAACAGGCGAGTTATCATTTTTAGACCCGCCTGACTATGAGAATCCGACAGATGGCGATGGAAATAACACCTATTTAGTGCGGATCAAGGCCACAGACGCCGCTGGGAACGTGAGCTACCAGACTTTGACGGTTACCATCATAAATGTCGACGAAATCGGACTAAAGCTAGAAGAAATTGACGACAATTTTCGCGCTAGTCTGAGAGCGTATGTTATTGGCGGACTAAGTGACATGCTCAGTTTCAATGAACGCTTTTTGAGAAACCGATATGACAGTGATTGCCATGACCCCAGAGATTTTTCAGGCTCTGGTGTAGCCAATCAGAATGGAGCAAATATCAATTTGGGGTACTCCCAACAGATCTCCGAATGCTATCAACGTGACCAGATTTACTTCGATGCGGGCCTAATCTACTCTAATGTGAGCGGAAGTTGGAATTCACGAGTCTTTTCAGCACTTAGTTTCGAGACAAAGATGAATAACGACTTTACGCTTGGCTTTAGCGCTCTTGCATCCCGCTCCAGTGATACGTTGATCGACTTTAAACACAGCTCCATATCAGATAAGAGCTTACAGGGTACTGTTTACGCCCGATATAGTTTAAGTGATGGAATTCGAACCAGCGGATTTTTGGGCTTAGGAGGTTCTTGGTACAACTTCAGCCTTAGGGAAAATGATGGTTTTTTTCTTGATGGATCAATTCTAGGCCGCAGATTGACTTATGGCTGGATGTTAAGTGGCGATCTAATGCTAGGTGATAGAGTCATCATCACGACGGACGCGATTTTTTCGCGTGCACTAGAAACACTTCAATCGGGGAGCCTCGCAGCTAACTATCTTGGAGAAAACCGTGCAGGTATAAGTTTTGATCTCGGCAAAATAGATGTCACGCGTCTTAGTCTTCCAGTAACCGCGGAGATTACCCTAGCTGAGTCTTCTCAGGAATTCGGCGCTACGACTAGTTTATTGCTCAGCTACGGTCTGCTTTGCGAAGACTTAGCGGCGGGCAGCTCCGCTATAGAATGTGGCTATCAATTGAGCGCAAAGCTGATTGGTGACGAGGGCACTAGACGCAACCGTTTCTATGCAGAATATGCATGGGAGAGTATAGACAGTATGCACCGTAGGCTGATTGGGCTTGGTTATGCTTGGGCCTTCGGCGATCAAGATGGGCTTGAGTTAGCATTTAGAGTTGACCAAGCCAAAGCAGACTCAGTAGGGCGGGGTGTTGGGGCCACAATGACGCTAAGTGGCTTTTTTTAAAAAGTTGTCGTAATTTGATTTTTTAATACAAAGAATTACATGGGTTGTGTGAGAGCGGTGCCAAAGTACATGACTTTTGCCATCCGGTCCGCCATTTGAAACGAATCTGGCTCCGCATGCGGGGCTTTTTTTGTCCCACTGAAAATGTGACGAGAACCCGCGAAGCGGGCGGATCAAAAAGATTCTCCGCTTGGCCTGGTCCAGGCTCAGATTCTGTGTTGGCTTCGTCGCGCGATTACAGGACAATTCCTCATCATAAACGTGCTATACCCGGCCTATGTCTTATCTACACAAATGGCTTGTCGCGCTGACCCTTTGTCAGCCGGCGCTCACCCTTGCTCAGGAAGAATCTGCGACCTGGTGGGAGCTCGGCCTGGGCGTGGCGCTGGTCAGCTTCCCGCACTATCCGGGCGCAGACCAGTCCAGCAGCTTGATTACACCCTTTCCCTACCCGGTTTTTCACAGTGAGCATCTCAGCCTGGATGAGGAAGGGCTGATCGCCTCGGTTGCCGAACAGGGTCGCTTCAGCCTGAAAGCCAGCCTGAATGGTGCGCTGCCGGTCGACGACAGCGAAAGCCGGGCGCGTGCGGGCATGGCCTATCTCGATCTGGTGATCGAGGCCGGCCCTTCCCTGCATATCAGCTTGTGGGAATCCGACCTGGCTGAATGGCGCTTGGAATTGCCTCTGCGCGCTGCGCTCAAGGTCAATGCAGACGAGCTGATCAGCCTGTCCGGTTGGACATCCAATCCCGGTGTCTACTACGAAACGCGCTTAGGTGAATGGCATTGGGAGTCAAGCCTGGGAGCGGTTTGGAGCAGTCGCGACTACCACGGGTTTTTTTACGATGTCGACCTGACGGAGGCACTTGCCGAGCGCCCCGCCTATCGAGCCGAAGCCGGGTTTACCGCAAGCCGGGCATCCATGACTCTGAAGCGTCGCTGGGGAGATTTCCTGGCGATCTGCTATTTGCGCTATATGAATTTCAGCGGCGCGGCGAATAGCGACAGCTCCCTGCTGCGCAGCCGTGATTATCTGGCCGGCGGGCTCTCCTTTATCTACCTTTTTTATACCAGCAAATAGGCCGATGACAGAGGAAACTGCTAAGGTGCCGGTGGTTACTCTTACGCGGAATGCTATGTTCCAGACAATTGGCATTATCGGCTTTCTCGACAATGCGCTGGTCGGCGAAACAGTCGGCCGTCTGGCGCTGTTCCTGCTGCAAAGCGGGCGTCGTGTACTGATCGAAGAGGGCACCGAACACGCGTCCCTCAACAGCACAATTGAGACTGTCAGCCGCAATACCATGGGGCAGCTGTGCGATCTGGTCGTGGTGGTCGGCGGCGATGGCTCCATGCTGCACGCCGCCAGGGACCTGGTGGACTACGATGTACCCCTGCTCGGGGTGAACCGCGGCAGGCTGGGCTTTCTCACCGATATTCTTCCTTCGGAACTGGAGCAACGCGTCGCCGATGTGCTGCAGGGCAAGTACGTCATTTCCCAGCGCTTTATGCTCGACTGCTCACAACAGCGCGACGGGTGGGAAATTGCCCGGGGCACTGCGCTCAACGACGTAGTACTGCAACCGCGCAACTCGATTCGCATGATCGAGTTCAGCCTGCACATCGACACCCAGTATGTCTACACCCAGCGCTCCGATGGCCTGATCATCTCAACGCCCACGGGTTCCACGGCCTACGCCCTGTCCGGCGGCGGACCCATCATTCATCCCCATATCGATGCCATTAATATCGTTCCCATCAATCCTCACACGCTGAGCAACAGGCCTATCGTGGTCGATGGCAACAGCGAACTGGAAATCCGCTTTGAAGCTGACAATAGCGTACTTGGACAGATCGTCTGTGATGGCCAGATCTATATGGCGGCCGAGCGTGGCGACCGCATTCTTGTGCGCAAAAAGGCGCGCCAGGTGCACCTGCTTCATCCGGTGCAACACGATTTCTACGAAACCTGTCGCACCAAGCTACACTGGGCCAGGGACCAAGGTTGAGCTGGCATCGCGTCGCGGACTTTGCCGCCGAGAGCGACCTGTCCCAGCTGCACCACTGGTTGCAGGCGCAACGCTATCCGCACCGCTTTAGTATCGAAGGCGATCGCCAGGTGCTGTGGAGTCCGGCTCCCGAATTGGTGGGACCCTTGCGTCAGGCTGCACGCGACCTGCAGGAGGGCAGGGTGATTGAGACGGCGCCTCCGCCTACGGTGCCCGGCTATGCCATGCCCCTGCCCAGCTACTATGCGCCCGTCACCCTGGTGACCCTGCTGCTCGGATTTGCCGGCAGTGCGCTGCTAGGGCTGGGCGATGAAATGATTCGATGGTTCACATTTTACGATCATCTTTCACCCTTTTACCGCAATCGCGGGCCGTTCAGTGATGTGCTGGATGGGCATTGGTGGCGAATTATCACGCCGATATTCCTGCACTTCGGCTTTTTGCATATCGCCTTCAACGCCATGTGGCTCTGGTATCTGGGCAGCCGACTCGAGCAAACACTGGGCAGCCTGCACCTGCTCATACTGATATTGGTTATTGGCCTGACCAGCAATATCTCCCAGGCTCTGGTCAGCTACCCCATCGCCTTTGGCGGCCTTTCCGGGGTGGTATTCGGTCTGCTCGGTTATTTCTGGATAACGGGAAAACTGCGTCCGCATCCCTACCTTTTTATGCCACCGGGTCTTTTTCCCATTATGTTGGCCCTCATGCTGATCAGCGTATTCGGCGCCTTCGACTGGATGTCGGGCGCGGAGGTCGCCGATACAGCACATATATCCGGGCTCTTGAGCGGGCTGCTATGCGGCCTGGCTTATCACTCCCTAAGGCCGAGCCGATGAATCTGAAACAGTTGCTGCGGACGATTACGCCCGACGCTTATGAAAACCTCAAATATGCCGTGGAGACAGGACGCTGGCCCAACGGTGTTGTCCTGACGCCCGAGCAGCGCGAACTCTGCCTGCAAGCCGTTATTGCCTACGACCTGCAGCACCACGAGGAGCCCGATCGAGTGGGATTTATCGACCGCGGACGCAAAGCCAAGCTCGGCCGCGATCCGGCACCGGAATGGCAGAATCTGGAATTGAAGGACGCGCCAAAAAATTAGGCGGAGCGACGAATCACTACGACATCCGTACGCAACACCGAGATGACCTGTTCCGCCGTGTTACCCAGCATGGCTCCACGTACGCCCTGGCGTCCGAATCCACCCATCACCACCAGTTCGGCTTTAAGCCGATTCGCCTGGCGCGGAATCTCGCGATAAGGCGATCCTACGGCAATATGCACCCGTTCGGCGGCTACGCCATGCTGAGCGGCAAATGCCAGCAGTCGGTCGCGCGACTTGTCATTGAAATTACGCCGCAACTTGTTGGTGTCGACCAGATCCATATCTTTAAGCACCTGGGATACGGCAATGACGTGACAGATATGCAATTCGGAACCCAGACGCTGGGCGAGCAGGGCGGCTGACTCGACCACCTCGGCATTCAGTGCCTGCTGATCCTTGCTGCGCGCGTCGAAATCCACGGTGGCCAGAATAGTCGATTTCTTGCGCCAGCCCTTGCGCGCTGCGATATAAACGGGAACCGGACAGCCGCGCATTAGTTTCCAGTCTGTCGGCATGTACCAGAGCGTCTCGCTTCGATTACCGGTCTTCATGACCAGATCAAAGCGCGCCTTTCCGGCTTCGCGCAGGATCCACTGATCGATCTCGCGATGCCAAACCACCTGGATGTCGATCTTCAGGCCGGACAGTGCAAGCTCCGCCACCAGTTGTTCGAGATCCGCCTGGCGATGCGCCACGATTTGCTGCCGGGTCTGATCGGCCTCGTCTCGCGTCAGAATCTTGGCCGATTCGACAAAGGCTTCGTATACAAAGCCCACCAGACTAATCCTGCCGCCGGATTCTCCGCGCAGAATTTCCGCTGCTCGTTTCAAGGCAATGGCGGTATGGTCGTCCTTGCGATCGGCAATGACCAATATCGTCTTTATCTTCATTTGCTACCCTGTGGCACCTGTCTTAAAGTGGATTTGTCGGAAGCCCAGCGCACCGCGCCGATCACTTCCAGCATACCGTGCCAGTATCGCAGAAAGCTTTCATTTTTGGAGCACCATGTACACCTCTGATCGTTCCGGAGACCAGGAAACTATCTTCCTCAAAAACTACCGCCGCCCCGCCTTTTTGATTGAGCATACCGACCTCTGGGTGGAGCTGGGCGAGCAGGGCAGCGAGGTGCGAGGCACCCTGGATATCTATCGCAATCCGCATCCGGATGCCCCTCATGAGGCAGATCTTGTGCTGGATATCGACCAGCTTGAGGTGCTGGACTGTGTGCTCGATGGCAGGCCGCTGGATAAGGATCGCTGGCAGCTCACTGCCACCAGACTGCGCGTGGAGCAGGTTCCCGATCGGTTCCAGCTGGTCACGCGGGTACGCATCCACCCGGAAAGCAATACTTCCCTCATGGGGCTCTACAAGTCACGCACGATGTTTTGCACCCAGTGTGAAGCCGAGGGTTTCCGCAAAATTACCCCCTATCTCGATCGTCCGGATGTGCTGAGCCGCTTCACCACCACCCTGGTTGCCGACAAAGCCAAGTACCCGGTGCTGCTCTCCAACGGCAACCTGGTAGAGCAGGTCGATCTGGATCAGGGTCGCCACCGCGCCGCCTGGGAAGACCCATTTCCCAAACCGAGCTACCTCTTTGCCATGGTGGCCGGATCGCTGAGCCAGGTCAGCGATCGCTTTGTGACCTGCACTGGCCGCGAAATCGATTTGCGCATCTATGTCGAACCCAAGGATCTGGACAAGTGCGCACATGCGCTGACCTCCCTGAAGCGCGCCATGCGCTGGGACGAGGAGACCTATGGCCGGGAGTACGACCTCGACATCTTCATGATCGTTGCGGTCGATGATTTCAATATGGGCGCCATGGAGAACAAGGGGCTCAATATATTTAACACCTCGGCGGTACTGACAAATCCTGCCATCACCACGGATCAACGCTTCCAGTGGGTCGAAGCCGTGGTGGCACACGAATATTTTCACAACTGGTCCGGCAATCGGGTCACCTGTCGCGACTGGTTTCAGCTGAGTCTGAAGGAGGGTTTCACCGTATTTCGCGACAGCGAATTTTCCGCCGACATGAATTCGCGCACGGTGAAACGCATTGAAACCGTACGCAATCTGCGCGCTTACCAGTTTGCCGAGGATGCGGGACCGCTAGCGCACCCGGTGCAACCTCCGGCCTACCAGGAAATCAATAACTTCTACACCCAGACGGTCTATGAAAAGGGTGCCGAGGTGGTGCGCATGCAAGCGACCCTGCTGGGTCCCGAGCTTTTCCGGCAAGGCACTGATCGCTATTTCGAGCGCTTTGACGGTCAGGCCGTCACCATAGAGGACTTCGTCGGTTGCATGCAGGAGGTATCGGGACGTGACTTCGACCAATTCATGAACTGGTACCGCCAGGCTGGTACCCCCCTGGTTGAGGTGGACGACCGCTACGATGCCGACCGCCAGTCATACGAACTGGTGTTTCGCCAAAGCTGCCCGGCAACACCCGGACAGCCACACAAGGAACCCTTTATGATTCCCATCCGCCTCGGACTGGTGGGACATCAGGGCGACCTGGAATTCAGCCACGAAGCTGGGCAGGGCACCGAACTGCTGTTTGAACTGACCCAGACCGAGCAGCGACTCCAGCTGAGCGGCGTGACAGAAAAGCCCGTTCCCTCCCTGCTGCGCGATTTTTCCGCACCGGTTCGCCTCAACTACGCCTACCGGTCCGATCAGCTGATTCAACTCATGCGTGCTGACACGAACGGCTTTAACCGCTGGAATGCCAGTCAGGACTATGCACTGAGCGAATTGCGTAATCTGGAGCAGGCGGGCACTGCGGGCAAACTGGACAAAGCCTTTATCGAGGCCGTGGCCCTTCTGCTGACGGACGATCAGTTGGATCCCGCCATGGTGGCTCTGATGATCCTGTTGCCGTCCATGGAAACGCTGGTAGAAGGGCGGCAGGGGATCGATCTGGAGGCCATCTGGCAAGCCCGGGAAAGCGCGCGCGAACAGTTGGCCAAGGCGCTCGGCGAGCAGTTCAAGGCCACCTATATGAAGCTTGCCTCGAGCGAAGCCTATGCACCCACGGCGGCGCAAATTGCGCGGCGTAGTCTGAAAAATATCTGTATTGCCTATTGGCTCAAATCGGACGATCCGGCCGCCATTGACGCCTGCCACCAGCAGTTTATGCAGGCCGACAACATGACGGATGTGGCGGCGGCTCTGGGTGCCATGGTCAACGCGACGCAAGCCTCAGCTACCACCCTGGCGGATCAGTGCCTGGAGCATTTTTACCAGCGTTGGCAGGCGGAGAATCTGGTGGTTACCCAGTGGCTCGCCATGCAGGCATCGCGTCAGGCTCCGGGCAATCTGGCGCGCGTGCAGGCCCTGCTGAGTCATCCGGCCTATGACGCCAAGAACCCCAATAAGGTGCGATCCCTGATTGGCGGTTTTTGTACACTCAATCCCGACAATTTCCATCATAAGAATGGGTCGGGATATGAATTTCTTGCCCAACAGGTAGTCAAAACGGACAGCGTTAATCCACAGGTAGCGGCCCGTCTGGTTACCCCGCTTACCAAGTGGAAAAATTACGCTGAAGCAAGGTCCAGCCTGATGCGTAATCAGCTGGCCTATATTGCAAGTCAATCCGGGCTGAGTCGTGATCTGCGTGAAGTCGTCGATAAATCACTTTAAGGAACAACTGGAGAATCCAGTCATATGCCACTGATTAAAATAAAGAAAAATTCTACGCTTAGCGAAGCGGATGTTACCGATGAACGCCTCTTTGCCAGTCGGCGTCTCTTCCTCAAGACCGGCATGTGCGCGACCTCGGTTGGCGCTTTGGCCGCTTACCTGCCGCACTTGGCCCAAGCCGGTATCGAGAATTTCGCCGATCGCATCGCTGGCGCTCCGCGCACCCGCGAGATTCCCGACGAAACGCTTAATAGCTGGAACCAGATTACCGAGTACAACAACTTCTACGAATTGGGTGTTAACAAGGATGATCCCCACCGCAATGCGCGCCAACTGAGAACTGACCCCTGGTCGGTTGAAGTCAGTGGCGAATGCAATCGTCCAGGCACGCTGTCGCTCGACGACCTGCTGCAGCCGCACGCCTTCGAGGAGCGCATCTACCGCTTGCGCTGCGTCGAAGCCTGGTCGATGGTCATCCCCTGGATCGGCTTTAGCCTGTCCGAACTGCTCGCTCGCTTTGAACCCAACGGCAATGCCAAGTATGTCGCCTTCGAAACCCTCTACAACCGGAGCGCACCACTTTCCGGTCAGCGCACGCGCGTGCTGGAATGGCCCTACCGGGAAGGATTGCGCATGGACGAAGCCATGCACCCCCTGACCATGGTGGTTACCGGCCTCTACGGCAGACCCTTGCCCAACCAGAATGGCGCTCCCCTGCGCATCGTGGTGCCCTGGAAATACGGCTTCAAAAGCATCAAGTCGGTGGTGAAAATCCGCTTTAGCCAGACGCAACCCCAAACCAGCTGGAGCATGTCAGCACCGCAGGAATACGGCTTTTACTCGAATGTAAATCCACTGGTGAAGCATCCGCGCTGGAGCCAAGCTACAGAACGCCGTATCGGCGAATTTTTCCGCCGCGATACGCTGATGTTCAATGGCTATGAAGAGGAAGTCGCTTCACTCTATAGCGGTATGGATCTGGTCAAGAATTACTAGGTTTTGTCGACGCACCCATGCAACTCGTCGCGCCCTCATCGCAGGCACGCCTTGGCCTCAGGATTCTCTTGCACCTGCTCTGCCTGGTGCCCGCAGCAATCCTGTTGGCCAACACTCTGCGCGGCCAACTCGGCATAAATCCCGTAGAAACGCTGCTGCACACGGCGGGCGTCTCATCCTTGCGCATTTTGCTGCTGTGCCTTGCAGTTACGCCATTAATGCGTCTACTGGGAGCACCCTGGCTGGCCGGCTATCGGCGTCTACTCGGCGACTGGGCCTTTTTTTACGTATGCCTTCACCTCGGTATCTATCTGTTATTCGACGCCGCGTTCGACCCTGGCTACATGTATGAAGATGTGATGCAGCGCCCCTATATCACGATGGGTGCCACTGCCTTCCTGCTGCTATTGCCACTCGCCATCACGTCCAACCTATGGTCGCAACGGCGGCTCGGCAGGCGCTGGAAGCAACTGCACCGCCTGATCTATGCCGCAGCAGTTCTCGCCTGTATTCACTTCATCTGGCTGGTCAAGGGGTTCCAGATAGAACCTCTGGTCTACGCTACAGTTTTGGCAATACTGCTCGCTGTGAGAGCGCTTTACTGGGCACGCAACCACGCCAACTAGCCAGTTCGACTCTAGCGCACCATAGGAGCCAGGGAGCGGTGACACCTAAATCCTTTGCATGCTTGCCAGCACTCCCTGAGACACGTGTCTACATCGGCGCAAAGAGGGCGTTCCGAGCCCAGTCCAAACAATGCGCTAACGCTCGACAGTGCCCCAGCTACTCTATTTAACATAATATACATTATACGCAATTTACTCCTGGTTGCAGCCCTGGTATGGATTGCGTTGAAAAAAGGGGCTTTCTTATCAGCTGTAATCAATAAGGAAGTTGATCAATGAAAGAGTCATTCTTCTCCGTCAATGAAGCCCGCCAGGATGCGGGCTTTTTTGTGTCTGACGTTTGAACGACCAACTCGCGGATTGTGTCCTCCGCACTGGGGGCAATAGCTGAGGCTGACGCTCATTTTTTCGTTGCAGACGCGGCAATGCTTGAACTTCATGAGTTGACTGCTGGTAACTCTTCTTCGCGAGCAAAACTACCAAATGACGATCTGCTGAGCGACAAGCAGCGTGAAATCATTGAAGCTTTTCGCCAGGGCCTCGACGCCAGTTCCGTCGCCAAGAAGCTACGTATTCCAAGCCGCGCGTTGCGTTTTCACGTGCGACGCATTTGTGAACTCACTCAAGCTGAAAGCATTGCCGAAGCAGTACAGCTTCTCTCCCAACTCAGCTTTTCCAAATCCCGATCCACAATTATTTTTTATTTAAATATCCTCGTAATATTTTTATATTGCTGAGGCCCATTAAATAAAACGTTATACTTTTCAGTAGATTTTTTTTAGAATTAAGCAGCTTTGGAATTAATTCCTATTTTTAATTGAGAAATTAATAATGAAAAAACTCTCTTTGTATCGAGAAAAGCTGGATCGCCTTGAAAGCCTCAAGCAGGAAATTGAAAAGCTCGAAAGTAGCGCAGCGTTTAAGTCAGATATCACTTTTATCAAGGATGTAGAGAAGGTGTTGAAAAAGCACGGCAAGCAGGCCGCAGACCTTGTAGTAGCGTTTCCGGAACTCGAGGGTGCAAAGCGGGTCTTCAAGGCGAAGGCTGCAGCCACGACTAAGACACGTAAACGCAAAACCTCCCCGCTGCGCGTTTTCAAGCACAGCAAAACAGGCGCAACCCTCAAAGCCAAACGCACCAACAATAAAACGCTGCAATCCTGGGCCAAGGAACTGGGCGTCAAACCAGAACAACTCGAAGTTAAAAAGTAGTTTTCATCGGCAAAAAAGCGAGGTTAATTGCCTCGCTTATTTTGTTTTTCTTGGCGCCTGACTGCGCCGCAGATAGCATAGACAAACCGCGGTCAGCCTGTTAGCTTTCCCCCCCTTAACTTGAAACGACCCAAATCCCTTGAGCAAATACGCCACCATCACCCTGGCCAAGGAATACCTCAAATTTTCCGCTGGCCATTTCACCCTTTTTTCCGCCACTGAACGAGAGCGCCTGCACGGCCATAACTTTTCCGTGAAAGCGTCCTTCCGCGCTCCGGTAAATGAAAACGGGCTGTGTTTCGACTATGGGGCTATGAAGAATTGTCTGGCCGAAGTCTGTGCAACGCTGGACGAATATATGTTATTGCCGGGACGCTCGCCCTACCTGCTGCTGACCGAGGATGAGGCTTGCATCCATTTGGTTTTCAATGGGGTAAAAATGCAGTTTCTTAAAGCCGACACACGCGTGTTGCCGCTGACCAATATCAGTGTCGAAGAGCTGTCAGCCTATTTACTGTCCCTGTTAATTAAGGAACCAATCATCGAAGAGTCTGGCGTTGATTGGATCGAGGTCGCCGTCTCCTCAGGCCCTGGCCAATGGGGCAGCAGCCAGTGGCAGCGAAGCGCCTGATATGCAACAACCCATTGCTCTGATTACCGGCGCCAGTCGCGGCATCGGTCTGGCTACCGCGAAGCGCTTCCTAGAGCAGGGCTATCGGGTCATCAACCTATCGCGCTCGCGCCCGCCTTTGACAGCCGTCGAGCATCATGAGGTTGATCTCAGCGATTCAACCTGGATTGGACGGTTGGAGTTGAACCTGGCGTACCGATCGACCCTGTGCCTGGTTCACAACGCTTCCGTCATGCGCAAGGACTCAGTGCGCGACGCCGCCGCCGATCTGACCGAGGTAATGCAGATCAATCTGATTGCCGCGCAACAGCTCAACGAACGGCTGCTGCCGCATATGGCGCCCGGCTCCTCCATTCTCTATGTCGGGTCGACCCTTTCAGACAAGGCGGTCGCCAATACCCTTAGTTACAGTGTTTCCAAGCACGCCCTGCTCGGCCTTATGCGGGCGACCTGTCAGGACCTGGCCGGCAGCGGCATTCACAGCTCGGCTATCTGTCCAGGGTTCACCGATACGGAAATGCTGCGCAGCCATCTGGGACACGACCAGAGCATCCTGCACTCAATAGAGAAAGGGGTATCCTTCGGACGCCTGATCAAGCCGGAAGAAATAGCCGAAACCATCTGGTTTTGCGCCAACAACCCGGTAATCAACGGCGCGGTTATTCACGCTAACCTGGGTCAGATCGAGTCCTGACCCTTTGCGGCAGGCGGCAGTTGGAGATATTTTCTGAGCTGCCACACGGCAAGGTAAATTAGCGGGGTATCCAGCGCTGCCGCACAGAACTTGAACAGGTAGCTATTCAGTATCAGCGTCCCGATCAAACCCAGACTCATGTCACCGCGCCACCAGGCTGCGCCAAAGGTCACCGCCACCACTACGATGGAGTCCACCGCCTGGCTCATCATGGTGCTGAAATTATTGCGTATCCAGAGATGCCTTCCGCGCGTCAGGCGCTTCCAGAAATGGAACAGCTGCACATCGATATACTGGGCCGCTACATAGGCCAGCATGGAGGCAAACACGGCGCCGGAGGTGGTGGCAAAGATGAGCTGGAAGAGCTCCACCTGACGACTGACGATATCTCCATTGGGCAGCACCAAATCTTGCGCCAGCTGAATTTCCTGCCAGGGAGGCATCGAAGCCTCGGGCACCGGCGGCATGACGTGGCCCAGGTAGAGCATGCCGATGATAAAGAAGTTCAGCACCAGGCCCACCGTCACCATGGCGTTGGCGCGGGCACGACCGTAGAGCTCGCAGACGATATCCGTGCATAAGAAGGTTAAGGGGTAAGGCAGCACGCCTACTGCGAGCTGCATGGGCCCCAACTGCACGAACCGCGTGATTCCCACCACATTGAGCAGCGTCATGGCGCAAAGAAAGAATCCGGCCAGAAAGAGAAATACGCGCTCACGTCGCTCCTGGATGGGGGTTAGTGGCTGGTAGTTCACGCGGGCAATACCCGGCGGGGAGGACGACTCATGGTGACCAGCTCCTCTGCGGTGGTCGGATGGATGCCTACCGTGCGATCAAAGTCTTCCTTGGTCGCGCCCATATTCAGCGCCACGGCAGCGCATTGCAGTATTTCAGCTACTTCCTCACCCACCAAATGAACACCCAGCACTCTTCGGCTTGCCTCGTCGACCAGCATGCGCATATAGGTCTGCTCCTTCCTCTGTGTCAGACTCAGCCGCAGCGAGCGAAAACGGGTTTCATATATCAGTACCGGTTTGCCCCTTTGCAAAGCCTGTTCTTCCGTCAGCCCAACACAGGCTACCCCGGGCGAGCTGAATACGGCGAAGGGCATGTTCTGGTAATCCAGGGTGGTTTCCACACCCTCTATCCAATGCTGCACCAGTGCTTTGGCTTCGGCGATGGCAACCGGCGTCAGTGCCAGGCGGCCCACCACATCGCCGAGCGCATACACTTCCGGCACCGAGGTACGGAAATTAGCGTCTACCTGGATGCTGCCATCCGGGTTGCAGCGTATATCGAGTTCTTCGTGCCAAAGGCCCTGGGTGTTCGCTCGCCGTCCTGTGGCAAACAGAATTTGATCGGCTTCCATCTCGGAGCCATCGGTTAGATGAACCTGCCGTCGAGCGCCCTCGCCTTGTCGAATCTCCCGGATGTCGGTTTGCAGACGCAGATAAAGCCCTTTGGCCTTCAGCGCGTCCGTCAAATGCTGACGCACGCCGGCATCGAATCCGCGCAGCAACGCATCGCCGCGATAGACCAGACTGACCTGCGTACCCAGGGCTTGAAAGATGCAGGCAAATTCCAGCGCAATAAATCCGCCACCGACCACCAGCAGATGCTTGGGTTGTTCAGCCAGGCCAAATAACTGGTCCGAACTCATGCCATATTCGGCCCCGGGAATGGACGGCGTATAGGGATGCCCGCCGGTGGCCAGCAGCACGCGCCGACCCTTGACCAGCTCGTCACCCACCTCCACCTGACCGGGAGCCCGCAGGCGCCCTCTGCCCCGTATCAGCGTTGCCCCGGCCCGTTCGAGCGCGCCGGCGTAAATCTGGTTGAGTCGCCGGACTTCCTCATCGCGCTGCCGCACAAAATGCGGCCAATCAAAGTGCGGTTCCGCGCCGAGGTTCCAGCCGTAATCTCTGGCATCGGCAAAATTCGTGGCAAAATCGGCCGCATACTTCATCATCTTTTTCGGTACACAGCCCAGATTGACGCAGGTGCCGCCCCAGCGGTCGGCCTCGATGACGGCAACGGACATGCCTTTGCTGGCGGCTAGCCGCCCGGCTCGAACGCCGCCAGAACCTCCACCGATGACAATCAGATCAAAGGACATAGCGCTAAACTCGCAGGCGTCTCAAGGCTGGCCTGCAGAGCGTGGCACGGAATAGCGCTCGGCATCCAGCATCTGTATTTTTTCGGCAATCAGCCACCACTCGGGCCGCAGCGCCTGTGCCGATCGATAGTCGGCCTCGGCTTCCATATAGCGCCCCAAATTCTGCTGCGCCATACCGCGGTTCAGGTAGGCCAGATCGATACTGGCAGCGTCGCGTCGAATCACTTCGCTGTAGTCTCTTATGGCGCCGGTGAAATCGCCTTTAAGGTAGAGCAAATTGCCGCGATTCAAATAGAGCTCTGCCTGGTCTGAGCCAAGGGCAAAGGCCAGATTCAAATGGCGTTCTGCGGCTTCAAAATCGCCCAGGCGGCTCTGTATCAACGCCAGATTCGAAAGCACGGAAATTCGCTCTGCCGTAACCAAGGATAAATCCAGCGCCTCGAGACAGGGCTGCTGATCGGCCCACTGCAGCTGAAGGCTTTCCGCTTGCTCCGCTGCAGCCAAACAGGATTCAACCTGCGGATGTGCCGCAGGCAGGGTGATTTGCTGTGCCTGGCTCCCGGCCATCCAGCACGTCGACAGGCACAGGGCCAAAGTTCGCCAGTGGCTCATGCAAAGTGCTCCCCATGTGGTGTCCGCCAATTTAATACAGCATGCAGCCGAACCACCTCGCCCACAATGATCAGGGTCGGCGCTTCGGCGCCACTCGCCCTGACCTTTTCTGGCAGGTCCGCCAGACTGCCCAGAATCACGCGCTGCTCGGGCAAGGTGCCCTTCTCCACCAGCGCAGCCGGCATTTCCGCTGCCATTCCATATTCAATTAATTTCTCACATATCGACTCTAACCCATTGAGCCCCATGTAGAAAACTAAAGTTTGTCCCGGCTGTACAAACTCGCGCCACTGCAAGTTGAGTTCGCCGCCAACGCGGTGTCCGGTGATAAACCGCACCGACTGCGCCAGTTCGCGATGCGTCAGGGGTATACCGGCATAGGCGGCACAGCCGCTGGCGGCAGTGATACCCGGCACCACCTGAAAGGTAATTTTTTGCTCGGCCAAATAGGCCATCTCCTCGCCGCCGCGTCCGAAGATAAAAGGATCCCCCCCTTTCAGTCTGAGTACGCGTTTGCCCTCGCGCGCGAAGTCCACAAGCGCCTGATTGATATTGTCCTGCGTAATACTGTAGGGATTGCGCTCCTTGCCGACATAGATGCGCTCGGATTCACGTCGCACCAGATCGAGCACAGCCGGCGAAACCAGGCGATCGTAGAGCACCAGATCGCACTGCTGCATCAGGCGCAAAGCGCGAAAGGTCAGGAGATCGGGATCGCCCGGGCCGCCGCCGACCAGATAGACCTCGCCCTGCTCCAGCCCCTTTGCATCCTCGGCCAATGCTTGCTCCAGTCGCCGTTCAGCCAGGTCGATGCGGCCGGCGAAAACATCCTCCGCTACCTGGCCTTGCAGGTGGGCGTCCCAGAAGCGGCGGCGCTTATCCAAGCCCGGAAATTTATCGCGTACGCGCTGTCGAAAGCGCCCGACCAGTGCAGCCAGGTCGCCATAGGCTGCGGGCACCAGGCTTTCCAGTCGAGCCCGCAGTTGGCGCACCAGCACCGGAGCCTGGCCGTCGCTCCCGATGGCCACTACCAGGGGGGAGCGATCCATGATGGAAGGGAAAATCACGTTGCTCAGGTCGGGCTGATCCACCACATTGACCAGGAGATTGGCGCTATCCGCAGCCCGGGCAATCTCCGCGTTGAGGGCGGGTTGATTGGTAGCGATGATGACCAGACGTTTGCCCGCCAGATCTGTGGCGAGAAAGCGCCTCTGGCGATAGCGAATTGCACCGGCCTCCACCAGTTCGCGCGTCGAGGCCGCAAGCTCCGGTGCTACCAGTTCGATCTGCGCACCTGCGCGCAGCAACATGCGCGCCTTATGCGCCGCGATATCACCGCCCCCAACCACCAGGCATCCGACACCTCGCAGGCGGTGGAATAGCGGCAGGGTTTCCATTTGCCTATCCGATTCGGTGTTGCCCGCGCATATAGGGGCGCAGGGCTCCAGGCACCAGGATACTGCCGTCGTCCTGCTGGTAGTTCTCCATTATGGCAATTAGGGTTCGCCCCACGGCCAGTCCGGATCCATTCAGCGTGTTCAGCAGCTCCGGCTTGCCTTCGGCATTGCGATAACGCGCCTGCATGCGCCGGGCCTGAAAGTCGCGGAAATTGGAGCAGGAGGATATCTCCCGGTATTTCTGTTGCGAGGGCAGCCAGACTTCCAGGTCGTAGGTGCGCGCCGAACCGAAGCCGAGATCGCCCCCGCACAGCATCACCACCCGATAGGGCAGCTCAAGCAGCTGCAGGATGCGCTCAGCGTGTCCGGTGAGTTCTTCCAGGGCAGCAGTGGACTGGTCGGGAAGGACAAACTGCACCAGCTCGACTTTTTCAAACTGGTGCTGACGGATCATACCGCGCACGTCGCGGCCGTAGCTGCCGGCTTCGCTACGGAAACAGGGCGTATGGCAACAAAACTTGAGCGGCAACTCGCCAGCGAAGATCTGATCGCGCAGCAAGTTGGTAACCGGCACTTCGGCGGTAGGAATCAGGTATAGCGCATTCTCGTGATCCAGCTGAAACAGGTCTTCGGCGAACTTAGGTAGTTGTCCCGTGCCAAACAGGGAGTCGCCGTTGACGATATAGGGCACATTGACTTCACGATACCCGTGCAACTCGACATGAGTATCCAGCATGAACTGGATCAGGGCCCGATGCAGGCCTGCCAACTGATCGTAGAGCACGACGAAACGTGACCCGGTAATGCGCGTGGCAGCAGCAAAATCGAGCAACCCGGACGCCTCGCCCAGATCGACGTGGTCTAGCGGCGCCTGGGTAAAGGTACGCGGTTCGCCCCAGCGCCGAATCTCCCGGTTGGCCGACTCATCTGCGCCCTCCGGCACTTCCTCATCCGGCACATTGGGTATGACGGCTAAAAAAGCATTCAGCCGCTGTTGCACCCCATCCAATGCCTGTCTGGATTGTTCCAACTCATCGCCCAGACGGCCCTCTTCAGCCAGCAGCGGCTGGATATCCTCACCGCGCGCCTTGGCCGCGCCGATGGCCTTCGAACGCTGATTGCGCTCGCCCTGCAGTTCCTCAGCGCGCAGCTGTATCTGGCGGCGCTCCTCATCCAATTGACGAAAGGCGCCAACGTCCAGCGTAAAGCGCTTGCGCTGCAAACGCCGGGCAACAGCTTCCGGGTCGAGGCGCAATAACCTTGGGTCAATCATGCTGAAATCCTAAAATGATCGGGCAAGCAAAATGCCGGAAAAGGCGGCCAAGATACACAAAATTACGCTCAGTACAACATATCCGAGGGCGGAGACGATGCGGCTGTCCTGCATCAGGTAGATGGCCTCCAGCGAAAAGGCACTGAAGGTTGTAAATCCACCGAGCAACCCCACCATTACCAGAGGTCGCCAGATTTCCGAGAGCACGGCCTTTTCCAGCACCAGCACTGCAAAAATCCCAATAGCGAAGGATCCCAGAACATTGACCAGAAGCGTGGCGACAGGAAAGCTGGCGGGAGCGCCCACCCACTGGACGACCAGATAGCGCAGCACTGCGCCCAGGGCGCCACCGAGGGCGACGGAAAGCAAGAGTGGCCAACTCATGAGGTCATGTTCTCCCGATGCTTTTGATCCAATTGTGCCAGCCTGGCCAGTCGCTCAGCGATGCGCTGCTCCTGACCCTGATCGGAGGGCTGATAGAAACCCTGCGGGGCCATGCCCTCGGGCAAATAACGCTCACCGGCAGCGTAATGTTCATTTTCGTCATGGGCGTAGCGGTAGCCCTTACCATAGTCCAGTTCACGCATCAGACGGGTCGCGGCGTTGCGCAGGTGCAATGGTACGGGTAGCGACCCCAGCTCCCTGACACTGCTCTGCACGCGATTCCAGGCGGTATAGGTAGCATTGCTCTTGGCAGCGATGGCCAGATAGATCGAAGCTTGAGCTAAAGCCAGTTCGCCCTCCGGGCTGCCCAGTCGCTCGTAGGCCTGCCAGGCTTCCAACACAAGCCCCAGAGCGCGTGGATCGGCATTGCCAATATCTTCCGATGCCATACGCACCATGCGCCGCAGGATATAGTCCGGATCGCAGCCACCGTCGAGCATGCGGCACAACCAGTAGAGCGACGCATCGACGTCGGAGCCGCGCACCGATTTATGCAGGGCGGAAATTTGGTCATAGAACTCGTCGCCACCGCGATCGAAGCGACGTACCCCCCCGCCTTCCACCACCCGCTCAATAAGACTGTCCGACACTTCTGTCAGCTGTTCAGCCAAACTCATCTCGTGCGTCAGCTCCAGCAGATTGAGCGCCCGGCGCGCATCACCGTCAGCGGCTCGAGCCAGCCAATCCAACTGGACTTCGGTGCAGACCATTGTCGGCTCCAGCAAGCTCAAGCCGCGCTGCAGCACCGCCTTGATACGGGATACGTCCAGTGCCTGCAGCACCTGAACCTTACAGCGCGACAAAAGGGCATTGTTCAGCGCGAATGACGGGTTTTCCGTTGTGGCACCGACAAATATCAGAGTGCCGTCTTCGATAAAGGGTAAGAAGCCATCCTGCTGGGACTTGTTAAACCTGTGCACCTCATCCACAAAAAGCAAGGTCTGCCGGCCGCATTGCGAGCGCTCCAGCTGAGCCTGCTCGACCACGGCGCGAATGTCCTTGACGCCACTGGTCAGGGCAGACAGCCCCATAAAACGGGCGTCGGCCCGATCGGCCAGCAGGCGCGCCAGCGTGGTCTTCCCTACCCCGGGAGGCCCCCACAGAATCATGGAAAACAACTTGCCGGTCTCAATGGCCAATCGCAGTGGGCGCCCCTGACCGAGCAAATGCTCCTGACCGACCACCTCGTCCACATGGCGTGGACGCAGGCGCGCCGCGAGGGGTTGCGAGCCTGGCGAATTCGCGTCGGCAAAGAGATCAGTCATCGAATAGCAGATCAACGCCAGTTGGCGGCACGAAGCTGAAATGGCCCTCGGCAAAATCCCGATCAAAGTGCGTGCTATTGAAGCGCACCTCGCTCACTTGACCAGACCGGTCGACGACACGAAATCCGGCTGGCAAGTCAGCGTAATCAATGTACACCTGGATAGATGCGATCAGACTCTCGTCATCCAGCGGCGTCAGCAGGTAGCGGTCGTCGATTCGCTCGATCGCAAACCAGTCGTCCAGATCGACCTCGGCCGTGAACAGACTGATCGGATTCTGGGTCGGATCGTCGCGCCAACTACGCACAATCACCTGTTCCAGGTCCGGATCGTAGAGAAATATGCTTTGGCCGTCGCACACCATCAACTGTCGCGGGTCGCTGGTCTCCCAGCGCATCAGACGAGGCTTCTGCAGACTCATGTGACCCTGCTGGCGATCCAGCAGTTCGCCCGTCTCCGTATACAGCTCCTGGATAAAGTCGGCATCCAGGCTGATAAAGGCGGCTAGCATGGCCTGAAATTCGTCAGAAGCCGCACGGACTCCGGCGCTCCAGATCAGCAGTAATATCGGCAAAAACCTTCTCATCAACGCGGCCTCGGCGCCAGTACTTCACGGTTACCATTGGGCTGCATCGGTGACACCACCCCGGCAACCTCCATGGCTTCGATCAAGCGCGCGGCGCGGTTATAGCCGATGCGCAACTTGCGCTGCACAGCAGAAATCGATGCTTTGCGGCTTTCGGTGACAAATTCCAGGGCCTCGTCGTAGAGGGGATCGTTTTCCTCGGCATTCCCCTCCCCGGACGTGTCGGTTAAACCCGGCACCGGGATGCTGGAGGTAAACTCCTCGTCGGTGATGCCATCGATAAATTGCGGCTGGCCCTGAGCGCGCAGACTCTCCACCACCTTATGCACCTCGTGGTCATCGACAAAGGCGCCGTGCACCCGAACCGGTGTGCTGGTACCGACCGGCAGGTAGAGCATGTCGCCATGGCCCAGCAATTGTTCGGCGCCACCCTGATCCAGAATGGTGCGCGAGTCGACGCGGGAAGACACCTGGAAGGCGATGCGCGATGGCACATTGGCCTTGATCAAGCCGGTGATCACATCGACCGAGGGC
>JAYQPQ010000014.1:0-7919 GCA_038145405.1 Porticoccaceae bacterium | reverse complement strand
GGGCCGCTGCGTGGCAAGGATGAGGTGGATACCGGCGGCGCGGGCTTTCTGGGCGATGCGCGCGATTAACTGTTCGACCTTCTTTTTGTCGACAATCATCATCATGTCGGCAAATTCGTCTACTACCACCACGATAAAGGGGAGCAGTTCCAGGGGTGGCGCAGAGGTCTCGCCATTGACTGCCATGTCTGGATGCCAGAGCGGATTGAGCAGAGGCTCGCCGCGCGCCCGTGCCTCCTCGATCTTGCGATTGAAACCGGCCAGATTGCGCACGCCCAGCTCGGCCATCAGTCGATAGCGGCGCTCCATTTCACCGACGCACCAACGCAATGCATTGGCAGCGTCCTTCATGTCGGTCACCACCGGCGTCAGCAGGTGCGGAATGCCCTCGTAGACCGCGAGTTCGAGCATCTTCGGGTCGACCAGAATGAGTCTTACATCCTTGGGCGTGGACTTGTACAGCAGGCTCAGCAGCATGACATTCACGGCGACGGATTTACCCGATCCCGTGGTTCCCGCCACCAGCAAGTGCGGCATGCGTGCCAGATCGGCGATAACCGGCTGGCCGGCAATGTCGTGGCCTAGCGCCAGGGTCAGATGAGAACGCGATTCCTCATAGCGGCGCGAGGAGATGACCTGGCTGAGCCGCACGATCTCGCGCTTCTCGTTCGGAATTTCGATACCCACGACCGACTTGCCGGGAATGACCTCCACCACGCGCACCGAGATCACTGCCAAGGAGCGCGCCAGATCGCGCGCCAGATTGCTGATTTTGCTGGCCTTGGTACCGGCAGCGGGCTGAATCTCAAAGCGCGTAACGACAGGGCCGGGCAGAACGGCCACCACTTCGGCTGAGACGCCGAAATCCTGTAGTTTCAATTCCAGCATGCGCGACATGGCTTCCAGAGATTCCTTGGAGAATCCGCGGCGATCGGCTTCCGTAGCCGGATCGAGCAAGCCGATACGAGGCAGTTCCTCCGAGCTTTGCGTTTCGCCCGTAAACAAGCTGGATTGCCGCTCCTTTTCGGCACGTTCGCTGGTCGGCACTACGGGCGCTGGTCGCTCGATAGCCACCTGCTTGCGCTGGCTACGTTTTTGCACCTCCTGCTCCAGATTTTCCTTGCGCTGGACCAGCACATCGCGGGTACGCGTCTGCTCCCGTCGACGTGCTTGCCAGTCCTCCCAGCGTCGGGCCGTCCAGGCGACCAAACGCAAGACGCCGCGGCCCGTCGCATCGAATAGCGCCAGCCAGGAGACATCGGCAAAGAGGGTCACGCCAAACAAAAAGCCAGCGACCAGGACAAGGTTGGCACCAGCCAGTCCGAGAACACCTTGAAAGGTAGTACCCATGACCTGACCGACGACTCCCCCTACCCCGCCCGGCAACGCTACCACCCCGTGGCGATTGAGATAGAGCAAGGCGGTACCCGCCAACAAAATGAGCAGCAACCCGCCAAAGCGCATTGCAACCAGATTCCACAAGCGCTTGTTGTCCGCGCCGCCAGGGGCTCGGAAAATGCGCCAGACACGCACCACGATCAGCAAGGGAAAGAGATAGGACAGGTAACCAAACAGCAAGAATATGACATCGGCCAGCCAGGCCCCAAAGCGCCCGCCAGCGTTGCTGATGGCCGCACTGCCACTTACCCTGGACCAGCCCGGATCCGAGGTGCTATAGGTCACCAGAATGGCAAAGAGAAAGAGCGCCAGAGCCGCCCAGCCGATAAGCGCGCCCTCCCGCATGACCTTTTGCATGCGTGTGTTAAGCGGATCCTTACTCGAGGCTGAACTGGAAGCCATTTATCAAACCCTTTGAGTCGCCTGTTTTTGCTATTGTATGCGCCGTCCCGCGAGCGGGACGGCCATTTTCCCGATGATTGGAAGTCGCTATGCCGAACATAAGCAGGCGCAATTATTATCGGTTCGGCCAAACCACTATGATACGCCAGCCTTAACCATCAGAGAGACCAGTGGAAGCCTAACATGAGCGAAATCATTCATCATCGCCTGATCATCCTCGGATCCGGTCCGGCGGGCTATACCGCCGCCGTATACGCGGCTCGAGCCAATCTCAAGCCGGTCGTGATCACCGGGATCCAGCAAGGAGGCCAGCTGACGACCACCACCGACGTCGATAACTGGCCCGGAGATAACGATGGCGTTCAGGGTCCCGAGCTCATGCAGCGCATGCAGGCCCACGCCGAGCGCTTTGGCACCGAAATGATTTTTGATCACATCGAATCGGTCGATTTGCAGCAGCGTCCTTTCGTTCTCAAGGGCAGCGGCACTTACAGCTGTGATGCCCTGATCATTGCTACCGGCGCCTCGGCCAAATATCTGGGCCTGGAATCCGAAACCACCTTCGCCGGTCGCGGCGTCAGCGCTTGCGCCACCTGCGACGGCTTTTTCTATCGCGGGCAGAAGGTCGCCGTTATCGGCGGCGGCAACACGGCCGTGGAGGAAGCCCTCTACCTGTCGAACATCGCCAGTGAGGTGGTGCTGGTACACCGCCGCGACAGCCTGCGGTCAGAGAAAATTCTGCAGGACAAGTTGTTCGAAAAAGCCCGCAGCGGCAATATCCGTATTGTCTGGAACCACCAGCTGGAGGAAATCCTTGGCGACGAGCGCGGCGTAACGGGCATGCGCTTGGTCAGCACTCTGGACGGCAACTCTCAGCAGGTGGATGTCAATGGCGTATTTATCGCCATTGGCCACCAGCCCAACACTGACATTTTCAAGGGTCAGCTAGAGATGAAAGATGGCTATCTCAGAATTCGCAGCGGACTTGAAGGCAATGCGACGCAAACCAGTGTTGAGGGCGTATTTGCCGCAGGGGATTGTGCCGATCACGTCTACCGCCAGGCCGTCACCTCGGCTGGGTTTGGCTGCATGGCTGCGCTCGACGCCGAAAAGTATCTGGATCGGTAACATCCGGCGGCTGCTACCTATTGCCGGTTGCCCCGGGCAGGAGTCGGCTTGACCGCCGGGCTGGTGTGGCTCGGCGCCGCGCAGGATTTTCCCGATCCATCGACTGCGCTGAGCAACCCGAATGGCCTGCTGGCAGCAGGCGGAGAGCTGGGTGTCGCACGCCTGCTGATTGCCTACCGAGAAGGAATTTTCCCCTGGTTTAGTGGCGGCCAACCGCCCCTCTGGTGGTCGCCTGATCCACGCGCCGTGCTTTTTCCCGGTGACCAGCACTGTTCGAGCTCCATGGCTAAACTGTTGCGTCGCGAAAACTACCAGATTACCTGCGACCAGCAATTTGCAACCGTCCTGGCCCGCTGTGCCGGCAATCGCCAGGACGGAACCTGGATAGTGCCCGAAGTAAGCCGTGCCTACCTTGAGCTGCATCAACGCGGCTACGCGCATTCCCTTGAAGTTTCCGTGGAAGGCGAACTGATAGGGGGGTTGTACGGCGTGCAGGTCGGCTCGGTTTTCTGCGGAGAATCCATGTTTCACCGTCGCGCCAACGCTTCCAAGGTGGCCTTTTTGGCCATGGCTGCCCTGCTCTTTCGCCAGGGCTTCACCCTGATCGACTGCCAACTGGAAAATCCCCACCTACACAGCCTGGGCGTGCGCACGATGCCGCGTCAGGCGTTCATCGAGCATCTGCGCACAGAGAGGGATCGGGCACTCCCCTGGCCGGTTTGCAACCAGATGAGCCGTGATCTGATGGCATGACCAGCAGTTCTACGCCAAATCAACAGAGCATTCGGCTGTTTGGCACCGAGGCACACGCCTGCTCCTACCTACCGGAACGGCTAGCGACGACCCAGTTTGTCGATCCGGCGCAGGCGATTTCCGATGTCTTGGCTATGGCCCTGCTGGAGCATGGCTTCCGACGCAGCGGAGAGCACTTTTACCGGCCGCACTGCGAGCAGTGTCAGGCCTGCCAATCCTTGCGTATACCAGTGAGGGACTTCCGATCCAACCGCTCCCAGCGCCGCAATCTGCAGGCCAACACCGGCATCACCCGAACCTTGGTCGAACCGCAGCTGGCGGATCACGACCAGTATTACCCGCTCTATCAGGAATACATCAACCAGCGCCATGCGCATGGCGACATGGCTCCTGCTAGTCGCGATCAATACGACCGCTTTATCGCGGCGCCTTGGCGAGGTAGTTATTTTCTGGAGTTTCGGTTGGCTGAGCAGCTCATCATGGTGTCCCAGTTCGATCAGGTGCCGCGGGGAATCTCGGCGATCTACACCTTTTATTATACCTCGCTGATCAAGCGCGGGCTGGGCACCTTCGCTATCCTGCAACAGGTCGAGCTATGCCGTGCGATAGGTCTCGATTACCTCTATCTCGGCTATTGGATCAGCGGTTCGGCGACCATGGACTACAAACGCCAGTTCAGACCGCATGAAATCTACACTGGCGGCCGATGGCAGCGCCTTTGATTCTTGGGCGGGCTTGCGGCAAAATGCGCCACCTTTCCTATTAATGAGGTTGTTTGCCAGATGGCAAAAGACGATCTGATGGAGTTCGACGGCGAAGTCGTCGACACCCTCCCAAATACCACCTTCCGGGTCAAGCTGGATAACGGTCACGTTATCACTGCCCATATCTCCGGGAAAATGCGTAAGAACTATATCCGCATCCTCACCGGCGACAAGGTCAAAGTAGAGATGACACCCTACGATCTGACCAAGGGTCGCATTACCTTCCGCGCGCGCTAATCGACCAGCTCTGCTGGATTCTCGCGCGCTTCGATGGTGAACACGGGTTCACCGTCTTTCAGATCGACCCAGACGGTACCGCCATCCTCTTCCAGACTGCCGAACAATAGCTCCTCGGCCAAGGGCTTTTTAATGCGATCGCTGATCAGTCGCGCCATCGGCCGGGCGCCCATGCGTTCGTCATAGCCGTGCTCGGCGAGCCAATCGCGCATCTCCTCGCTAACCTCGATCTGAACAGCGCGATCATCCAACTGAGCTTGCAGCTCGACCAGGAACTTGTCCACCACGGTCTTCACCACGCCTCGGCCAAGGGAGGCGAACTGGACGATGGCATCCAGCCGATTGCGGAATTCCGGCGTGAACATCTTGCGAATTGCCTCCAGCCCGTCGGATCGATGATCCTGTACGGTAAAGCCCATGGAAGAGCGTGCCATCACCTCGGCACCCGCATTGGTGGTCATAATCAGGATGACATGACGAAAATCGGCCTGGCGACCGTTGTTGTCAGTTAGGGTGCCGTGATCCATAACCTGTAACAACAGATTGAACACCTCGGGGTGGGCCTTTTCGATTTCGTCGAGCAGCACCACGCTGTGCGGGTGTTTGGTCACGGCGTCGGTGAGCAGGCCGCCTTGGTCGAAGCCAACATAGCCGGGCGGAGCGCCAATCAAACGCGACACCGTATGTCGCTCCATGTACTCCGACATATCGAAGCGCAGCAGCTCAATCCCCATAATGTTGGCGAGCTGCTTACAGACCTCTGTTTTGCCGACTCCGGTTGGGCCGGCGAAGAGGAACGAGCCAATGGGCCGCTCGGCGCTGCGCAGGCCAGCCCGCGACAACTTGATAGCCGTCGCGACGGTTTCAATCGCCTCATCCTGGCCAAACACCACCATCTTCAATTTGTCCGCCAGGCTGCGCAGCTGTTCTTTATCCGATGTCGATACGCTTTTCTCCGGAATGCGCGCAATGCGGCTGACGACCTGTTCAATCTCATGCTCGCCGATGCGCTTCAAGCGCTGACTTTCCGGCTGCAACAACTGAAAAGCACCCGCTTCGTCGATGACGTCGATTGCCTTATCCGGCAAAAACCGATCCGTGATGTGGCGCTCTGACAGCTTGGCTGCCGCTTGCAGTGCCGCATCGCTGTATTCCAGACCGTAGTGCTTCTCATAGCGGGCCTTGAGGCCGCGCAGAATGTCGACCGTTTCATCGACCGAGGGTTCCGGCACATCGATCTTCTGAAAGCGTCGGGAAAGCGCACGATCCTTGTCGAAGATGCCGCGATACTCTTGATAGGTCGTTGATCCGATCAGCCGCACCTTGCCGCTGGTGAGCACTGGTTTGAGCAGGTTTGAGGCATCCATCACGCCGCCAGAGGCCGCACCCGCACCGATAATCATGTGAATTTCATCGATAAAGAGAATGGCGCCGTCAGTCTTGATGAGCTCATTCATGACGCCCTTAAAACGCTTCTCGAAGTCGCCGCGATACTTGGTGCCCGCCAGCAGTGCCCCCAAATCCAGTGCGTAAATCGTGCTGTTCTGCAGAATCTCCGGCACCTTCTTGTCGACGATCAGGCGCGCGAGACCTTCGGCAATGGCGGTTTTACCAACACCACTTTCACCGACCAGCAGCGGGTTATTTTTGCGCCGACGCGCCAAAATCTGCGCGACCCGCTGAATTTCCGCCGAGCGTCCGACTAACGGATCGATCTCGTCGCGGCGTGCCTGTTCGTTGAGATTGGTGGTGAATTCCTGCAGCGGGCTTTCACCGGACTGCGGGGAAGCTTCGGCTGGTGCCGTTTCGGCGTCGCCGTCGTCACCGTCGTTCTGACGACGACCATGGCTGATGTAATCGACTATATCCAGTCGGTTGATGTTTTGCGCCTTCATAAAGTAGACGGCCTGGCTCTCGTTTTCGCTGAAGACAGCCACCAGCACGTTGGCGCCGGTGCACTCCTCCTTGCCGGAGGACTGGACGTGGAAGATGGCGCGCTGCAACACGCGCTGAAAACCCAAAGTCGGCTGAACTTCCCGATCATCCTGATCCACCGGGATCAGGGGAGTGGTGTCTTCAATATACTGGGTGAGTTGATCGCGCAGGGCAAAAAGATCGGCACCGCAGGCCCGAAGTACTTCGACAGCGGCCTCGTTGTCGAGCAGGGCGAGCAAGAGGTGCTCCACGGTCATGAACTCGTGTCGACGATTGCGTGCATCCTTGAACGCCATATTCAGCGACAACTCCAGATCCCTACTCAGCATATTCGGCTCTTCTATAACTCAGGGGCGATCGTCATCTTCGGTGCCTGCATCCACTTCGCAACGCAGGGGGTGATCGTTTTGACGAGCGTAGTGGTTAACCTGTTCAGCCTTGGTTTCAGCAATATCCCTGGGGAAAAGGCCCACCACGGCACTGCCCTTGGTGTGTATCGTCAACATGATCTGTACCGCTTTCTCACGCTGCATGCCGAAAAAGAGCTCCAGCACCTCAACCACAAATTCCATGGGCGTGTAGTCGTCGTTGAGAATAATCACCCGGTACAGCGGAGGCCGTTTGACGCTTGGCTTGGCCTCCAGCGCCACCAGGTCTCCATCAGCACGTCTTTCGTGTTGGTCTCGGGAACTCATGACTGCACTCCGAATTCATTATACGCCGGACAATTCACTACCTAGGTGAAGGCCAGATTAATTTTTGCAAGCTCATTAGCTTGACAAGCCGGACAAACTGAGCGATTTTTAACCTGCGGAATCAAGATATACACATATAAACCAATCGCTTATCCGCAGCGTAATCACTGACCGGAGGGGGACATAAGCTATGCCAACCGGAACAGTCAAATGGTTCAATAACGCCAAGGGCTATGGCTTTATTTTACCTGACAACGGCGATGCCGACGTTTTTGCCCATTACTCCGCGATCAACATGGAAGGTTATCGGACGCTCAAAGCTGGACAACACGTCAGCTACGAGACCGTCGACGGAGACAAGGGCAGCCACGCCGCGAACATCAACCTTGTCGACGCCACAGAGGGCGCCGGAGGGATTGAGGGTTCGCAACCTAACGCTGACGCTGAAGCAACGACGGCGCTGGCCTGAGCTAATTCGTACAGCCGCGGGAGGCAGCTCCCGCCTCTGCTTCCCCGCCGCAAGGTCAGGGACGGGCTCTTCGTGCCTTCAAATTGATCATCTCATATAATCTACCCTCGCCGGCGCCTGATCGTCTGCCGTGAAGCG
>JAYQPQ010000013.1:0-32303 GCA_038145405.1 Porticoccaceae bacterium | reverse complement strand
AAAAGTCGAACGGATTGATGGTCTCCAGGTCGGCGACCAGATTGACCTCGAACGACAGACTGCGCGCTTTCTCGGGGAAGACAAAACGACCCAGATAATTGCCGAAGGCGTCCTGCTGCCAGTTGATAAAGTGCTCGGCGGGATGCACTTCCAGGCTGTAGCTGATGATCGGCGTGCGGCAGTGGGGTGCCGGTCGCAACCTTGCCAGGTGAGGGTGGATGACCGTGGGGCGATCAAACTGGTACTCGGTGTAGTGGCGAATCGCGACCTGGATGCTCATCGCACTCCTTTACTGCTTGTTAGCGAAACCCGGCAATTTGTCATGGACCAGCATACCGGCGACCATCGCCAGGGTGAACACATAGGTTTGCGGCTCAAGATAAACCAGCGCGGTGAGGGCCGGCCCCGGGCAATATCCGAACAGGCCCCAGCCGATACCGAAGATAGCCGAACCGGACAGCAATTTGGGATCCAACTCACAGGCCGTCGGCAGGTGCAGGTTGCCGCCGAGCAGGGTTTCGCCGTGGCGCAGCGTCATCTGAAAGGTTAGGGTGGTGACGATCAATGCGCCGCCCATGACGAAGGCCAGGTCGTAGTCCCAACCGTGAAAGAGGCTGAGGAAGCCCAATACCTTGTGCGTGTCGGTCATGCCCGAGAGGGCCAGGCCAAACCCAAAAACCAGACCGGAGATGAGAGCAATTAGGCGCATCATGACACGGCTCCCAGCAATAGGTTGACCAGTGTCGCGGTGACAATTCCCGCCGCCATAAAGGTCAGGGTGGCGCCGATGGAGCGTTTGGAAAAGCGGGCGATGCCACACACGCCGTGGCCGCTGGTACAACCCGAACCGCGACGCACGCCGATGCCGACCAGCAAGCCTCCGGCGATAGCGAGAGGGTAACTTTCCCGAGCGAGGTCGGGAGCGGGCTGTCCACTAAGGTAGTGATAAAGCGCACCGCCGGCGAGCAGTCCACCGACGAAGAGCCAGCGCCAGCTGCGGTCACCCGCCTGTTTCAGGGCGCCATAGAGAATGCCGCTGATGCCGGCAATGCGACCGGCGAGGGCAAAGAGCAGGGCGGCGGCAAGGCCGATAACCAGCCCGCCTATCAGAGCGTGAAGAGTGGATTCTGCCATGCGCAGTCCTCCTGTCAGTTATGGGTCGCAAGCATGACGCGGGCATGCTCGAGCGATTGCGGTGTGAGTTGGCCTCCCAGCATACGGGCTATTTCTTCTACCCGTGCGTCAAATTTCAGCAGAGCGATGTGTGTACGCGTCTCACCGCCCTCTACTTCCTTCTCCACGCGCAGCTGATGTTGGGCCCGGCTGGCCACCTGCGGCAGGTGAGTCACACAGATCACCTGGGCGCGCTCACCTAGCTGGCGCAGCAGGTCGCCGACCCGTTCGGCAGTGGCGCCGCCGATGCCGGAATCCACCTCATCGAACACCAGCACAGGCGTGTTGTCGCTGCCGGCACTGATCATCTGTATGGCCAGGCTGATACGAGAGAGTTCGCCGCCGGAGGCAATTTTTCCGAGCGGGCCGTGGCTTTTGCCCGGATTGGTACAGATCAGAAATTCCACCTGGTCGATACCCCAGGCGCCCAGATGCTCGGCTTCCTCCTGGACCTGGATGATCAGGTCCGCTCCCGGCATGGCTAGCGTGGGGAAGTAGGCATTGATGGCTTTGGCCATGGCTTTGGCGGCGCGCTGGCGACCGGATGACAGCTTCTGTGCCAGAGTAAGGCAGGACTTATGGAACTGATCGACTTGGGCGCGCAGGGCATCGATGCGGCCCTGGGGATCGGCCAGCACAGCTATTTCATCGCGCAGTTCCCGATGATACGCAGCCAATTGTGCCGCTTGCACCCGATGTTTGCGGGCCAGCTGAAACAGCGTGCTGAGGCGCAATTCGACCTCTTCCAGTCGGGCGGGATCGAGTTCCGTCTGATCCAACGCACGCCGCAGCGTAGTGGAGGCTTCTTCGAGATTGATAAAGGCGGCGTCGAGCAGCGTGCGCGCCTCTTCGATTGCGGCGGTCTGCAACGGCAGCTGATCGATGTGGCCGAGCACTTGCCGGACCAGCTGACAGCTGTTGACCTCGTCGTTCTCGCTAAGCAACTGCTGTGCCTTGAACAGACCGCTGAGCAAGGCTTCGGCATGGGCCAGGCGCGCCTGCTCCAGTTCCAGTTCCTCGAACTCGCCGCTACCGACAGCGACTCGGTCCAGCTCTTGCAGTGCGTCCTGCAGAAAAGTCAGGCGCTCGACCTGGGCTGATTCCTGCTGTTCCAAACGAGCGAGTTGATCGTGGGCGTCGCGCCACTGGCGAAAGGCCTCCTGATAGTCGCCAAGCAGCTTTGCGTGATCAGCAAATTCATCCAGCAGGCGACGCTGCTCATCCCGGCGCAACAGGTTCTGATGTTCATGCTGGCCGTGGATGCTGATCAGCAGCTCGCCCAGCTCCTGCAGCTGGCCCATGGTGCAGGCCTGACCGTTAATCCAGCCCTGTGAACGACCGCCAGTGGTAATGGCGCGGCGCAGGATACAGCGCTCGCCTTCGTCCAGGGCAGCCGTCTCCAGCCAGCTGCGGGCCTGGCTATTTCTGCTGATATCGAATTCGGTGGTGACTTCGGCACGTTCGGCACCCGCGCGAATTTTGTCAAAATCGGCACGGTCGCCAAGGGTCAGGGAAAGGGCGTCCAGCAGAATGGATTTGCCTGCTCCGGTCTCACCGGTAATGGCAGAAAGTCCGGGAGAGACATCCAGTTCCAGTCGATCGACTAGCGTGAAATTTCGGATGCTGAGATGGCAGAGCAAATTCGAGAGCACCAGGGTGAAGAAGGACTGATTTTACTGTGCGCCGATGCGATCACAAGGACAATTTGGAAATCTCCACCTCCCCGCCTTGAAGCCCGAACACAGGGCCCCATATAAGCGAACGCAGCAAAAGGAGTCCCTACCTTGTCCGACCAGAAATCCGAATCGCCAGAGGCACAGAATCCCGAGTTGAGCGAGGCGCAAGCGCCGGATACGGCGACCCCAAACCAGGCTGCAGGCGGTGCCGCGCCAGCGGAGTGGGCCGAACGTCTGGCTGGTCTCGAATCGCAGCTGGCTGCGGCGCGGGAAGGTGAAGTGCGCGCTCTGGCCGAACAGCAGAACATCCAGCGTCGCGCCGATCTGGATGTGCAGAAGGCACGCAAATTTGCAGTCGAACGCCTGGTTACTGACCTATTGCCGGTGCTGGATAACCTGGAGCGCGCCATGCAGTCGATGGCGGGAGGCGATGCAGCCCAGCAGGCGGTGTTCGAAGGCATTGACCTGACCCACACATCCTTTCTCGCCCCTCTGCAGAGCCAGGGCGTGGAAGTGGTAGATCCGCAGGCCGAGCCCTTCAACCCGGATCAGCATCAGGCAATTTCCATCCAGGTGCAGGCCGATGCCGAGCCCAACACGGTGTTGCAAGTGATCCAGAAAGGGTACCTGTTGAACGGTCGGCTACTGCGGCCTGCCATGGTGGTCGTTAGTAAATCTGCCAGCTGACAACTTGAAAAGGTTGGCGGCACACCTATATAGCATCTAATTCGAAATGGTCTTCGGCGAAGCAAGCCGAACTATCGGGAGCAAAAACTCATGGGAAAGATTATTGGTATTGACCTCGGCACCACCAACTCCTGCGTCGCTTTTCGCGATGGGCAGAAGGTCAGGGTGATCGAAAACTCGGAAGGCGATCGCACCACGCCCTCTATCGTCGCCTATACCGATGACAACGAAATTCTAGTTGGCCAGTCGGCAAAGCGCCAGGCGGTAACCAACCCGACCAATACCCTGCACGCGGTCAAGCGCCTGATCGGTCGCAAGTTCCAGGACGATGTCGTGCAAAAGGACATCAAGATGGTGCCCTACAAAATCGTCAAGGCAGAGAACGGCGATGCCTGGGTTGAAGTGAAGGGCAAGAAAATGGCCCCGCCCCAGATTTCTGCCGAAGTGCTGAAAAAGATGAAAAAGACGGCCGAGGACTTCCTCGGTGAAAAGGTCACCGAGGCGGTGATTACGGTGCCGGCCTATTTCAATGATTCGCAGCGCCAGGCCACCAAGGACGCTGGCAAGATCGCCGGTCTGGAAGTCAAACGCATTATCAATGAGCCTACGGCGGCTGCCCTGGCCTATGGACTGGATAAGGAAAAGGGCGGCGATCGCACGGTTGCCGTTTACGACCTGGGCGGCGGTACTTTCGACGTTTCCATCATCGAGATTGCCGATGTGGACGGCGAAATGCAGTTCGAGGTGTTGTCCACTAATGGCGACACCTTCCTGGGTGGCGAGGATTTTGACCTGCGCGTGATCAACTATCTTGCCGACACCTTCAAGAAGGATACCGGTGTCAACCTGAGCGGTGATCCGCTGGCCATGCAGCGTCTGAAGGAAGCAGCTGAAAAGGCCAAGATCGAGCTGTCCTCGAGTCAGCAGACTGAAGTCAACCTGCCCTACATTACGGCAGACGCCTCCGGCCCCAAGCACTTGGTAGTAAAACTGACCCGAGCCAAGCTGGAATCGCTGGTGGAGGATCTGGTTGCCCGTTCGCTGGAACCCTGCAAGATCGCGCTGAAAGATGCCGACCTCTCCGCTTCGGAAATCTCCGACGTGATTCTGGTTGGCGGCCAGACGCGCATGCCGCTGGTGCAGCAGAAGGTGGCCGATTTCTTTGGCAGGGAGCCGCGCAAGGACGTTAACCCCGACGAAGCTGTAGCCGTGGGTGCCGCGCTGCAAGGCGCCGTGCTGTCCGGTGAGGTTAAAGATGTGCTGTTGCTGGATGTGACCCCGCTGACCCTGGGTATCGAAACCCTGGGTGGTGTGGCGACGCCCCTGATCGAGAAAAACACCACCATTCCGACCAAGAAGTCGCAGACCTTCTCTACGGCCGAGGACAATCAAACCGCTGTGACCATTCACGTGGTGCAGGGTGAGCGCAAGCAGGCCAGCCAGAACAAGTCGCTGGGCCGTTTTGATCTGGCGGATATTCCGCCGGCACCGCGTGGCATGCCGCAGGTAGAGGTCACGTTCGACATCGACGCCAACGGCATTCTGAACGTGTCGGCCAAGGACAAGGCGACCGGCAAGGAACAATCCATTGTGATCAAGGCCTCGAGCGGCTTGTCCGAGGACGAGATCGAAAAAATGGTGCGCGAAGCGGAAAGTCACGCCGATGAAGATCGCAAGTTCGAAGAGCTGGTACAGACGCGCAATGCCGCCGAAGGGTTGGCGCACGCCACCAGCAAGACGCTGAAAGAAGCAGGCGACAAGGTCGATGCTGACGAGAAGCAGGCGATCGAAGAAGCCATCGCCGAGGTAGAAACCGCGTGCAAAGGCAATGACAAGGAAGCCATTGATACAGCTGTTGAGAAGCTGACCACGGTGTCGAGCAATCTGGCACAAAAACTTTATGCCGAGCAGCAGGCGGGTACCGGAGCAAGTGGCCCTGGCAACGGTTCTGCCGAGGGCGATGACGTCGTAGATGCCGAGTTTGAAGAGGTCAATGACGACAAAAAGTAAGGCTGCTGGAAGCTCGTTTCATGAAGCGCGGGGCTCTTGCTCCGCGTTTCCATGTTTAAGGCTAACGCCGCAAAGAGAGTAGTGCATGACGGCAAAACGGGATTATTACGAAGTACTGGGTGCAGAGCGCGGCACCGACGAGAAGGAGCTGAAAAAGGCCTATCGTCGCATCGCCATGAAGTTTCACCCGGATCGCAATCTGGATGATCCCCAGGCTGAGGACAAGTTCAAGGAGGCCAGCGAGGCCTATGAGGTGCTGTCCGATCCCGAAAAGCGGGCCGCCTACGATCGCTTTGGTCACGCCGGAGTCGGCCCCTCGGGCATGGGCGGAGCGGGTGCACAGGGCTTTGGCGGCGCCAGTGGGTTCAGCGACATCTTTAGCGATGTATTCGGCGATATCTTCGGCGGCGGCGCCCGTCGTCCGCGTCGCGGCTCGGATTTGCAGTACACCCTGGAAGTCAGCCTGGAACAGGCAGTAGCCGGCACCACCGCCAAGATTCAGATTCCGACCCTGGCTACCTGTGCCGTCTGCTCGGGCTCCGGCGCTAAGCCGGGTACCAGCCCCACCACCTGTCAGACCAGTGCAGGCGCAGGTCAGGTGCGCATGCAGCAAGGCTTTTTCTCAGTTCAGCAAAGCTGTTCCACCTGCCACGGTAGTGGAACCATTATCAAGAACCCCTGCTCGAGCTGTCATGGCCAGGGTGTCATTCGCGAACGCAAAACCCTCTCGGTCAAAGTGCCGCCCGGCGTGGATAACGGCGATCGCATCCGGCTGGCAGGTGAGGGCGAAGCACCTCCCGGCGTTGCACCGGGCGATCTCTATGTACAGATTCGGGTGAAGCCACACCCCATATTTGAGCGCCAGGGCGCCGATCTTTTCTGCGAGGTGCCCGTGTCCATTGTCGACGCAGCACTAGGCGCCGAAGTTGAGGTGCCAACCCTGGGTGGCCGCGTGAAGCTGAAAATCCCGGCGGAAACGCAGACCGGCAAGATGTTCCGATTGCGCGGTAAGGGCGTTAAGCCGGTGCGCGATAATGCCCCGGGCGACCTCAATTGCCGCGTGGTGGTGGAGACTCCGGTCAAGCTGAACGCCGAGCAGCGGGAGCTGTTGGAGAAGCTGCGCGCCTCGCTGGGCGAGCAGGCCCATGCTCCGCGTCGGCACAGCTGGTTTGACGGGGTCAAGAAATTTTTTGACGATCTGACCAACTGAGCGGCACACTTCCCCCTGACAACGCATTCCAAGGGAAGGTCATGTTAAAAATCGGTATTTCCGGCGCCACCGGACGCATGGGTCGCAGCCTGATGGCTGCCGTCAGAACTGTGCCTGGCGTACAGCTCAGCGCTGCCTTCACCCGCGATGACAGTCCGCATTTGCAAATGGATTCCGGAGAGTTGGCCGCCGTCGGCCACAACGGTGTTCCTGTTTCCAGTGATCTGGCCGGCCAGATCGGTGCCATCGACGTGCTGATCGATTTCAGCACACCCGCGGCCAGCTTGGAAAACCTGCGCCTTTGCCAGCAGGCTAATGTACCTGTCGTGCTGGGAACCACGGGATTCAGTGCAACCGAACTAGACCAGGTGCATCGCGTTGCCAGGTCCATCCCTATCTGTATGGCCGCCAATTTTTCCACCGGCGTTACCCTCTGCCTCGATCTGCTGCATCTCGCCGCCCGCGTGTTGGGCGATGATGTCGATATCGAGATCGCCGAAGCCCACCATCGACACAAGGTCGATGCACCTTCCGGAACGGCACTCGCCATGGGCCATGAAATCGCCAAGGCGCTGGGTAAAGACCCCGGTCAGATTTTCCGCCTGGTGCGAGAAGGGATTACCGGTCCGCGCGAGCCGGGCACCATCGGCTTTGCCAGCATTCGTGCCGGTGACATTGTGGGGGAGCATCAGGTCATATTTGCCACCGAGGGTGAGCGCATCGAAATTGTGCACAAGGCGTCCAGCCGTCTGGCGTTTTCGCGCGGCGCTGTACGTGCGGCCTTGTGGTTGGCCGGGCGCGATGCCGACCTTTACGATATGCGCGATGTGCTCGGTCTGGGCAGCCAGTCTGCTGCAGATCAGTAGTAATTCAGTAGCCAGGCCAACAGCGGCAGGTAGCCCATGGCGATCAGTGTGCCGAAGCCGAGCAGACTGACGGCGAACTTCGGCGCCAACCCCTGCGCAATCAACAGCACGACACCTGCCACCATGGGTGGCATGGCGGCCTGAAACACGGCCACTTCCAGCATCTCCTCCGGAATGGTGAGCGCCAGGCCGGCAGCCAAAACCACCAGGGGTGCCGCGACCATTTTCAACGCCAAAGCCCAGATCAGCGGCGCCCGCGTATCACCTCCACTGCGAAAACTGAATTGCAGCCCGATGCCGAACATGGTCAGCGGGACGATGCAGTAGCCCAGCAGGTGCAGAAACTGGCGCAGCGGTTCAACCAGGAAAGACTCCGGAATCACCAGGGCGATCAGCAGGGTGACAAAGGGAGGAAAACGAAATACCCGCCTGGCGACACCGGCCCAACTGAAACTAGCCTGAGAAGAATAGAGGCTGATCAGGATGCTGGCGTAGGTGCACAGGCCGATAAAGGATCCTAGCTGGTCGAAGATAATGCCCATGCTGGCCTGTTCCACCGAGAAAAAGGCGGAGAGCATGGGAAAGCCCAGATTGCCGGTATTGCCCAGCGGGGCCAGCACCAGACAGGCGCACAGTATTTCGGGTGTCCACCTGGCGCGCCGGTTTACTACCAGCAGCACAGCCGCACAGAAACCCACGACCAACCAGGGTGCCGCCATAAGGAAGAGAAAATCCCGGTGAAATTCCAGGCGCGGAATATTCAGCAGAATAACCGCCGGGAAAATAAAGTAGATAACGGCCTTGTTAATGCGCTGCGGTAGATGCGGTGGAACCTTGACGGTGCGATGGGTCAGATAGCCCAGGCCGAAAAACAACAGAATTAGTAGCAGATCGAGATAACTACCCAAGGGAAAATTCGCAGGAAGGAAAGCCAATCCGCCCGGGCGGCCAAGGGGCCACCCGGGCGGTAATGGTAACTAGTCGAGATCGCTGAGTTCGATGGGGAAGGTCCACTCGGAGCGACCATTGTCGATCTCTACCGAGAAGGTGTAGGTGTCTTCATCTTCATCGACGGTGTGAACATCGTAACCAATGCGCTTGCTGGTGGCGGGCAACAGCAGGCTCAGTGTTTCGCCAGTGCGCAGGATGGTTTCGTCGTCGAGCTGGTCTACACCCCACATTTCGGAATCATCCGGCGAGAAGAAGATATAAACCATGTCGTAGCCGGTGTCGTTGCGCAGGTTCAACGTGACCAGGTCAAAATCCGGTGCATCGTCGTTCAGATCGGCCAGAGTGAACTCGATGTACTCCGATTTGCTATCGCAGATTTCATAATCCCAGAGAATATAAGCGTCGTCGTCTTCATCAATCGCCATGATATCGAAGGTATTACAGCGGTCCGGGTAGTGGATATAGAAGCCGCGTACGTCGCCATCGCGCATGATGGTCGACGAACCGAGAATATCTGTGCCCCAGTGCTCGCTGTCGCCAGGCGACAGGAAGAGGTAGTGGAAGTCGTAGCCTGTGTTGTTTTCGAAGGTAATTCTGTTCAGTTCATCGGGGTCGACGGCGTGTGCCAGGGATACCATGCACGACAGGACCAATGCTGATAGGAAGGAAGAGAGTTTCATTGTTTTTTCCTCTGAGGAGACTAGCCTGCGCAGGTGGCCGTTTCTCGCCACAGGGCATGCGGCAGATGGTACACCTATTCATTTTTTTAAAAAATATTCGCCTGGCGAAAAAAAGCCGACCTAGGTGCTGTTGAGAAAAAGTGCCAATAGCGGCAGATAGGCGAGGGCGATCAGGGTGCCGAAACCCAGAGTTGCGGAAGCAAATCGCGGCGAGAGGCCCGCCGCTATCAAGATAACAGCACTGGTGACCATGGGCGGCGTGGCCGCTTCGAACACGGCAATGTCCAATAGCCACTCCGGTATGCCCAGCAGGAGACCGGCACTGAGCACCAGCAGAGGCGCCAGCACCATCTTCATGGCCAGGGTAAATGCCAGAGGCCGCAGCAACTCGGGCTCAGTGCGGAAGCTGAATTGCAGTCCAATGCTGAACATGGTGCAGGGGACAATACTCCAGCCCAGCAACTGCAGGGGCCAGTGCAGTGGTTGCGTCACCGCCTGTAATGGCAGCAGCAAAGCGACTAACAGGGTAACAAAGGGAGGGAAGAGCAGGATGCGCTTGACGATCTGGCCGGGTGCGATCTTGTCTCTGCCGCTGAATAGAGCGACCAGAATGGTGGCATAGGTGCAGAGCCCGATAAAGGTACCAAACTGGTCGTAAATGATCGCGGCGCCCAACTGTTCGGACGTAAAGAAAGACTGGATCAGGGGAAAACCCAAAAAACCGGTATTGCCCAGCGCGCCCATGATCAGCGCACCGCAAAGCACCGCCGGCTCCCAACCCAGCCTGCGGCTGATCCACAGCAATAGCAGCGCATTGCAGATAACAACCAGCCAGGGTGCCAACACCATAAAGGCGGTTTCCGGTTGCAGCGCAAGATGGGGTACAACCTGCAGAATGACCGCGGGGAAAGCCAGGTTGATGACATAGCGATTCAGTCGCAGCGACAGCGCAGCCGGCCGCGGAACCGATTTCCTGCTGGCGTAGCCCAGCACGAAAAACGTCAGGATCAGTGCGAGGTTGAGCAGACTTGGCATGGCGTGGTTTGTACTGCTATGGATGTAAGAGGTTAATCATGACACGAAGCGCGGCTTCGATAGGAAATTTGTCCGGGCGCGCGGCTCGGTGCACCGGAGAAATTTGTGCAATTAGGCCGGCCTGGTGTTGCTGCACATTGTGCTCTGCATTATGATCGGTGAAACAGCCCTGAATATTGCGCTGCACAATGACGCAAAACACCTCCTCCGAAGCCCTGCCAAAATCTGCCGAATGGATGCAGGACTGGACTGACGTAAGTCAGAAGATGTTCCAAGCAGCGCTGCAACATTACGCCGAGCTGTTCAAGGGCAGCAGCATGGATCCTTTCAATATCGCCTCTGCCTATATGGAGATGATGCTGGGATTCTGGAAAGACCCCAGTGCTCTGCTCAAGGCACAGCAACGCTATCTAACGGATTCCCTGCGCCTGTGGCAATACACTACCACCCGCATGATGGGTGGCGAGGGCATTGATCCAGTGATTGCACCGGGACGTGGCGACAACCGCTGGCGCGATCAGGAGTGGAGTCAGAATCTGGTTTTTGACTACATCAAGCAGTCTTATCTGCTGGCTGCGCGTTGCGTCGAAGATGCCATGGATGGTGCAGACCACTTGCCCGAAAAAGATGCCCGACGACTGGCCTTTTTTGCCAAGCAGTTTGTCGATGCCATGTCGCCGACCAATTATCCAACCACCAATCCCGAAGTTCTGCGTACGACCCTGGAGAAGCGCGGGGAAAATCTGGTGCAGGGCCTACAGAATTTTGTGCGGGACATGGAAAAGGGTGACGGCAAGTTGCGCATCGCCATGACGGATACCAAGGCCTTCAAGGTCGGCGAAAATGTCGCCACGACGCCAGGCAAGGTGGTGTTCCAGAATCGGCTGTTCCAACTAATTCAGTATAGCCCCTCGACCAAAAAGGTGTACCGGCGTCCGCTCCTGATCACCCCGCCCTGGATTAACAAGTTCTACATTCTGGATCTGCAACCGGCCAACTCCATGGTCAAATGGTTGGTCGATCAGGGACGCACGGTTTTTGTTATCTCCTGGGTCAATCCGGACGATGAAAGCTACAAGGATGTGGGTTTTGATACCTACATGCTGGAGGGAATTTACGCTGCGGTAGACGCGGTCCAGAAAATCACGGGTGAAGCGAAGCTCGATATTGTCGGCTACTGTATTGCCGGGACCCTTCTGTCGGCGACTCTGTCCCACATGAAGTCGCGCGGCGACGATCGCATTTCCACGGCGACCTTCTTTACGGCGCTGATCGATTTTGCCGAACCCGGCGATCTTGGCGTTTTCCTCAGCGATGATCAAATTGTCAAGCTCGAAGGCGATATGGCCGAGAGTGGCTTTCTGTCGGGCCGCATGATGTCCAATGCCTTCAATATGCTGCGCTCCAATGACCTGATCTGGAGCTTTTACATCAACAATTATCTGCTGGGTAAAGACCCAGCGGTGTTTGACCTGCTCTACTGGAACTCGGATTCGACCAACCTGCCTGCCGGCATGCACAGTTTCTATCTGCGCAAGATGTATCAGGAGAACAAGCTTTGCGTGCTCAATGGCATCGAGTTGGGCGGCGAGCCCATCGACGTGTCCAGTATCGAGGTGCCGGCCTACTTTATTTCGGCCAGGGAAGATCATATTGCACCCTGGAAGTCGACCTATGCTGGCGCGCGGCTGTTCAGCGGCGAGGTGCGCTATGTGCTCGGAGGTTCCGGCCACATTGCCGGTATCGTCAATCCGCCGAGCAAAAACAAGTACGGCTACTGGACTTCCGGGGGCGACACCTTGCCCGCATCGGCCGATGCCTGGTTGGCCAAGGCCGAGCAGCACGACGGCTCCTGGTGGAACGATTGGAACGAATGGCTGCAGCAGCACAACAGTGAAAAGGTTCCTGCCCGCATACCGGGCAAGGGCAAATTCAAGGCCATCGAGGATGCTCCGGGCAGCTACGTTGCCAAGCGCATCTGAGTAGCTGAGCCTAAACGGGGGAGATTGGTTTGAGTAGAGTTGCTTTGGTTACCGGGGGTACCCGGGGTATCGGCGCCTCCATTTGTGAACGGCTGGTCGCCTCGGGCTATCGGGTAGTGGCTGGCTACGCTGGAAATGAGGAGGTCGCCCGGGAGTTCAGTGAGCGCACCGGAGTGCCGGTTTTCCGTTTTGATGTTGCCGATTTCGAATCCTGCCGGGCGGCAATCGCCCGCATTGAGGCCGAAGTAGGCCCGATAGAAATCCTGGTTAACAACGCCGGAATCACCCGGGACGGCACCCTGCACAAGATGCCGCTGGAGAACTGGCAGATGGTGATACGCACCAACCTGGGCTCCTGTTTCAACATGTGCCGCAACGTCATTGAGGGCATGCGCGAGCGCCGCTTTGGCCGCATCGTCAATATTGGCTCGATCAACGGCCAGGCTGGCCAGTATGGGCAGGTGAATTACGCGGCAGCCAAGTCAGGCATCCACGGCTTTACCAAGGCGTTGGCGATGGAGGGTGCCGCCTTCGGCATTACCGTCAATGCCATTGCGCCGGGTTATATCGCCACGGATATGGTCACCGCCATTCCGGAGCGCGTATTGGAGAAGATTGTTGCCGGAATACCGGTGGGTCGCCTGGGGCAGGCTGAAGAAATTGCCCGGGGCGTCGAGTTTCTGGTGGCCGATGAGGCTGCCTTCATCACGGGCTCTACGCTGTCGATCAACGGCGGCCAGCACATGTACTGATTAACTGTACCCGGAGGGGGGTGAAAAATGGCCAATCCACGCGTTATCAAGAAGTACCAGAACCGTTGCCTCTACGACACCAGTCTGAGCAAGTACATCAGCCTTTCCGATCTGAAAAAGCTGGTGATTGAAGGCGAGCAGTTTGAGGTGCGCGAAGTCAAAACGGAAAAGGACATTACGCGCCAGGTGCTGTTACAGATCATCGCCGAAGAAGAGAACGAGGGCGAACCCATGTTCACCGCCGACGTGCTTGGGCGTTTCATTCGCATGTACGGAGATTCGGTACAGGACGCTTTCCGCTCCTACATCGAGCAGAGCATGGGTTTCTTCGAGCAGCAGTCGCGCCAGTTGCTGGATCAGATTCAAGACTCCCGCGAAGTCAACCCGCTAAATGCCTGGGCTGATCTCACGCGCAAAAACCTCGAGTACTGGCAGGAGGCGCAGCGCAATATTCTCAAAGCCGCCGGCATCGGCGTTCCTCCGGATCGCAAGGAATAAGTGTCCCCAACGCAACGCGAGCGTCAGCTCGCGTTGACCGATCCCTTATCCGCTGGCATATTGTGCAGTACACAAAAGCGCCCTCTGGCATTGTGTGCCCGCCTTCCTGAAGTTTTATCGAGGAGTTGTTTATGTCAGCAGTTGTCGCGTTGGTCACCGGTGGAATCGGCGGCCTGGGTACGGCGATGTGCCGGGCCTTGGTCGCCCAGGGGCACCGCGTTTTTGCCAACCACCTTCCCAGCGAACAGGAGCAGGCGCAAGCCTGGCAAAAGGCGCTGCGCGCCGAGGGCATCGAGGTCGGTCTGGCAGCCGGCAACGTGGCGGATTATGAGTCTTCGGGAGCCATGATCCGCCAAGTGATCGAACAGACCGGCCAGCCCATCCAGATTCTGGTGAACTGTGCCGGGATAACGCGCGATACCACCCTGAAAAAAATGCCACGGGAACACTGGGATGCTGTGATCAGCACCAACCTTAATTCACTCTACAACGTTACCAGCCAGCTCATCGACGCCATGATGGAAAGCGGGTACGGCCGGGTGATCAATATTTCTTCGGTGAATGGCCAGAAGGGACAGTTTGGGCAGACCAACTACTCAGCGGCCAAGGCCGGTGTACACGGCTTTACCATGGCGCTGGCGCAGGAAACGGCGAGCAAAGGCGTCACCGTGAATTCCATCTCCCCGGGCTATATCGAAACCCCCATGGCCATGGCGGTACCGCGTGAGATTCGCGACAAAATTATTGCGTCGGTACCTGTCGGTCGCCTGGGTAAACCCGCCGAGATCGGAGCCGTAGTGGCCTTTCTCTGCAGCGAGTCGGCAGCCTACATTACCGGTGCCAATATTCCTGTAAATGGCGGCCTGCACATGCAGTTTTAGTTCCTTTCATAAAAACATGCCCTGGATGTCAGGGGCATTTTGATTTTGCACCTATCTGTTGAAAATGGGCGCTAGGAGGCGCCGGTAGGCGAGGGCCAAACCGGTCCAAACAAGAAAAATACTCGCCAAAGACACCAGTCCGGCAATGGTCGGACCCAGAAATCCCAGCGCCTCTCCGGTATGCAAGTACCTTATCCAGTTGCGAGCTTGGCTTCCCTTGGATCGTGACGAAAATGGAGCCCAGGTTATAGTGCAATGCACAAAAAAGTTGTTGACCAGCCTTGAAATGGCCTTTAGTATGCGCCATATAGTGCAGTGCACAACGTAGTGCCGCCTATTTAGCTATCCCTGGAGGATAGATTATGCAAACTAAAGTACTGACTACCTTTTGCTCCTTTGGCAAGGAAGCGATTTCCGCCACCAAAGACCTCGTGGCCATCAACGGACGCCTGTTTTCCAAGACGCTGGAAACTCAAGTCAGCCTGGCAAATCTCTATGTTGAGAGCTCAGAAGCCCAACTGGAACTGGCCAAAGACATTTCCGACCTGAAAACCTTTGTTGCCAAGGAAACTGCCTTTGTTGAAGAGTACGCCAGCAAACTGACTGAAGCAGCCCAAGGCAGCGTAAAGCTGGCCCAGGAAACTGCCGAGGAATACAAGAGCTGGTTTGAGAAAGGCCTCAAAACTGCTGACGAAGCAGTGAAAGAAGTTGCCAAGTCTGCCGCTGTCTAAGAGCAGAAGTTGTCTGGCATGACGAGAGGAACCCCGTGAAGTTTGCGGGGTTTTTCTTTTTTAAAGGGGCAAAGTGGAATGGACTGTGAACCCATTTTGGACGTATAATAATTTTCTAGCAGTGACGTGGTTGTAACGCCCTGAAAACGTCGTACAGCTAGCAGGCTCGAATCCACTGATGCGAGGCAGGTCACACAGACTTCCCTCGCTTTTTTGCAGCCTGAATTTGGCCTTCTGACGCCCCGTCGCACTGCTGAACGAGATTCACCGTGGCCCGCCAGGCCGCTTGGATCATCCAATTCGCGCCAAGTATACAGGGGTTCCCTTGACCGAAGACCTAAACGTCCCAGCCATACTCGCTCTGAGTGACGGCACCATCTTCCACGGCATTTCCATTGGCGCCGAAGGTGTGTCTGTCGGCGAGGTTGTGTTCAACACGGCCATGACCGGGTATCAGGAGATTCTCACCGATCCCTCTTACTGCAAACAGATCGTGACCCTGACCTATCCCCATATCGGCAACGTCGGGACCAACGAAGAAGATACGGAATCCAATGCCGCTCAGGTCGCCGGGCTCGTTATCCGCGATCTGTCGCCGCTCGCCAGCAATTTTCGTAGCACGCTGGCGCTGGATGAATACCTGCGCCACCAAAATATTCTGGGTATCGCCGAGATCGATACCCGCAAATTGACGCGCATTCTGCGCGAGAAGGGTGCGCAGAACGGCTGCCTTATGGCGGGCGCTATCGATGAGGCCAAGGCCCTGGAGCTGGCGCGCGCCTTCCCCGGACTCAAGGGCATGGATCTGGCCAAGGAAGTCACCACCACCGAGCCTTACGAGTGGATTCGCCCTACCTGGCAGTTGGGCCAACCCGAACAAATTCCCGACCATCTGCCCTGGCGCGTCGTGGCCTATGATTTCGGCGTTAAGAAAAATATTCTGCGCATGCTAGTCGATCGCGGCTGCCGCGTTACTCTGGTTCCCGCCCAGACGCCGGCATATCAGGTTCTGGCGCTAAAACCTCATGGCGTGTTCCTGTCCAATGGGCCTGGCGATCCGGAACCCTGTACCTACGCTATCGAAGCCATTCGCACTTTCATCGACCAGGGTTTACCGGTGTTTGGCATTTGCCTGGGCCACCAATTACTAGGCCTGGCAGCAGGTGCAAAAACGGTGAAGATGAAATTCGGCCATCATGGCGCCAACCATCCCGTCATCGATCTGGTTACCGGCAAGGTAATGATCACCAGCCAAAACCACGGCTTTGCCATCGATGAAGACAGCCTGCCCAGTCACGTGCGGCCCACACACAAGTCGCTTTTCGATCAGTCCCTGCAGGGCATTGAGCTCACCAATGCGCCCGCATTCAGCTTTCAGGGTCACCCCGAAGCGAGCCCCGGCCCCCACGACATTGCGCCGGTTTTTGACCGTTTTATCAGCCTGATGACTGCGCACTCGAAATAACTGAAGAGAATCATGCCGAAACGCAAAGACATTCAATCCATTCTTATCATCGGCGCCGGGCCCATCGTGATTGGCCAGGCCTGCGAGTTCGACTATTCCGGTGCCCAGGCCTGTAAGGCACTGCGGGAAGAGGGCTATCGCGTCATCCTGGTGAACTCCAATCCGGCCACCATCATGACCGACCCGGCCATGGCGGATGCCACCTACATCGAGCCGGTGGACTGGCAGACCGTCGAGCGCATCATCGCCAAGGAGCGGCCGGATGCCCTGCTACCCACCATGGGCGGACAGACTGCCCTGAATTGTGCCCTGGCGCTGGAGGAACACGGCGTACTGAAGAAATACGGCGTCGAGCTGATCGGTGCCCGCTCCGAAGCCATCGAAAAGGCCGAGGACCGTGAACTCTTCGATAAGGCAATGAAGGCCATCGGCCTGGAGACCCCGCGTTCCCGCATCGTGCACACGCTGGAAGAAGCCCTGGCAGTGCCCGAACTGTTTGGTTATCCGCTCATCGTGCGGCCCTCCTTCACGATGGGGGGTTCCGGTGGTGGAGTGGCCTATAACAAGGAAGAGTTCGAAGAGATTTGCCGTCGCGGCCTGCGCATGTCGCCCACCAACGAACTGCTGATCGATGAATCGCTGCTCGGTTGGAAGGAATATGAAATGGAGGTGGTGCGGGATCGTAACGACAATTGCATCATCGTCTGCTCCATTGAGAACTTCGATCCCATGGGTGTGCACACCGGCGACTCCATTACGGTAGCTCCGGCACAAACTCTGACGGACAAGGAATACCAACTGATGCGCGACGCCTCGATTGCGGTGCTGCGCGAAATCGGCGTCGAGACCGGCGGCTCCAATGTACAGTTTGCCGTGCACCCAGAAACCGGACGCCTGGTGGTGATCGAGATGAATCCCCGGGTTTCGCGTTCCTCGGCGCTGGCTTCCAAGGCGACGGGATTTCCCATCGCCAAGATCGCCGCCAAGCTAGCCGTGGGTTATACGCTGGACGAGTTGCGCAACGAAATCACCGGTGGTGCCACCCCGGCTTCATTCGAGCCAACCATCGACTACGTGGTCACCAAGGTTCCCCGTTTTACCTTTGAGAAATTCAACAAGGCCGACGCGCGCCTGACGACGCAAATGAAGTCGGTGGGCGAGGTGATGGCCATTGGCCGTACCTTCCAGGAGTCTTTGCAGAAGGCCCTGCGCGGGCTGGAAGTAGGTTCGGTCGGGCTCGAGTCGCGTCTCGATCTGAGCGATCCGGATGTCGCCACCAATCTGCGCCGCCTGATCAGCAGTCCGGGAGCCGAGCGAATCTGGCATCTGGGCGATGCGTTCCGTATTGGCATGCCGGTGGAGGAAGTCCATCGCCTGTGCGCGGTTGACCCCTGGTTCTTGGTGCAGCTGGAAGATCTGGTCAAGACCGAATCGCACATCGCAAAGCTGGGTCTGGAGGGCATCGACACCGCCGCCATGCGCCGCTTCAAACGCAAGGGCTTTTCCGATGCCCGCATGGCGCAACTGCTTAAGGTCAAGGAGGATGTGGTACGCGATCATCGCTGGAAGCTCGACGTTCATCCGGTCTACAAGCGCGTGGATACCTGCGCTGCTGAATTTGCCACGGCTACAGCCTATATGTATTCCACCTATGAGGAGGAGTGCGAAGCCAGTCCGACCGATCGCGCCAAGATCATGGTGCTCGGTGGCGGTCCCAATCGTATCGGCCAGGGCATCGAGTTCGACTACTGCTGCGTTCATGCCGCACTCGCCATGCGCGAGGACGGCTACGAAACCATCATGGTGAACTGCAACCCGGAAACGGTCTCCACCGATTACGACACCTCCGACCGTCTGTTTTTCGAGCCGGTCACCCTAGAGGATGTACTGGAAATCGTGCGCTTGGAAAAGCCGCAAGGCGTGATCGTTCAGTTTGGCGGCCAAACACCGCTGAAACTGGCGCGCAAGTTGGAGCAGGCTGGGGTGCCCATTATTGGCACTACGCCGGACGCCATCGACCGCGCAGAAGATCGCGAACGCTTCCAGAAAATGATCGAAAAACTGGGTTTGCTGCAGCCACCTAATGCCACTGTGCGCTCCGAGGCAGAAGCCCTCGAAAAGGCGCGCGATATTAGCTATCCCCTGGTCGTGCGTCCGTCCTATGTGCTGGGTGGTCGCGCCATGGAAATTGTCTACTCCGAAGGCGAACTGAATAACTACATGACGGCGGCGGTCAAGGTCAGTGAAGACGCCCCGGTGCTGCTCGATCACTTCCTTGGCGCGGCCATTGAAGTGGATATCGACGCCGTCAGCGACGGCCAGCGTGTCGTGATTGGCGGCATCATGCAGCACATCGAACAGGCAGGTATTCACTCCGGTGACTCCGCCTGCTCGCTGCCGCCCTATTCGCTGCCGGCCGAGGTGCAAGACAAGATGCGCGACTGGGTTTGCCAGATGGCGGTCGAACTCGGCGTCGTAGGCTTGATGAATGTGCAGCTGGCTTGGCAGGACAACGAAATTTACGTGATCGAGGTGAATCCCCGAGCCTCCCGCACTGTGCCCTTTGTATCCAAGAGCATGGGTGCCTCCCTGGCCAAAATCGCTGCACGTTGTATGGCCGGCCGTTCGCTCGAAGAGCAGGGCTTCACGCGGGAAATTATTCCCGGCTATTTCAACGTCAAGGAAGCGGTTTTCCCCTTCAACAAGTTTCCCGGCGTCGACCCCATCCTGGGTCCTGAAATGAAATCGACGGGTGAAGTCATGGGCACCGGCAAGACCTTCGCCGAGGCCTACCGCAAGGCCCAGCAGGGTGCCGGCTCGCCCATCCCGACCTCGGGCTGTGCCTTCCTCAGCGTGCGCGATGTCGACAAGGAAAAACTGATTCGCGTTGCCGGCGTGCTGAAAAAGCAGGGCTTCCGGCTGGTTGCCACGCGCGGCACGGCGGACTTCCTGAAGGTAGCCGGCATCGAAGTCGAGGCAGTTAACAAGGTGCGCGAAGGCCGACCCCACATCGTGGACATGATCAAGAACGATGAGATATCGCTGATCATCAATACCACCGAGGGGCGCCAGGCCATCGCTGACTCATCGACCATTCGTTCCAGTGCCGAACAGGCTGGTGTCTATTACACCACCACGCTGGCAGGTGGCGAAGCCATTGCCATGTCCCTGGAAACTGCGCGTGAAGACCGGGTTTACCGGTTGCAGGACGTGCACCAGGAGCTGAGATGACCACCCGCGTGCCCATGACCCGGCAGGGGGCGGAGCAGCTGCGGGAGGAACTCGAGCGTCTCAAGCGCGAGGATCGCCCGCGCATCATCAAGGCCATTGCCGAGGCGCGCGAGCACGGAGATCTTAAGGAAAACGCCGAATATCACGCTGCCCGCGAGCAACAGAGTTTTGCCGAGGGGCGTATTCGGGAAATCGAAAGCAAGTTATCGCATGCGCAGATCATTGATGTCAGCACTATGCCGCTCGGTGACAAGGTGATTTTCGGCGCCACCGTTACCCTGCTGAATCTGACGACAGAAGAAGAAGTTCGCTACCAGATCGTGGGCGACGATGAAGCCGACGTCAAAGCCGGCAAGGTGTCGGTAACCTCGCCCCTGTCGCGCGCCATGATTGGCAAGGAAGTTGGTGAAACCATCAAGGTTCAGACCCCGGCCGGCATTACCGAGTACGAGATCGACTCTGTCGAATATCTCTAAGCGGTCAGCCCTCTGACCAGATTGGACGTGCGCGGGTTGGGTCGCGAATTGCGTCTCAGCAGCAGTGCCGTCTTGCCAATTTGCTGCACAACTTCGGCAGAGCAGGCCTCTGCCATCCGCGCCACCAGTTCGGCGCGTTCTTCGCGATCGTCGCCAGCAATTTTCACCTTGATCAGCTCGTGGTCGTTGAGTGCGCGGTTCAATTCGTTCAACACACCTTCCGACAACCCACTGTTGCCCAGAGTAACGACGGGCTTGAGGCGATGCCCAATAGCGCGAAGCTGGCGATTATCCATAGATTGATTGCTGCGTTGTTTTGTTGTGTTGGTCGACCTTGCTGACTATGATAATACCAATTAATAGCAGTGGCATGAGATTCACTCAGTCACGAGGGGGGGAAAATGACTAGCCTTGGCTCGACTCGTTGCGTTCACCTTGCCGCACTGTACCCGGCATTTTTTGCAGGCCTATGCTGCGGCGGTATACAGGCCCAGCAGGCGCCTCAATCGGCACCCATGATGCTGGAGGAAATCATTGTTACGGCCCAGCGCCGCGAACAGACGCTGCAGGAAGTGCCGATTTCCCTCAGCGTGTTGTCGGGTTCCAAGCTGGAAGATGCTGGCTTGGATCGCATCGAGGAGATTCAGGCCTTCATCCCCAACCTGACTATGTCTGAAACAGGGGTAGGCAATAACATCTATATCCGCGGCATCGGCTCCGGTATCAATCCCGGTTTCGAGCAGAGTTCGGCCATGTTTGTGGATGGCGTGCATTACGGTCGCGGCCAGCTCTACCGCGCACCCCTGTTTGATATGCAACGGGTCGAGGTGCTGCGCGGGCCGCAGAGCACCCTATTTGGCAAGAACAGCATCGCTGGCGCTATCAGCCTGACCACCCGTCAGCCCGGGGCAGAGTTCGGTGGCGCGCTCAGCGTCGGCGTCGTGCCCGAATTCGGCGAACAGGAAACCACGCTGGTGATGACCGCACCGCTCTCCGATCGTCTCGGTGGTCGACTCAGCTACCGTTCGCGCGAGACCGATGGCTATCTGGATAACAGCTTCCTGAACAATGATGAGCCCTCGCGCAGCGAATCCACGACGCGCATCAAGTTGGCCTGGGAAGTCAGCGATGCGCTGGATTTGACGCTCAAGTACGAGCAGAACAACTTTGACGTTCGCGGCCGCCAGGTCGAGATTATCGACGATGTAGCGATTGGGCCGCTGGCCTACTTCCAGATGCTGACCGTGCCGGGTGCAATGCCCCTGCAGACGGCCACGACTGGAGCCACCACCGTGGTCGTGCTGAGCGGTTTCGGCCAGGATGCTGCCGTGCTGGATACCACGCAAAACTACCGGCGCACCTCCAATGGAGATTTCAGCGACAACGACTCCAGCGACTTCACCCTGCGTGCAGAGTACGAGATCGGCAACATGGAGCTGACTGCGATCAGCTCAAGCCTGAGCTATGAATTCAGCGAATTGTGCGATTGCGACTTTTCCGGCGCCAATGGCTTTGACGTGTTCCTCGATGAGGAATACGAGCAGTTCAGTCAGGAGTTTCGCCTCACTTCGGCGGCCGGCGGCACCTTCGAGTGGCTGGCCGGCGTCAATTACCAGACCAGCGAGCTGAGCACACTCGATCGCATCAGCTTACCAGCCAATACCTTTCTCGATCAGGCCGCTACGGCGCTGGCCTATCCCGGTATTCTGGGTCGCGTACTGCCCGCTTATCTGGCATTGGTGCCCACAGTATTCCCGGACGCCCCTACCGCCAGCTCGGCGGCCTATGTGCACAGTATGACCGGCAATGCCGGTACCGGCGTAACCGGTGCTGCCCAGCTGGGTAATGCCTTGCCCTCGACCGGAGCCAATCGCACCCTGGACCAGGACAACGATTCCTGGGCCTTATTCGGCCAGGCTACCTGGGATCTGTCGGATCGACTGCGTCTGTCTACCAGTGCGCGCTACAGCGAGGAGAAAAAGGACGCCCATCGGGTCATGAATCTGACCGCTGAGGATGGCTCGGCCTACGTCGGCAACCCCACGCTAGCCTTGCTCGCCTACTCGCTGTTTGAAGTGCAGTTGATTGGTCACGATATTTCCGGATCGCGCACCGACACCAGTCTGGATTGGGGCGTCAATGCCCAGTACGACCTCACGCCCGATGCCATGGTGTATGCCTCGGCAGCCACCGGTTTCAAGGCTGGCGGATTTGACGGCCGATCCAATGCGGTTCCCGGACTCGGCACCAACGGCTTGGATCCGCGCAATCCGCTTGCCACCATCGGCCCTGGAGCCTTTGAATTCGAAGACGAGAATGCCCTGACGCTGGAGCTCGGATCCAAAGTCATGCTGCTGGATGGTACCGCCGAGCTCAATATGGCGCTGTTCCGCACCCAATACGAAAATCTGCAAGTGAGCATTTTTGACGGCGTGTTGGGCTTCAATGTCGACAATGCCGCCAAGGCCAGCATCTGGGGCATCGAGCTGGACGGTCGCTGGGCGGTGACTGAGAGCCTCATGCTGTCCGGTTCCTTCGGCACGCTCGATTTCGAGTTCGACAAATATGGCAATGGCGAATGCTACGTTGGTCAGACGCCAGATCTGGTCATCGGCAGCCAGGGTTATTGCGACTACGCGGGCCAATCCAATCAGTATGTGGCCGATTGGTCTGGTGCGCTCTCAGCCGACCACATTATGACCCTAGGCAATCGAATTCAGCTGCAATCCACACTGGACCTGGTGTTCTCCGACGAGTATTTCACCTCGCAGAAAAACGATCCGGCTACCGTTCAGGATGCCTACTACAAGCTCAACTTCCGCCTGGCCCTGAGCAGTCTGGATGACAGCTGGGAACTGGCCCTGTTCGGACGCAACCTGACCGACGAGACCGTGGTCCCCTACACCAACAACACGCCGCTGAGCGAACGCCTCGCCGGTGCCAACAGCCACTATGGCTTTGTCGAGCCGCCGCGCAGCTTTGGGCTGCAGGGTACCTGGAATTTCTGATTCCGACTATTGGCTCCTTAGGTTAATTTTTGATCAGCGCAGGGCGCCCGAAAGGGCGCCCTGCCGCTATACTTGTCCCATACCAACCAGGCATTTCGAGAACCTACCCTTGGCGCAAAGCAAAAGCAGCCATCGCTGGCTGCGCGAACATTTCAGCGACGAATACGTCAAGCGGGCCCAGGAAGAGGGCTATCGCTCGCGCGCCTGCTACAAGCTGATGGAGCTGGACGACAAATACCGTCTATTGCGGCCGGGGGTACAGGTTGTCGACCTGGGTGCCGCACCTGGCGGATGGAGTCAGGTGGCAGCTCAGCGCATTGGGCATCAGGGCAAGCTGCTGGCCTCCGATATCCTGCCCATGGATGCGCTGGCCGGCGTGCAATTTGTCCAGGGCGACTTCACCGAGGATGCGGTCTACAGCCAGTTGGTCGCGCTGATTGATGAGCCGGGCACCGATCTTGTGATTTCCGATATGGCCCCCAACTTAAGTGGGGTAAAGGGAGTCGACCAGCCTCGCATGATGTACCTGGTAGAACTGGCCCTGGATTTCGCCCAGACCACGCTCAGACCCGGCGGCAGTTTCGTCGCCAAGATCTTTCAGGGTGAAGGCTTCGACAGTTTTGTGAAGATCTGCCGCGAGCTGTTCGATCAGGTGAGAATCTTCAAGCCCAAGGCCTCGCGCGCTCGTTCGGCGGAAGTCTACCTGGTGGCTACCGGGCTAAAAACCCGCCAGCCAAGGTGACATTCCGGCAATGGTTTTTGCGCCGGTCTGGGTCTAGTATGAGTTGTAATCACCCCGTTTGGGGATGTTGGAAGGATAAAGATGGCTAAAAATCTCGTGCTCTGGCTGGTCATTGCGGCCGTTCTGATGGCAGTGTTCCAGAACCTGAACCAGCCGACACCGCGCTCGGAGTTCTCCTATACCGAGTTCGTTACGCAAGTGCAGAATCAGCAGGTCAGTGAAGTGGTCTTTGCCGACGGCGTGATCTTCGGCACGCTGCGCAATGGAGATGACTTTCAGACCGTTCAGCCCAGCGTACCCGACAGTCGCTTGATGGACGATCTGCTACAGAATAACGTCAATGTAAGCGGCCGCTTGCCGGAAGAACCCAGCCTGCTGATGCAGCTGCTGGTGGCGTCATTCCCGATACTGATCATTATCGCCGTTTTCATGTTTTTCATGCGCCAGATGCAGGGTGGCGCCGGCGGCCGCGGCGGCCCCATGGCCTTCGGCAAGAGCAAGGCGCGTCTGCTCAATGAAAACCAGATAAAAACGACCTTTGCCGATGTCGCCGGTGTGGACGAGGCCAAGGAAGATGTCGAAGAGCTGGTGCACTATCTGCGCGATCCGGCCAAGTTCCAGCGCCTGGGCGGTAATATCCCGCGCGGCGTGCTGATGGTAGGCCCTCCCGGTACGGGTAAAACCCTGCTGGCCAAGGCCATTGCCGGCGAAGCCAAGGTGCCGTTCTTTACCATTTCAGGTTCCGACTTTGTCGAAATGTTCGTGGGAGTCGGCGCCAGCCGCGTGCGCGACATGTTTGAGCAGGCCAAGAAGCAGGCTCCCTGTATCGTCTTTATCGACGAGATCGACGCGGTGGGACGTCATCGCGGCGGCGGCTATGGCGGCGGTCACGACGAGCGCGAGCAAACCCTCAACCAGATGCTGGTTGAGATGGACGGCTTTGAAGGTAACGAAGGCGTGATTGTCATTGCTGCCACCAACCGCCCAGACGTGCTCGACAAGGCGTTGTTGCGCCCCGGCCGCTTTGACCGCCAGGTCTATGTCGGTCTGCCGGATATTCGGGGTCGCGAGCAGATTCTCAAAGTGCACATGAAAAAGGTGCCGCTGGACACCGACGTCAACCCCGCCATTATTGCGCGCGGCACGCCGGGTTTTTCCGGTGCCGATCTGGCTAACCTGGTCAACGAAGCAGCCCTGATGGCGGCGCGTCTGAACCATCGCACAGTGTCCATGGCTGACTTCGAAAAAGCTCGCGACAAGATTCTGATGGGCGCCGAGCGACGATCCATGGTGATGTCGGTGGAAGAAAAAGCCAATACCGCCTATCACGAGGCCGGTCACGCCATTGTCGGCTGGCTCATGCCCGAGCACGACCCCATCCACAAGGTCACCATTATTCCGCGCGGTCGCGCGTTGGGCGTTACCCAGTTCCTGCCGGAAGACGACAAATACAGTCTGAGCCGTCGGGCGATACTGAGCCAGATCTGTTCGCTTTTTGGTGGTCGCATTGCCGAAGCCCAGATCAACGGCGAGGACGGCGTCACCACAGGCGCACAAAATGACATTGAGCGCGCTACTGCGCTGGCCCGCAGCATGGTCACCAAGTGGGGTCTGTCGGAAAAACTCGGACCCCTGCACTACGGAGAAGAACAGTCCGAGCAGGGCATGGGCGCGGTGTCCAAGAACTATTCAGTGGAGGCTTCCAACGCCATCGATGCCGAGGTGCGCCATATCATCGACAGCTGCTATGAGCGCGCCAAAAAAATCATAGAGGACAACCAAGACATCCTGCACGCCATGAAAGATGCCCTGATGGAATACGAAACCATCGACAGCGAGCAGGTCGCCGATCTGATGGCGCGGCGCAAGGTGCGACCGCCCAAAGATTGGCACGGTGGTCAGGGACCATCCGGCAGTGAAATTCCGGCAGCTCCGCGCGACGATTCTGCGCCGCTCGGTGGCCCTGCCCAGGAAACCTAATCGGGTGGGGTGGCAATGGCCACCCCATTTCTTTTACTCCGGCCGGCCGCCAGCATGCTCGATCTTCGCCAGCCCGGCATAATGGGCATTCTCAATATCACTCCGGATTCCTTTTCCGATGGCGGTAGCCTGTTCCGCGGCCAGGTGCTGCTCGATGCCGTGCTGCAGCGGGCCGAGCAGATGTTGGAGGAGGGGGCCGCTGTGCTGGATATCGGTGGCGAATCCACCCGTCCCGGCGCTGAGCCTGTCAGCGAGCAGGAGGAGCTGGAGCGGGTCATGCCGGTGGTAGAAGCACTGCACAGTCGCTTTGATTGCCCCCTGTCCGTGGATACCAGTTCGCCGGCCCTGATGCGGGCCGCATTGGCCGCCGGCGTGGCTATGATCAACGATGTGCGTGCGCTACAGCGCCCTGATGCCCTCGCCGCGGTTAGCGCGGGCTCGGCGCAGCTGTGTCTGATGCACATGTCGGCCGAACCGGGTGTGATGCAGCAACACACCCAATACCAGGACGTGGTGTCCGAAGTAATCGCCTTCCTGCAAGCCAGGGCTGAGCTTTGTCGTGGCGCTGGCATCGACAAACAGCGTATCTGCCTGGATCCCGGTTTCGGCTTTGGCAAGACGCTGCAGCAAAACCTGCAATTGCTGACGCGCTTGCCGGAACTGGTTGCACTGGGCTATCCCGTACTGGTGGGATTGTCGCGTAAAAGCCTGATCGGTACCCTCACAGGGCGCGCCGTGGATCAGCGCATGCCGGGCAGCATCAGCCTGGGTTTGCTGGCACTGCAGGGAGGCGCCACAATACTGCGTGTTCACGATGTAGGGCCAACCCGGGATATGCTCAGGGTATGGCAGGCGTTTAACCAGGAACGGAATCAAGCATGAAGCGTAAGTATTTTGGCACCGATGGCATTCGCGGCGAGGTAGGCAAGGCACCTATCACGGCAGATTTTGTCATGCAGTTGGGGTGGGCCGCCGGCCAGACCCTGAGCGACGACACCGCCGATCGCAATATCTTTCTGATCGGCAAGGACACACGCGTCTCCGGCTATATGCTGGAATCGGCGCTCGAAGCCGGCCTGATCGCTGCTGGCGCCGATGTCGGGCTGTTGGGACCCATGCCAACCCCGGCCATTGCCTACCTGGCTAATGCCTACCACGCCGCTGCCGGTATCGTTATCAGCGCCTCCCATAATCCCTTTGAAGACAACGGCATCAAGTTTTTCTCCGGCGATGGCTACAAGCTGCCCGATCTGGTCGAGTGCGAGATTGAGTCCTGGCTGGAAAAGCCGCTGGTGACCAAAAGCAGCGCCCAACTGGGTAAAGCCTTCCGCATTGCCGATGCACCGGGGCGCTACATCGAGTTCTGTAAAAGCACGGTGCCGCGCTGGTTCTCATTGGCTGGTATGCGCATGGTGGTGGATTGCGGTCATGGTGCGACCTACCACATCGCGCCAAAGGTCTTTACCGAACTGGGCGCCACCGTAATCGCAATCGGCGTTCAGCCCGATGGCTTTAATATCAACAAGGACTGCGGCTCAACCGACCCCGCCGCCCTGCAGCAGCGCGTTCTCGATGAAAAGGCCGACCTGGGCGTGGCCTTCGATGGCGACGGCGACCGGGTGCAGTTTGTCGATCGCACCGGTGCCCTGGTGGATGGCGACGAGTTGGTCTATATCATCGCGCGGCGCCTGCATCGCGAAGGCCGGCTTAACGGGCTGGTGGGTACACTCATGTCCAACCTGGGGCTGGAGCTGGCCGTCAAGGCCATGGGCATGCCCTTCGTGCGCACCAAGGTTGGCGACCGCTACGTGATTGAAGCCATGCGCGAGAAGGGCTACCAGTTGGGTGGTGAGTCCTCCGGCCACATCATTTGCAGCGACCTTACATCGACCGGCGATGGTATCGTGGCGGCGCTGCAAGTGCTGCATAGCCTGGTAGACGAAAGCAAACGCCTCGACGAACTGCGATCTGGCATGCGCAAGGTACCGCAGGTGTTGATCAATATTGAAGTTGCCGACGGTAAGACGCTACTGGAGCATCCCCAGGTGATGCAGGCGGTGGCTGCGGTTGAATCCGAGCTGGCCGACAAGGGGCGGGTCCTGCTGCGCGCCTCGGGTACCGAACCCCTCATTCGCGTCATGGTCGAGGGCCTTGAAGACAGTCAGATCAGGCGTCAGGCCAATCAGATAGCTGATGCCATTCGTGCGCTGGCCGCCTGACAGCCGGGCCGCTTTGCGCTTGAGGCAAGCACCCAACTCGGCTAAGATGCACGCCCATTTTTGAGGCAAAGTTTTGACGTTCACCCCCTGCCATGTGATCGGCAACTGGAAGATGAACGGCTCGCGAGAATTCGCCGAGCGGTTGATCGATGAGCTGCGGCTGAAATTGGTGGGACTGAACGCGGTAGAGGTGGCAATTTGCCCGCCCTTTACCCTGCTGGCATCCGCGGCCGAGCGGCTCGCCGGCAGCATCCTGGCTCTGGGTGCGCAGGACATGAGCGCTGCCGAAGAGGGGGCCTACACCGGCGATATTTCCGCCCGCATGTTGCGGGATTGGGGTGTCAGCAAGGTAATTTTGGGCCACTCCGAACGTCGCTTGGGTCACGGCGAGACCAGCGCGATGGTGCTGTCCAAGGTGCAACAGGCGCTGCGCCACGGGCTGCAGCCGGTAATTTGCCTCGGCGAAACTACCGAACAACGTGCTCAGGGTCGAGCCGAGCAGGTGGTCAGTGAACAGCTGGCGCCCTTGCTGGCGGTACTGGACAGACAAGATTGGCAGAAATGTCTGCTGGCGTATGAGCCGGTTTGGGCCATCGGCACGGGCGAAACCGCCACGCCGGAGCAGGCGCAGGACATGCACGCTATGATTCGTGCGCAGGTGGGGCGCAGCATCCCCCTGCTTTACGGGGGTAGTGTCAAGGCGGCCAATGCGCTGGAGTTGTTTGCGCAAACGGACATAGATGGTGGCCTGATTGGCGGGGCTTCATTGGAAGCAGATGAATTTATTGCGATTTGCCAGGCGGCAAATCAATCAAAGGTAGGTTGATCGATGGAAAGCATGGTTTTGATAGTGCACTTTTTTCTGGCCTTGGCCATCATTGGGTTGATTCTTTTGCAGCAAGGCAAGGGCGCGGAGATGGGCGCATCCTTCGGCTCAGGCGGAGCTAACACAGTATTCGGCAGCGCCGGCGGCTTTTCCTTCTTCGCCAAGCTGACGGCCATTCTCTCCACCCTGTTTTTTATCTCCAGCTTTGCACTGGCGATTTTGGCGCGCGATAACGCAACAGTGGGCGTCTCCGCCGACCTGCCCTTCCTGCAGCAGAGCGCCCCGGGCTCGGTACAGCCTCCCTTGAATGAGGTACCGGAAGATGTTGTCGCTCCCTCAGGTGACGTTCCGGTCGAGTAAATTGCGCTAACTGGCCGTAGGCCAGCACAGCGACCGTAGCAGCATTGGTCTGTTACTCAACTGAAGTTTTATGCCCACGTGGTGGAATTGGTAGACACGCTATCTTGAGGGGGTAGTGGCGCAAGCCGTTCCGGTTCAAGTCCGGACGTGGGCACCACCTTCAGACAAGCGCCATTATTGGGGCTTTGTTTTTATATCGAAGCTCTTTTGCATTTCTCTATCCTTTATTCGAAAAGGCTCGGTTGACCTGCTCAAAGCGCCTCCCTATAATCCGCGTCCTCAGTTGTGATTGACCCTAACGCCAGACGGGTCTTCGAAAAGATCAATTGCGGGGTGGAGCAGTCTGGTAGCTCGTCGGGCTCATAACCCGAAGGTCGTTGGTTCAAATCCAGCCCCCGCTACCAATAAAAATAACCCGCCATTTTGGCGGGTTTTTTTATTGCCCCGATGCCTGCCAGCTTAACAAATCTAGTGGCACGCACGCATCAGTCGGCGCTAAGATGGACCGTCCGACCTCAACAAAAATATAAGGAGAGGGGAGTGAGAGGACGCCTATTTTTCCTGCCTGTCGTGCTGCTGGCAGCAGCCTGCAGCGAGCCTGTCTTCGATGGCGATTGGTCAACCTATGGCCAGGACAAGGGGGGCATGCGCTTTTCGCCCCTGACACAGATCACACCGGAAAACGTCAACCAGCTGGAAGTTGCCTGGGTGTATCGCCTGCGCCCGCCCGGCGTGGAGATGGTCTCGGGCGGCTTCGGCTTTGGCGGCCAGACGATTCCAGAAGGCGCCCGGCGCTTTGTGCAGTCGGAAGTCACGCCGCTGGTCGTGGATGGCATGATGTATATCTCCAACCCTTACGGTCGGGTTTCGGCACTTAATCCGGTTACGGGCGAGGAAATCTGGTCTTACGAGGCCCTCACTTCCACACGGGGCGTGGAGTACTGGCCTGGTGATGCCGAACACGGCCCGCGTGTGATTTTTGGAGGACAGGGGGGATTGATTGCCCTGGATGCCAAAACCGGCCTCGGCGTCCCCGGATTTGGTGAAAATGGCGTGCTGGCGGGTACCGGCGGCAGCGGATCTTCTCCGCCTCTGGTATTGAACAACATGATTATTTCCGGCTCGGCCAACCCCGGAGCCGAGAGCAGCGAAGCATCTTCTTTTGGCGCCCGGTCAGGCATCGCGGAGGCGCAGAGCAATAATATGATCCGCGCCTTTGATGTGGTGACGGGTGCACTGCTCTGGAGCTGGTCGCCGCTGCCCAAGGAAGGCGAGCCGGGTTATGACACCTGGGCGTCGGGGAGCGTCGAGCGTCAGCGCGCCGTGCATCTCTGGGGAGGTATGACGGGCGATGAAGAACGCGGGCTGGTGTTTATCCCGCTGGATGCGCCGGACTGGGACCGCTACGGCGGCGACCGCCACGGTGACAACCTGTTCGGCACCAGTCTGGTCGCGCTCAATGCGCATACCGGAGACTATGTCTGGCATTTCCAGCTGGTGCATCACGATATCTGGGATTTTGACAATGCGGCGCCGCCGACACTGTTCGATATTGTCCACGGTGGGGAGACCATTCCCGCTGTAGCTACCATTGCCAAAGCCGGCATCCTGTTTTTGCTCGACCGGCGCACCGGCGAACCTGTTTACGGCGTGGAAGAGCGACCGGTGGCAGCCAGTGAAGTGCCGGGCGAGATGGCAGCGCCGACCCAACCCTTCCCGCTGAAGCCCGAGCCATTGGCTCGGGTCAGTATGACGCTGGACGAGATTGCCCAGCTCACCCCCGAGCACACCGAATGGTGTCGCAATTTTATTGAAGAAAACAATATCGGTGTTGGCGGCCCCTATAACCCGCCGGGTTGGAACCGCCCCACCGTAACTTTCCCGGGCACTAATGGCAGCGTCAACTACGGTGGCGTTTCCTACAACCCGCAACTGGGCCTGCTTTATGTCAATTCGCAGGACCTGGGGCAGATCACGGGCATAGGCCTGCGCGGCGGCGAGCGCACCCTGGTGATCGACACCTCGGGCGCGGGCCCGGGTGAAAATCCCATGATTCCCTACGAAATGACCGGCGTGCTGGGTCGCTTCAAGCAACCCGAGACCAACATGATGTGCAACGAGCCGCCCTGGGGCAGCCTGTATGCGGTGAATGTGCATACGGGCGATATCGCCTGGCGCGTCAACCTCGGTGTAACCGACAGTCTGCCTGAGGAACTGCGCGATACCGGCCGGCCCAACCTGGGCGGTACTATCGCCACGGCCAGTGGCTTGGTCTTTGTCGGCGCCACCGATGATTCGCGTTTTCGCGCCTTTGACGGGCGCACCGGGGAGTTGCTGTGGGAAATTCTGCTGGATGCGCCCAACCATTCCGTACCGGTCACCTATCTCGGTGACGACGGCAAGCAGTACCTGGTGTTTCCATCCACCGGTGGCAGTTTCCTGCGCGATCCGGCTGCAAATGACGCGCTGATTGCCTACCGCCTGCCTTAATTTTTTATTTCTTTGAAGAGGGAGAAAAAGTGAAAAATCCAATCCACCTGACCTTGCTGGCCTTATTGGCCATTGCCACCTGCCATGGTGCGATTGCTCAGAACGATGCTGGCCAGGGAGCTGGCATTGCCCAGATGGGTCGAAGCCCCGAGGCCGCAGCGCTGTTGTTCCGCGAGGAGTGGAACTCGCTGCCGCTGGCCCAGCCCATTACCCAGGAGCACCTGTCCAATCAGGACCTGAGCTTGCATCTCTACGGCGACATCAATGGGATACGCAAGAGCGCCCACCCCACCGAGAACTACACTTACACCGGTGAAACTATTACCAACTGGGGGCTGACGCTGAGTGATCCCGAGGCCTACTGGAATCTGACG